>DATJZK010000064.1:0-7019 GCA_035499145.1 Thermoplasmata archaeon
CAGAGCATGTTGGCGAGGCACGACGTCGGGTGCCCCGGGAGGCCGACGATGAGCCGCCCGCCGGTCCGTGCGGCCAGGGTCGGCTTGCCGGGCCGCACCGCGACGCCGTGGAACAGGAGCGTGCCGATGCGGGGCAGGATCCGCGGGAGGTGGTCCCGCTCGCCGACCGAGCTCCCGCCGGTCGCCAGGACGAGGTCGGAGCGGCGCACGGCGGTCCGGAGGGCGCGCTCGATGCGGTCGGGGTCGTCGGGCAGGGGAGGGCTCAGCCGCGGCTCCCCGCCGGCTGCGCGGACGATGGCGGCGATCGCCGCGTTGTTGCTCTCGTAGATCGCGCCCGGGCGCAGCGGGCGGCCCGGCACCACGAGCTCGTTGCCGTTCGGGAGCATCTCCACGATCGGGCGTGCGAACACGGCGACCGACGGGAGGCCGGTGGCGGCGATCGCGCCGAGCGCGACCGGAGCGAGCCGTTCGCCCGCGGCCGCGAGCAGTGCGCCCCGCCGGAGGTCGTCGCCCGGGCGGGCGATCCGATCGCCCGGCGCGACCGGTCGCGTGAGGCGGACCCGGTCGCCGAGGCGTTCGACCTCCTCGAAGATCACGACGCCGTCGGCGCCCGGCGGGAGCGGGGCCCCGGTGGCGATCGCCATCGCCTCGCCCGGCCCGAGCCGGGCCGCCCGAGTGCTCTCGGCATACAGGTCGCCCACCACGACGAACTCCTTCGGCCGGTCGGGCCGACTGCCGGTCGTGTCCCGGCTGCGGACCGCGTAGCCGTCCCAGGTCGCCCGGGCGAACGCCGGCACCGGCCGGGCGGCTCGGACCGACCGCGCGGCGACGCGGTCGAACGCCTCCTCGATCGGGCACAGTTCGACGCGGCCGACCGGCCGAGCGGAGCGAAGCAGCCGCCGTCGGGCCGTGAGCGGCGGGATCAGCCGGCCGAACGGTCGCATCTCCACGGAAGCTCCTACGGCCGGTTTCCTTCGATCCAGCCGGACGCGGCCCGACCGCCTTCGACGAGGCACCGGCGCAGCGGCGCGCCGCGGAAGAACGCCCCGTAGAATCCGCCTCGGAACGCGTCGCCCGCCCCGACGATCGACCGGACGCGACGCGGGCGGGTCGCCGGAACGTGCTCGGCCCCCACCCGGGAGAGCGCGGTCGCGCCGCGGGACCCTTCGGTCCGAACGACCAGCGGGACCCGGTCGAGCAGGGCGCGAGGGCTCGCGACCCCGACGAGGTCGGTCGCGCAGCGGATCTCGGCGGCGTTGCCGAACAGGACCTCGGAGAGATCGAGAAGGTCCCGAAGGTCGGGGGCGCGCCAGCGGTAGAAGATCTCCTGGGCGGGGTCCGCCGCCACGCGCAGTCCCAGCGCCCGCGCGGCCCGGGCCAGCGCGAGCTGGAGCGTCGGAGGGCCGGTCCCCAGGTGAAGCCACGCGTATCGTCGGAGCCACGCCCGGGACGGGCGCGGGCCCGGCCCGTCGCCCATCGGGCCCTGGTCGATCAGCGTCCGCTGCTCGCCCGACCGGTCCTCGATCGTGAAGCACGTGGGGGTCGGTCGGCCCGGGACACTACGGAGCTCCCGGACGTCCACCCCGGCGGATACGAGGCGGCGGCGGAACTCGGCGGGGAAGTCGTCGCCGATCCGGGCCGCGACGCCGACCCGGACCCCGCGCGCGGCCGCTACCCGGGCCAGGTTTGCCGCCGTTCCGCCGAGTTCCGTCCGCGTGCCGGTAACGGGAACGGTCCGGTCCGCGGCCGGGAAGCGGGCGACACGCAGGAACCGATCGACGTTGACGTGGCCGCTGACCGCGAGATCCCGGGGGGTGTCGGCGGAGCTCGGGGTCATCGCAGCCGTCGGGGAGCCCGCGGCACGATTACCCCTTCGGTCGCCTTCGGGGCCGACCTTAAGCGGCGCGGACGCTCCGGCGCGGCGCCCGATGATCGTGGACGGGGCGATCTTCGACCGGGACGGGGCCCGGGCCGCCTACGCCCGGTTCTCGCGGGGCCGACTGGTCGAGGTCGGGAAGCGCGGGACCGACTCGAGCCACGGGCGGGAGCGCCGGGTCCGAGGGATCGTCGTCCCGTCCCCGGTGAACTCGCACACCCACCTCGGCGATGCGGTCTCGACGATCGAGCCGCCGGTCGGCCCGGTCGCGCGACTGGTCGCGGCTCCCGGGGGCTACAAGTTCCGCCTGCTCGCCCGAAGCGGTCGGCGGGAGAAGGACGCCGCGATGCGGTCGGCGCTCGCCCGGATGCGTCGGGCGGGGGTCGCGGCCGTGATCGACTTTCGCGAGGAAGGGCGGGCGGGCGTCGAACTGCTCCGGAAGGCGAGCCGGCGGAGCGGGGTCCGCGCCGTGATCCTCGGCCGTCCGCTGGCCCGTCCGGTCGACCCGGCGGAGCTCCGCGACGTGCTCGCGGTCGCCGACGGGATCGGGCTGTCGAGCGCCCGGGACGAGGAGGAGGGGACCCGCCGAACGGTCGCCCGGGCCTGCCGGGCCGCGGGCAAGCGGTTCGCGCTCCACGCGAGCGAGGCCGTCCGGGAGTCCCCGGCGACGTACCTCGACCCGCACCCCGACCTCCTGGTCCACCTCGCGCGGGCGACCCCCGACGACCTCCGCGCGGTGCGGGACGATCGGGTCACCGTCGCCGTCTGTCCGAGGTCGAACGCGCTGTTCGGGCGCCAGCCGGACCTCGCGACGATGGAACGGCTGGGGGTACGCACGATCCTCGGCACGGACAACGCGATGTTCCAGGCGCCGTCGATCTGGCGCGAGCTCGAGTTCGCCTACGTCGGCTCCCGCCTGCGCCGACGGCCGGTCTCCGCGGAGTTCGTCGCGCGTTCGGCGCTGGTGGAGCCGTGGCGGTGGCTCGGCCGGGCGGGCGCGGCCGAGATTGCCCCGGGCTCGCCGGCCCGGCCGCTCGTCCTCCGGCTCCCCCCGGACGACCCGACGTACCAGCTCGTCACGCGGGCGACCGAACACCTTATCGTTCGGCCCGGGCCCGGCCCGGGGAGCGCATGAAGCTCGACGAACTGTTCGCGCTCCTCCGTCGCCGCGGGGTCCTCTGGCCGTCGGCCGAGATCTACGGGGGGGCCCAGGGCCTGTACGACTACGGGCCGCTCGGCAGCGCGCTGAAGCGGAAGCTCGAGGACGCGTGGGCGGCGTGGTTCGTCGGCCTGTCGCACGACTACCACCGGATCGAGCCCGCGGAGCTCCTTCCGGAGGCGGTCGTCCGGGCCTCGGGCCACCTCGAGAACTTCACCGACCCCGAGGTGACCTGCGGCGCGTGCCACGCGGTCTTCCGCGCGGACACCGTCCTCGAGAAGGTCCGCCCCGAGGGGGTCGATGGGCTGTCGCCGGCCGAGATCGGAGCGCTGGTGCAGGACGCGGCGGTTCGGTGCCCGTCGTGCGGAGCGCGGGAGCTGAGCGTCCCGCGGCCGTTCAACCTGATGTTCGGCACCGACCTCGGCGTGACGGGAAAGGAGCGGGCGTACCTTCAGCCCGAGACCGCGCAGGGGAGCTACCTCTCGTTCGCCCGAATGTGGGACGTCGGCCGGCGCGCCCTCCCCCTCGGGATCGCGGTGATCGGCAAGGCGTACCGGAACGAGATCGCACCGCGCCAGGTGCTGTTCCGGATGCGGGCGTTCACCCAGGCCGAGCTGCAGATCTTCTTCGCGCCCGACCGGTTCCCCGTGCCGTTCGATCGCGTGCGCGACGAGACCGTCCCGGTCGTTCGGGTCGACCAACGATCGGGCGAGGAGACCCCGGGCATCCCGACCTCGGCGGCCGCGCTCGCCGCCGCGGGGCTCCCCGAGTTCTACGTCTACCACATGGTCCATCTCCATCGGTTCCTCCGGGACGTCCTCCGGTACCCGGCGGATCGGATCCGGTTCTTCGAGAAGTCGGACTCCGAGCGGGCGTTCTACAACCGGATCCAGTTCGACGCGGAGCTGAAGCTCGAGAGCCTCGGCGGGTTCAAGGAGATCGGCGCGATCCACTACCGCGGTGACTACGACCTCTCGCGGCACCGGGAGGGGTCGGGCCGCGACCTGTCCGTCACACCGACCGGCGCGCCGACCGTGCTGCCGCACGTCCTCGAGCTCACCTTCGGCGTCGACCGGAACCTCTGGGCGCTCGCCGACACGCACCTCGCCCGCGACGGCGAGCGGACCGTCTGGCACCTGCCGGCGTACCTCGCCCCCGTCCCCGTCGGGGTCTTCCCCTTGATCCCGAAGGCGCAGGCCGCCTACGCGCTCGAGCTCGCCGACGCGCTGCTGGCGGACGGCGTGCCGACCCAGTACGACGACGCGGGGACCATCGGGAAACGGTACGCACGGATGGACGAGGCCGGGGCGCCGTACTGCGTGACGGTCGACGGCGGCACGGTCGGCGACGGGCCCGAGCGGGACACGGTGACGCTGCGGGAACGCGACTCGAAAGCCCAGGCGAGGCTGCCGCGGAGCGAGCTCGCGGCGCGGATCGCGCCGTCGCTGCGCCCGCCCCGCCCGTCCCGGGCGTGACCGGCCGGCGGGCGTGGACAACGGCTATATCTCGTGGTCCCCGTGGGAGCGGGCGGATGGCAGCGGGTGGGGATCCGCCCCCCGAGTCGTCGGGTCACTCCGGAGTTCTCGCCGCGCGGACGTCGCGCTGGCTCGGTCAACAGTACGCCGACATCACGAAACTGCGGGAGATCGCCGCCCGCCACGACCGCACGGCGGCGCGCGCGCAGCAACGCGCCTCCCGGCTCAACACCCGGATCGACAAGCTGCGCCACCAGGCGACCCTCCTTCGGGAGAAGGCGGAGCGGGTCCTCGGGGACGTCCCCGGGATCCAGCAGCAGATCAAGCAGTACGAGCGGGACATCCAGGGCGCCTCGGGCCGGGGCGGGGGTCCGCTCACCTCCGACGTGACCGCGCTCCACTACCGGATCCGCAAGCTCCAGCAGAAGGTGGTCGACCGCCAGCAGAAGGCCCGATCGCTCGAGCTCAAGGCGGCGACCCGGACGCAGAAGACCGCCGAGCTCAAGGTGCGCGTCGACCGATACACCGAGACCGCCCGCCTCGCCGAGCAGGAGGCCGGCACGTTCCGCCGTCGGGCGGACCGGCTCCAGCTCGTCAGCGAGCAGGAGCGGCCCGGTGGCGCCCCCGCGGAGCCGGCGGCCCCGCCTGCCGAGCCTCCCTCGGACGCTCCATGAAGCTCATCGTCACCGTCGGGATGCCGGGGTCGGGCAAGGACGAACTCGTCGGGGTCGCGCGGTCGATGGGTCTCGCGACCCTGAAGATGGGCGACCTCGTGCGGGAGGAGGTCCGACGGCGGGGCCTGCCGATCTCCAACGCGAACCTCGCGCGCATCGCTTCCGAGGAGCGGGAAAAGCACGGCGCAGGCGTCTGGGCGCAGCGCGCCATCCCGAAGCTGATCGAGACGCGGATGCTCGTCGACGGCTGCCGATCGGACACCGAAGTGACAGTGTTCCGCCACAACTTCGGCGACCTGTTCGTCCTCGGCATCTTCGCCTCCCCCGAGACGCGGCACCAGCGGATGTCGAGCCGCAGCCGGGCCGACGACGGCGGCGGCCTCCAGGAGTTCTTCGACCGCGATCGCCGGGAGCTGAAGTGGGGGATCGGCGCCGCGTTCGCCCTCGCCGACGGGATGCTCGTGAACGAGGGCGGTCTCGAGGAGTTCCGCCGCTCGGCGCGCGCGATGATCGAGCGGGTCCTGCAGCGCGACGACTAGCCGCCGCGCTCCGTCCCGCCGTCCAGGACGCTCCGCACCCCGTCGAACCGTTCGCGGTCGACGAGCACCGCGATGCGTGACCGGCCGCGTCCGAGCGCTTCGGCTTCCTGCCCCAGGTAGGCGTCGCGCGCGCGGGCGAGCGACCGGGAGCCGCCGCCGTGCCCGATCCGTTCCTCCCACTCGACCGCGAAGGCGTCGGGCGTCGCGGGGGCCGGGGGGTCCCGGCCGGCCCGGCGCTCCCGCACCGTCCGCCGGACGAGCTCCAGATAGCCGATGTGCTCGGCGAACAGCTCGGCGGCCTCCGCCTCGCTCGGGTCGAGGGGGGAGACCGGGACGCCGCGCGCCTGCCCCCAGCGGAGGGTCTCGACGAACGACGGGTTCGGGACGCCGACCTCCCCGAACCGGACGAGCCCGCGGACCTCGTTGACCTCGGTCGGCGTGAGCGGAACGACCGGCTCTCCCGAGGCGACGACGAAGTACTCGACGAGGCCCCGCAGCTCCTCGGCCGAGAGGCCGAGGCCGACCGCCTCCGGGCGGAACCGGTCGAGTTCGGCGAGGAGCGGCGCGACCTCGGCGGCGAGGCCGCGCACTGGGGCGATCAGGAGGGTCGACGGGACGCGCCGGAGCGTCGCCGTGATCACGGGCCCTCGCGCTCGGAGATCTCCTCGAGGAGCTCCTCCGGGTCGCGGTGGCGGCGCAGCTCGGAGACGTTCAGGATCGCGAGCCCGGCGATCGACGGGCGGTGGATCGTCTCCCGGACGACGAACATCGCGTGTCCCTCCGCCACGCGCGCGATGCCGTGCAGCACCTCGGCGCGGTGGAGCGCGGTGCGCAGGCTTCCGACCCCGGCGAGCAGCACGCCCGGGGTCCGGGCGAGCGCGTCGAACGGTGCGCGCATCGTGACCGTCACCTCGAGGCCCATCCCCCCCAGCTGGGCGAAGACCCCGTCGCGGAGGGGGTCGCCCGTCCGCGCCGGGGCGGCCGGCGCGTCCGGCCGGTCCGCCGACGCGGCGTCGGTCCGCTCGTCCCCCCGCCGGGAGCGGCCGGGCCGGTCGAACAGCTCGACCGGACGGACGATCGGCGCGTCGAGGTACGTCTCGATCCGCTCGACGACCGTCGCCTCGGCCCCCTGGCCCTCCTCGTAGAGCTGGATCGCGCGGCGCGAGACGCCGGCGATCGAGGCGAGCGTGCCGAGCGAGAGCCCGCGCGCTTGCCGGAGGAACCGGAGGCGCTCCCCGTCGATCCGCGCGAACGCGCCACCGGGGCTCGCGTAGAGGAACGGCGGCAGCGCCTTCT
>DATJZK010000065.1:0-5994 GCA_035499145.1 Thermoplasmata archaeon
ACGATTAAGCCCCGAGGGGTATTCCCGGCGAAACGGCCGTTCGCGCCCCTAGGTCTCGAACGGCAAGAGTGTGTCGATCCAATGAAACGTCAGATGGTCGAGATGCTCGCGGAGCTGATCAAGATCCCGAGCGACCCGTTCAGCGACAAGCAGGAGGTGCTCGACTACGTCCAGTCGTTCACCGATCAGATCCGGATGCGCAACACGCTGTTCGGCGACCCGCACGCCCCGGCCCTCCTCGCCGAGTTCGGCCAGGGCGGCGTCGTCCTGTCGGGGCATCTCGACACGCCGCCGGTCGGCGACTACTGGAGCTTCTCCCAGAGCCAGCTCGCGTCGGGCCGGATGTACGGCCGCGGCGCGGCCGACATGAAGGGGACCGTCGTCGCGATGCTGGAGGCGGCGCAGGACCTGGTCGCGCGGAAGATCCCGGTCGTCCTCGCGCTCACGACCGACGAGGAGTCGTCGATGCAGGGGGCGATCGCGCTGTCGAAGACCCTGCCGCTCCGCCGGGCCAAGGCGGTCGTGGTCGGCGAGCCGACGGGGCTTCGCGTCGCCTACGCGGAGAAGGGGGTCCTCGACCTCGCGATCGAGACGCGCGGCAAGGCCGCCCACGGGGCGATGCCCCACCTCGGGGAGAACGCGATCGCGAAGATGATGCGGATCCTCCGCGGCCTCGAATCGTTCAAGGGGCGCATCGCGCACCCGGAGCTCGGCTCGGTGACGCTCAACATCGGCACGTTCAGCGGCGGGAGCCGCCTCAACGTCGTGCCGAACAAGTGCTCGAGCGAGGTCGACATCCGCTTCCCGCCGCCGTACACGCCCGACCAGCTGTACCACGAGATCGAGGAGCACCTCCGCCGGATCAAGACCCCGTTCACCCTCCGGCGGATCCTGACGATGCCGGCGGTCCAGATCGACCCCAACGCCGAGCACGTGCGGCTCCTCCGCGAGGTCGCCCAGGCGGAGCCGACGGTCCTCGTCCACGCTTCCGAGGCGGTCCACTACGCCCAGGTGAACCCGCGCGTCGTCATCTTCGGGGCGGGGGAGGAGGAGCTGTCGCACCAGGCGAACGAGTACGTGAAGACCGAGGCGGTGTCGCGCGCGACCGAGGTCTACAAGAAGTATGCCCAGCGGCTCGCCGCCGCCCGCTCGGCGTCGTAGTCCGGCGTCCCGCGCCATCAAGTAACCGCGCGCGTAGCCGGCCGGTGTGCGGGTCGCCCATCTGACGACGCGCTATCCGCCCGGCCCGGGAGGGGTCGAACGGCACGTCGCCGAGCTCGCGCCCCGGCTCGCGGCGCTCGGGCACACGATCGACGTCTACACCACCGATCTCTATCGGGAGTACCCGTGGGAGCGGCTGCCGGCGACCGTTCCGCGGGAGGAGACGACCGCGTTCGGCGCCGTCCACCGCCTCCCCGCGTGGTCGCTGCCGGGCGAGCTCCATTACCCGTTCTTCCGGGGGCTGGACGCCGCGCTGGCGGGGCGCCCGCCCGACCTCGTGCACGCGCACACCTACGGGACGAACCAGGTGGCGGTCGCGCGCCGCCTCCACCGACGTCGCGGGGTCCCGTTCGTCGTGACCGCCCACTTCCATCCGATCTGGTCGATCGAGGGCGGCTGGCTCCGGCACCGGATCCGCGGCGTCTACGACCGGTGGCTCGCCGGACCGGTCGTGCGGAGCGCGGCGCGGATCATCGTGCAGACCCGCGAGGAGGGGCGCCTCCTCTCCGCGCTCGGGCTGGAGCTCCCGCCGCTCGAGGTGATCCCGCCGGGGTACACGCCCCTTCCCCCGGCCCCGGCCGGAACGACCGTGGCCCGGGCGCGCTGGGGGATCGACGGGCCGTTCGTGCTGTTCGTCGGGCGCCTCGCGTCGAACAAGGGGTTGCTCGGCCTGGGGGAGGCGTTCGCCGCGCTCGCCCGGTCCGATCCGACCGCCCACCTCCTGCTCGTCGGGGCGGACGGCGGGATGGCGGACCGGCTCGACGCCCAGGCCCGCGCGCTCGGGACCTCCGCCCGCGTCCATCGGGTCGGGTTCGTCGCCGGGGACGCCGACCTCGCGGCGCTGTACCGGGAGGCGCGCGTCACCGTCCTGCCGAGCGACTACGAGGCGTTCGGCCTCGTCCTGCTCGAGTCGCTCTCCCAGGGGACGCCGGTCGTCGCCTCCCGGGTCGGCGGGATCCCCGAGTTCGTGGAGGACGGCCGGTCCGGGCTGCTCGTCGCGCCGGGCGACCCCGCCGACCTCGCCACCGTGCTCGAGCGGATCTGGACCGATCCCGCGCTCGGCCGGCGCCTCGGGGAGTACGGGCAACGCGAGGTCGTGCCGCGGTTCCGTTGGGAGGAGATCGCGGGCCGGATCGACCGGCTCTACCGGGAGGTCACCGCCGCGTGAAGATCGCGAAGGTGACGCTCCGCTTCGACGCGCCGGGGGGCGTCGAAACGAACGTGCGGGAGGTCGCCCGCCGCCTGCAGGACGGCGGAGACCAGGTGACGGTCTACGCGAGCGACCTGTACGACGAGGCGAGCCGCGAGCGGCGGAGCGACTTCGCCCCGGTCGTCGACGGCGTGCCGGTCCGGCGGTTCGCGGTCCGCCACCGTCTCGTGCCCCGGTTCACGATGCCGCTGATGATCGGGCTCGTCGACGCCCTCGCGGCGAGCGGCTCGGACGTCATCCACGCCCACTCGCACCGGTACGGCCACGTCCTCGAGTCCGCGGCGGTGTGCGATCGCCTCGGGATCCCGCTCGTCGTCTCCACGCACTACCATCCGGCGGACCGCACGGAGCCCCCCGTGAAGGCCGCGCTCCTGCGGCTGCAGGATTTCGGATTCGGGATGACCGCCTATCGGGTCGCGCGGGCGATCGTCGTCGAGACCGAGCAGGAAGCGCGCCTCGTCCGCGAGTTCGCGCCCGCCGACCGGATCCGGATCATCCCTCCCGGCATCGACCTCGCGGAGTGGCAGGACCCGAGCGGGGACGCGCGGCCGGAGGTCCCGCTCCCGTCCCGCTACCTCCTGTTCGCGGGCCGGATCGCCTCGAACAAGGGGGTCCCCTCCCTCCTCGACGCCCTCGCCCGCATCCCCCCGGCGGAGCGGCTCCCCCTCGTGCTGATGGGCAAGGACTGGGGACAGCGCGCGTCGCTCGAGGCCCGGGCGCGGCGGCTCGGGATCGCCGAATCGGTGCGGTGGCTCGGGCACGTGCCGGACCGACGGGTCTACCGCGGAGTGTTCCGCGGGGCGACCGCGGTCGTGCTCCCCTCGGAGTGGGAGGCGTTCGGCATCGTGCTCGTCGAAGCGATGGCGGCGGGGATCCCCGTCGTGGGCACCCGGGTCGGGGGCGTGCCCGAGGTGCTCGAGGACGGCCGCGCCGGCCGCCTGGTCGACTACGAGGACGTTCCGGCGCTCGCCGACGCGATCCGGGACGTCGTCCGGGACCCGGACGACACCGCGCGCCGGGCAACGCGCGGCCGGGAGGTCGCGGCCCGGCTCGACTGGTCGGTGTGTGCCCGGCGGCACGCCGAGCTCTACCGCTCGCTCGTCGGCCGATGACCCCGCGGCCGTTCGAGCGCCAGCAGCTCGCGCCCGACCCGCTCGAGGTCGCGGCCGGCGTCGTCGCCCCGCACCCGGCCGATCACGGCGAAGAGGAGCCCGACCAGGCGCGGGATCATGCCGGGGCCGCCTCGGCGAGCGACTGCGCGTAGGCCGCGATGATCCCGATCCCCTTGCGGAGATCGCTCCGGGAGGCTGCGAACGACAGGCGCAGGTGGGAGGCGCCGTGCGCTCCGAACGCATCCCCCGGCGTGGTGATCACGCCGCGGGAGAGCAGCGACGTCGCGACCTCGGCGGCCGACCGGCGCCAGGCGAACCGCGGGAACGCGTAGAACGCCCCCGACGGAGGGACCAGCGACAGCCCGGGGATCTTCGCGAGAAGCTGGACGACGAGCTCCCGACGGGTCCGGAACTCGGCGACCATCTTCCGGGTCGCCGCGTCCGACTCGAGCCCGACCAGCACGGCGGCCTGGGCGGGAGTCGACGGGCACGCCATGATGTGGTAATGCATCTTGTTGAGCTCGATCGCGAGCGGCCGGGGGGCGACCAGGAACCCGACCCGCCAGCCGGTCATCGCGAGCGTCTTCGAGAACGAGTTGACGACGACGAGCCGGTCGCACCGGCCCCAGAACGACGTGGCGGGCCGGTCGTAGGTGATCTCCTCGTAGACCTCGTCCGAGACGATCGTCAGGTCGTGCCGGTCGGCGAACGCGACGATCCGGTCGACCGTCCCCTTCGGGAGGACGGACCCCGTCGGGTTCGACGGGCTGTTGACGACGATCGCGCGGGTCCGGGAGCTGACGAGGCTCTCGAGCTCGTCCAGGTCCGGGAGGAACCCCTTCGCCTCGTCGAGGACGTACGGCACCGGGATCGCTCCGGCGAGTCGCGCGTGGGGCGCGTACAGGACGAACCCCGGATCGGGCACGAGGATCTCGTCGCCCGGGTCGTACAGCGCGAGGGCGGTCGCCATCAGCGCTTCGGTGCCGCTCCCCGTGATGATCACGTTCTCGCGCGCGGTCGACGGGTCCTTGTCGCGGTACCGCGCGGCGACCTTCTCCCGGAGGGCCGGCAGCCCGGCGGAGGGGCCGTAGTGGTTCTTCCCCTCGCGCACCGCCGCACAGAGCGCTTCGACCACCGCCGGGGGCGGGTTGAAGTCGGGTTCCCCGAGCCCGAGATTGATCGAGTTCGGAGGGGCCGCCTCGAACATCTTGCGGATGCCCGAGATCTCGACCTCCCGCGTCCGCTGCGCGACCATCGCGCCGAGGACGACCGGTCGGTTCATCAGCGTTGTGGAGCGCGAAGGGCCGGCACGTCGCGTCACGGCACGCGCCGCGCGCCGGAACCCCTTTAATCCCGCCCGCCTCCGTCCGCCGTCGGGGCGAGCATGACCGTCTCGGTGATCGTCGGCGCCCAGTTCGGGGACGAGGGGAAGGGGAAGGTCACCGACTACCTCGCCGCCGATGCGAAGTACGTCGTCCGGACGGGCGGCGGTCCGAACGCCGGCCACACGATCCACCTCCCCGAAGGCTCGCTGGTCCTCCACCAACTGTCGTGCGGAGTCCTCCGCCATGGGGTCGCCGGGGTGTGCGGCCCCGGCATGGTGATCAACCCGATCACTCTCCTCGAGGAGATCGCCGAGCTTCGGCGGCGGGGCCTGCTGCGGGGCGAGGTGATCGTCTCCGACCGCGCCCACGCCCTGCTGCCGGTCCACGAGCTCGAGGACGCGTGGACCGACGACGTCCGCTCCAAGCAGAAGCACCCGTCGCCGCTCGATACCACGCGGCGCGGGATCGGCCCGGCGTACGCCGACCGGGCCGCGCGCACCGGCCTCCGGATCTCGGACCTGCTCCGGCCGGCCACGCTCCGGGACCAGCTCGAGCTGCTGTACGCGACCAAGCCCCATCTCACGAACCTCCCCCCGCTCGACGACCTCACCGGTCGGCTCGCCGAGGTCGGCAGCCAGGTGGCGCCGATGGTGCGGACGACGGAGCCGATGCTCTGGGACGCGCTGGCCCGGGAGGAGAAGGTGATCCTCGAGGGAGCGCAGAGCGCCCTCCTCGACATCGACTTCGGGACCTACCCGTTCGTCACGAGCTCCCATCCGACGAGCGCCGGGGCGCTCGTCGGCAGCGGGATCCCGCCGACCGAGGTCGATTCGATCATCGGGGTGGCGAAGGCGTACGCGACCCGCGTGGGGGCCGGACCGTTCCCGACGGAGGACACGGGGGAGCGGGGGGAGTTCCTTCGCCGCGTCGGCGGAGAGCGCGGGGCGACGACCGGCCGTCCGCGGAAGTGCGGCTGGCTCGACCTCGTCCTGCTCCGGTACGTCGCACGGCTGAACGGGTTCACCTCGCTCGCGATCACGAAGGTGGACGTGCTCGGGGGGCTCGAGGAGGTCCCGGTCTGCACCCAGTACGTCATGCCGGACGGCTCGACCGTCCGCGACGTCCT
>DATJZK010000066.1:0-2497 GCA_035499145.1 Thermoplasmata archaeon
CCGGCGAGGCGGGCGACCCCAGCGGCGTCGCGCACTTCTGGCAGTACAGCGCCTCGGCCGAGTTCGGCGCGCCGCAGGCCGGGCACCCCCGGGAGGTCGGCGGAGGGACGCTCGATCCGGAGGGGGCCGAAACCCCGCCGCGCGGCATCTGCGACTGGGCGGCGACGAACGCCGCCATCATCTCGGGGGGGATCGATCCGCCGGCGGCCGCCCCCCGCGACGGCGGGGCCCGGAGCCCGTTCCCGAGCATCCCGAGGCCCGCCAGGGAGACGATCGTTCCCGGGCCGTAGCCCCCGTACATCGAGAGGGCCGAGGCGCCGCTCGTCGTGTTCTGCGCCGGCAGCCCGATCAGCCCCGGGAGGTACGTCGAGCCGACGTACCCGTGACTGGAGACGAGGAAGACGCCGAACCCGAGGACGATGACGCCGAGGACGATCGACTCCCAACGCATCGGTCGCGGCCCCGAACGGCGCGGGGAGCTCCTCCCCCGATAAAATCCTGCCGTCGACCGTTCCGCCGATCGGTCGGGGAGCGTGCGTCCCCGGGAGGTCGATCCCGGCCCACCGTACGAAGAGATCCGATACCCCCCGGGTCGACCCGAGACGGGGGGCCCGCGCGGCGACCGCGTCGCGCGGAGAGCTCATCCCGTCCGGTGCGACTGAGGGAACGTTGTCCGCTCGCCCGGCGATCGACTGGCTCCTCGAGGACGATCAGCCGTCGATCCGGTACCTGACGCTCACGCAGCTCCTGCACCGCCCGGAGAACGATGCGGACGTCCGCGCGGCCCGGGCGCGGATCCCGACGGCGGGGTGGGCGTCCGAGATCCTGGCCCGCCGGGACCCGGCGGGATGGTGGGTGCGCGACCGGGGCTGGCTGGAGCCCCGCTTCACCGGCACCCACTGGAACATGCTCGCCCTCGCGGACCTCGGCGCGACTCGCGCGACCCCGGCGGTCGCCCGTTCGAGCGAGTACTGGATGGGGAAGTCGCCCCTCCAGGGAGGCGGCGTCGGCGGCTTCGGGAAGGGAAAGGGGCACCACTGCTACACGGCGAACATGGCGCGGGGGCTGATCCGCCTCGGGTACGAGGACGACCCGCGGGTCCGGAAGACGCTCGACTGGATCGTAACGACGTCGCACCCGAAGGGCGGGTGGACGTGCCGGTTCTCCACGTTGGGACCGGCGCCCAGTCGGACGCTCGACGCCTGGGAAGGATTGGGCGCTCTCGCCGCTTTCCCTCGTTCGAAGCGGTCCGCGTCGATGCAGGCGTGCGTCGAGCGGGCGGCGGAGTACTACCTCGAGCACGAGCTCCACCAGCAGGGGGAGCGGTACGAGCCGTGGTACCGGTTCCATTGGCCGGTGCACTACTACTACGACCTCCTGGTCGGGCTCGACTGCCTGACCGCGCTCGGGTACGGGCACGACCGACGGCTCGGCTACGCCCTCGACCTCCTGCGCCAGAAGCGACGGCCCGACGGGCGGTGGCTCCTGGACGCCGCCCAGCCGGACTACGATCCCGAGTCCGCGCGGTGGATCGCGCAACATCCGGAGAAGCGTCCGGCGACGTTGACGTTCGAGACGGAAGGGCGTCCGAGCAAGATGATCACGCTCCGGGCGCTCACCGTGCTCTCTCGGATCGAGTAGGGAGACGGACGGATCCGGATCGGGTTCGAGCGATCCTTCGAGTCCCGGAGCGCTCCCGACCCGATCCGAGGGTCTTCGGGACCCCGGAGAACGCTCCGGTGACGTAGACCTACCTTTGAATAGCGTCGCCCGCTTGGGTCGAGTCCCGGGTCGCTCGGGGAGCCGGGCGGGAACGCGAGATGCAGAGCGGCGGCAAGTGCGTGCGGTGCGGGGCCGTCCTCGTCCCGGGCGCCCGGTTCTGTTCGCGATGCGGCGGTTTCCTGCCCGAGCAGCAGCCGTCCGCGGGCCCCCCGAGCGCGACCCGCTCCCCCTTCCCCGCGCTCCGACCGATGACGAGCCCCCCGCTGCCTCCGCCCGGGCCACCGGCGGGCGCTTCCACGGGCGCGACCGCGACAGCCCCCGGGTTCCCCGTTACGGACCAAACCCCGCAGGGGCTTCTCTACCTGGCGATCGGGTTCCTGCTCGGGTGGATCCCGCTGATCGGTGTCATCGGCGGGATCCTCTCCTTGATCGGGCTGGTCTACGTCTACAACGGCCGGCGCGACCTCGGTCCGGAGCACCACCGCGCGGTCGTGCGGGGGCTCGTGCTCATCGTGGCCGGGATCGTGGGGGGGCTCGCCGCGAGCGCGATCGCCGCGTGGCTCGTCTACGAGAGCGTGGCGGTCTCGTTCGGGGGCGGCGCGATGTCCTCGGGACCCTCCGTCGGCGGCGGCGTGATCGGGCTGGCCGCCCTCGCCTCCGTCTCCGCGGTCCTCGGATCCCTGGGCCGGGTACTGCTGGTCTGGGTGCCTGCCGATCGTCGAACCCGCATCGTTCTCTGGGTCGCGTCCGCCCTTCTGGTCCCGCTGTCGGTCGC
>DATJZK010000067.1:0-19512 GCA_035499145.1 Thermoplasmata archaeon
CCGACCGACACCCCCAAGACCGAGGAGACGTCTCGCCCGGCGTCTGGGCCGGTGGTCTAGGGGTGATGACGTCGCGCTTACAACGCGAAGATCGACGGTTCGATTCCGTCCCGGCCCACGGACCCGCGCGCGTCCGACCGCCTCGCGTCGGCCGCGGGGCGGCACGGCGGCCGCCGGACTACTCGGTCGTGCGGACCGCTTCCGCCGGCGGAAGCCGGGCGGCGCGGAGCGACGGTACGGCGATCGCGGCGAGCACGAGCAGATAGGCGACGACCGCGATCTCGATCACCGTCGTCCACGGCGCGACGAACGTCTGGACCCCGTCCGACACGGCCTCGGGACTGACCGAGATGTTGTAGACGACCAGCAGCCCGAGGACGACGCCGATCGCGACCCCGAGGATCGTCACGAAGGAGTACTCGAGGAACAGCGCCCGGAGCACCATGCGACGGGTGAACCCCGTCGCCCGGAGCATCCCGATCTCCCGTCGGCGCTCGGCGGCGGCGCGGAGCGCGAAGATCCCCATCGCGGCGATCCCGACCCCCAGGCCGACCCCGACGAAGATCTCCAGGAGCCCGATGAACCCCTCCGTGGTGGAGATCGACGTCGCGAGCAGGCTCGGCAGGTCGAACAGGACGAGGCCGCTCCGGAAGAACGCCCGCTTCGCTTCCTGGGCGGCATGGGTCGCCGACGCCCCGGGGGCGGCGGTGAGGAGGTAGGCGGTCTCGTTCGAGAAGCCGAGCCCCGCGGCGGTCGTCGGACTGACCCAGACGCCGGTGAGGATCGACTCGGTGAGGATCCCCACGACGGTGACGTTCGTCGACCGGGTGCCGGCGGCGGTGGTGAGATCGATCGGGTCCCCGACGTGCAGCTTCGGATGGACGCCTCCGCCGGAGGAGACCGGGTTCGCCAGGTTCGCGTACTGCTCGTCGACGATCGCGGTCGAGGAATTCGTCGCGACGTCCTGGAACGCCGCCGACGCGCTCATGCCGCCGAGGGTCGCCTGGAACGTGAACCGGTTGGTGTCGTAGAAGTTGGCGTCCGGCGTCGCGCTCGGGAGCGCGGCGTAGAGCTGGTCGGGGTACGGGTTGGCGGCGAAGCCGGGGACGTTCACGTCGATGCCGGCCGTGACCAGCGGCACGGCGTTCGAGAACAGCGGAGCGAGGCTCGCGTTCGAGCTGATCTCGGTCCACAGGTTGGGCAGGGGCACGGCCGAGTATCCGAAGAACGTGTACCCGCCGGTCTCCGTCTCGATCGAACTGTTGAGGCTCCCCTGCACGGTGGAACCGACGGCGGCGACCGCGACCATCGTGAACACCACGAGCGCGAAGATCGTGAGGCTGATCGCCGTCCGTCCGGGCTGACGGGTCGGGTAGTCGAGGCCGATCCGGACAACGGGGCTCGATCGGGCCCGACGGCCGAGGAGGCGGCGGAGGACGTCCGCCAGGACGTCGGCGTTGAGGATGACGACCATCAGGAGGCCGCCGACCATCACGATCCCCTCCACGAACAGGTTGAACGTGCTGCTCGCGTGCGACGACCCCCACAGGGCGACGTGGAGCGGCTCCCAGCCGCACCAGACGACGAGGGCGGCCCCCACCGCGCTGAACGCCACTCGGTTCCGGACGAACCGGGCGGCGATCAGGCCCGCGCCGAGGATGACGAGGGCGCCGGTGACGATCGGATAGGCGATGTCATCGGTCCCGCGGGCCGATGCGCGGTAGCCGACCGCGCCCAGGACGACCATCACGACCCCGAGGTACGCGAGGAACGTGTACGTCCGCAGCGCCGCCTTCGGCTCCGGGATGTCCCGGATCGCGCGTACGATGTTGAGGCGGCTCGCGCGCCGGCACGCCACCACGACCGTGACGAGGGTCAGGAGGAACCCCACGACGTACGCGATGACGAGGCTCTCCCCCGCGACCGTGAACGACTGGGTGAGGGCGTTCGCCGGGAGGCCCTCCCCCCGGAGGATCGACCCAGCCAGGACCACGAGGACGTAGCCGACGCCGATCCCGACGAACGTGCCGGCGAGCGCGCTGCCGGCCGCGTAGGCGATCCCCTCGAAGAAGAAGGTGTAGACGAGCTCGCGCCGTCGCATCCCGATCGCCCGGAGCATCCCCATCTCGCCCTTGCGTTCCTCGGCGAGCATGACGAAGATGCCGACGATCAGCATCGCCCCGGCGAGGATCGAGAAGAGCCCGAGCGCGAGGAACAGGGTGAGCAGGCTCTGGCTCGCGGTCTGCGAGTGGCCGAGCGACGTCTCCAGCGGGGTGCGGACCTCCAGGGCGTGGGCCGAGAGGACGGCCGCGAGGGTCGCGTTGAGCTGGGCGGCGATCGCGGTCGACGACGCGGCGCCGGCCGCCTGAGAACCGGCGTTCGTGATCGCGATGTAGTTGATCAGCCCGCTCGCGTTCTCGATCGTCTGGGCGGTCGCAAGGGTGACGAACAGATTGCCCGGGGAGAGCCCGGCGGTGATGAACGCGCTCCGGACGTTCTCCTGCAGCACGGCCTCGACGGTCAGGGTGACGGCCGGTGCCCCGTACGCGCCGTAGACGACGAGCGCGTCGCCGGCCGTAGCGTTGATCGCGTTCGCCGTCTGGTCGTCGATCAACACCCGGCCCGCGGACGGGCCGGCGATCGACGTGCCGTTATCGGCGACGAACGAGCCGAGTGCCGTGCTCTGGTTGCCGTTCACGCCGATCAGGTTCAGCGCCGTCTCGGGGATTCCCGTCCGGAGGTCGTACGCCGAGGCGGAGTCGACGATCTCGGGAGTGACCTCGACGATCGAGGAGTAGCCCGCCGTCAGGTTCTGCGTCTGGTCGAACGTCGCGGCGGGGAAGTAGGAGGCGGCGCCGGTCGCGGTCGCCGCGCTGATCGATTCGTCGACGAAGCCCGCCCCGAGGTAGTTGTAGTGGTACGAGAGCTGCTGGACCGTATCGCCGACGATCAGGCTGCCCGAGACGATCGTGGTGGCGACGAGCAGCCCCGCGACCAGCAGCGCGGTCCGCGCGCGTCCGCGGCGGACGTTGCGCATCGCGATCCGGAAGGCGAGTCGGTGTCGGACGGCCAGGACCCCCGTCCCGACCGTCACCGCGAGGAGGATCAGCAGGAGGCCGCCGACGACCGGATTCACGACCATCGGGGCCGACTCACGGGACGAACTGGCCGTCGCGCATGTGCAAGGTCCGGTCGCAGGCGGCGGCCACGTCCGCGTCGTGCGTGACGACGACCATCGTCTGCTGGTACTTCCGGTTCAGGTCCCGGAGCAGCGTCGTCACCTCCCGGGAGCCTTCGGCGTCCAGATTGCCGGTCGGCTCGTCGGCCCAGACGATCGCCGGGTGGGCGACGAGCGCCCGGGCCAGCGACACCCGCTGCTGCTGACCGCCCGAGAGCTCGGACGGCCGGTGGTCGACCCGGTCGCCGAGGCCCATCTGGGTCAGCAGCTCCCGGGCCGCCGTCCGGGCGCGCTTCGCGCTCGCCCCGGCGATCAGGAGCGGCATCTCGACGTTCTCCTCCGCCGTCAGGATGGGGAGGAGGTTGTACGACTGGAAGACGAACCCGGTCCGACGGGCCCGGTACTCGCTCTTCTGCGCGTCGGCCATGCGGTGGATGTTGGTGCCCTCCACGAGGACCTCGCCGCGCGAGATGTCGTCGAGCCCGCTGAGGCAGTTCAGGAGCGTGGTCTTACCGGAGCCGGACGGCCCCATGACGGCGAGGATCTCGCCGCGGACGACCTCGAGGTTGATCCCCCGGAGCGCCGTGACGGTCGTCTCCTTCTGGCCGTAGACCTTCCAGACGTCACGGCCCACGACGACCGGTTCGGGCACGTCCGGCGCCGAACTCCCAACCACGTAAGTCGGCTTCGACCGCCCCGCGCGGTCGGCACTCCGCCGTCGGGTCGGCGCGCGGGCGAGTGGCTGCCGTCCCGGTCGGTCCGAGCCGGGAGGAGCGAAGAGCCGCCTAGGCGGCCGCCGCGTCCGCCCGCTCGCGGGCGAGCAGCTGCTGCCAGTTCTCGCGGACCTGCTGCCCGATCGCCGCCCCTTCCTCGGGCGTGAGGTGGTGGAACCGGCCCTGGGCCTCGAGGTATTCCTCGACCGGCTTCAGCTGGCCGAGCTTGCGGGTGATCGTGAGCCGGTTCTCCCGGACCTCGTAGAGCGGGAAGACCCCGGAGTCGGTCGCGAGCCGGCCGAGCGCCACCGTCTCCGCGGAGTCGAACTTCCATCCCGGCGGGCACGGCGCGAAGATGTGGAAGAACCGCGGTCCTTCGATCCCGCGCGCCCGCTCGACCTTCTTCTCGAAATCCTCCGGGAAGCTCGGGTTCAACGTCGCCGCGTACGCCGGGCGATGGGCGAGGACGATCCCCATCACGTCCTTCTTCCGCTCCGTCTTCCCGCGCAGGGGACCCCCCACCGGCGTCGTCGTCGTCCACGCCCCCCAGGGGGTGGCGCCGCTCCGCTGCACGCCGGTGTTCATGTACGCTTCGTTGTCGTACATCACGTAGATCGCGTTCGTCCGGCGCTCGAGCATCCCGCTCAGCGCCTGCAGGCCGATGTCGGCGGTGCCGCCGTCGCCGGCGAAGCCGACGATGTTGAGGTCCTTGAGCCCGAGCGCGTCGGCCGCCGCGCGCATCCCCGAGATCGACGCGCCAGTCGCCTCGATCGCGCAGTCGAGCACGCCCACGCCGAGCGCGGTCGTTGGGTACGGCGTGCCGATGACCGTCCAGCAGCACGCCGGGATCGAGACGAGCGTCCGGGGGCCGAGCCCCTTCAGCAGAAGGCGCATCGCGAGCGCCGGCCCGCAGCCGGGGCAGGCGGCGTGGCCCGAGTACATCAGTTCTTGCGCCGGGATCGTGAGCTTAGCCATCGACGTGCACCTCCGCTTCCTCGAGATCTTCCCAATGGGTCGCCGGGGCGGCCCCCGAGAGGAGCGTCTCGTACATCGCGCGGACCTCGTGCGGCGTGACGTCCCGGCCTCCGATCCCCGCCAGGAACGCCGTCAGCGCCGGTCGACGCGCGGACGGATAGATCGCCGCCGCGAACTCGCTCGCGGCCGGCCCCATCCGACCGAACGTGTAGGACCGGTCCGCGACCCCGATCCGGTCGACGGACGACGCGAGACGAAGCGCCTCGTCATCGGGGAACGGACGGAACAGTCGGAGCTTCGCGAGCCCGACCTTCCGGCCTTCGCTCCGCATCTCGTCGACGACGCTCCGGGCCGTCGTGGTCGCGGTGCCCATCGTGACGAGCACGGCGTCCGCATCGTCCGCGCGGTACGTCGGCATCGCGCCGCCGTGGTCGCGCCCGACGGCGCGCCGGTACTCCTCCTCGACGGCGGCGAAGGCCTTCGGGACCCGCTCCATCGCGTCCGCGACGTGCCGGCGGAACTCTACGTAATGATCCGGACCCGTGAACGAGCCGACCCGGTTCGCGACGCCGGGCGTGAGCACTGCATGGGGTTCCCGCGGGGGCAGGAACGCGTCGACGACCGACTGCTCGGGGACGTCGACGGGCTCGACGGTGTGCGACAGGTAGAAGGCGTCCTCGCAGACCATCGCCGGGAGGCGCACGTCCGGGTGCTCGGCCAATCGGAACGCCTCGAGGACCGTGTCGAGCACCTCCTGGTTGCTCTCGGCGTAGAACTGGATCCAGCCGGTGTCCCGCTGGCTCATCGTGTCCGTGTGGTCGGCGCCGATGTTCCACGGCGGGGCGACCGCCCGGTTGACCACGCCCATCACGATGGGGGCCCGCATCCCGGACGCCCAGTGGAGCAGCTCGTGCATCAGCAGCAGCCCCTGGCTCGACGTCGCCGTGTAGGTACGCGTGCCGAGCGCCGAGGCGCTGATCACGACCTGCATCGCGCTGTGCTCCGACTCGACCTTGACGTACTCCGCCTTCAGCGCCCCGGAGGCGACGAAGTCGGCGATCTTCTCGACGATCGACGTCTGCGGCGTGATCGGATACGCCGAAACGACCTGGACCCGCGCCAGCAGGGCGGCGTACGACTGGGCGTAGTTGCCGCTCATCACCTTCCTCGTCATCGGTCGACCTCCTACGCCTCCGCGACCATCTCGATCGTCTTCGGCGGGCACTCGGCGGCGCAGATCCCGCACCCCTTGCAGTAGGCGATCCGGATCTTCGGGAACCCGACGTTGTCGATCTCGATCGCGTCGTCCGGGCAGTACTTCCAGCAGAAGTTGCACTTCGTGCACTTCTCGAGGTGGATCACCGGCCGGAACGTCCGCCAGGCCGCCGTGTGGATCGTTTCGCTCGAGCGGGCCGCGACCGGTCCCTCGGGGAACGGCTCGGACGGCCGGGGGGCGGCGGTCGGGACGGGCGCCACCGCGGGGAGCGCACCGTCCTGGATCGTCCGCACCTGCGCGAAGCCGTCCTGCGCCGCCGCCCGGTTCTCCGCCGGACGGGCCGGGACGAACTGGTCGATCGCCCGCTCGAGCGCCGCGAGCGAGACGACCCCCGTCGCGCGGGCGAGGGCGCCCAGCACCGCGGTGTTGACGATCGGGAGCATCGGCGTGCCGAGGCCGTGGGCGAGCGCGATCCGCGTGGCGTCCACCGACGCGCGGCGTACCCCGCGCGGCGCGACGAGCGATTCGGTCGGGTGCGTCGTGCTGACGAGGAGCAGGCCGTTCGGCTTGATCCCCTCCGTCACCGGCGTCGTGCCGACGAGCCCGGGGTCGAGGACGACGACCACGTCCGGGTGGGTGATCGACGTGCGAACGCCGATCGGGCGATCGTCGATCCGCGTGAACGCCGTCACGGGCGCGCCGCGCCGCTCGACCCCGAAGAACGGGAAGCTTTGGGGCCACTTTCCGTCCAGGAAGGCGGCCTGGGCGAGCAGCTCGGAGGCGATGACGCTCCCCTGGCCGCCCCGCCCGTGGAACCGGATCTCGAGCACGGGACTCCCCTCGGGGGTCCGAGCCGGCCCGGCGCCTATGAAGCCGGAGTTAGCCCGACTTGACGAGGTCCGGAGGACCCCGACGGAGGGCGCCGGCCCTCGTGAATCCGAGTTCACCTCGCGAATAAGCGGGGCAGGCCGGATGAGCGCACCATGGTCGCGGTGCAAGCCCTGCGCAAGATCTGGCTCAACGGCGAGCTCGTCCCGTGGGACGAGGCTCGGATCCACGTCCTCTCCCACGCGCTCCACTACGGCTACGCGGTGTTCGAGGGGATCCGGGTCCACGGGACCGACCAGGGACCCGCGATCTTCCGGCTGGACGAGCACCTCGAGCGGTTCGCGAACAGCGCGAAGATCTACCGGATGAACCTGCCGTTCCCGACGGCGAAGCTGAAGGCCGCCTGCGTCGAGCTCGTCCGCGCCAACGGCGTCTCGGACGGCTACCTCCGGCCGATCGCGTTCAGCGGCTACGGCGAGATGGGGCTCGACCCCTCGAGCTGCCCGATCGAGACGGCGATCGGCATGTGGGAGTGGGGCGGACCGCTCGCGGCGAAGACCGGGGCGGTCCCCGGGGTGCGCGCGACGGTCTCGAGCTGGGTGCGGATCGACTCCCGGTCGCTCCCCCCGCAGGCGAAGTGCGCCGCGAACTACGCGAACGGCGGACTCGCGAAGATGGAGGCGGCCGCCGGCGGGTACGACGAGGCGATCCTGCTGAACTCGGCCGGGATGGTCGCCGAGGGGACCGCGGAGAACATCTTCCGCGTGAAGAAGGGGATCGTCAGCACGCCGCCGGCGAGCTCGGGGATCCTCCGCGGCGTCACCCGCGACACGGTGATCCGGTTCCTCCACGAGGAAGGGATCCCGTTCCAGCGGACCGACTTCACCCGCGAGGAGCTGTTCAGCGCGGACGAGCTGTTCTTCACCGGGACGGCCGTCGGGATCGCGCCGGTGCGCGAGGTCGACGGACGCGCCATCGGTGACGGGACGTTCCCGTTCACCGAGCGGATCCGCTCGCTGTACGACTCGGTCGTCCACGGCCGCTCGGAGCGGCACCGCTCCTGGCTCACGTACGTCGACCGCCCCGTCGGCAGCTCGGAGGCCCATGCGACCGGTCTCCGACCGGCGGCCCCCCACGGGGGGAACCCCGACGACGACGACGAGGGGAGACTGCCGCGGGTCGTCGTCCGGCCCCGGGCCGGCCGGCGCTAGGCGCTACGCACCGGGGTCGAACGTCCCCAGGGCCGGCAGCGCCTCGTTCGCCGCGTCCAGCGACCGCCGCGAATACTCGCGGAGCGCCGCCGACTGCGGTCCGTTCAGCGCGAGCGCCGGCCACCCCCAGTGGACCGCGACCTCGTCGCCGGCCCGGACGCGGGGGAGGACCGCCGGGTCGTAGCGGAGGCGAACCCGCTCGGCCGCGCCGAACCCCAACCGCCCGCGGCGGACGGCGAGCACGGGTCGCTCGACCGTGAGCTCCGGGCCCGGTTCCGACGCGACGACGGTCGCCCACGCCGGCCGGCACGACTCCATGTTCGGCAGCGTCGTCGGGACGTGGCCGGTCACGGCGCCCACGCCGACGAACGCCACGTGGAACAGATGGTGAGGGATCGGCCGCGCGGGCAGATGGGCCGCGAGGCGGTCGGCGATCGGTCGCGGCAGCCCCCGGCCCACGAGGGCGTCGAGCAGCCGACGAAAATCGTCCCGATCGAACGGGTCGAGCAGATCGTTGCCGACCCAGTACGCCTCGACGACCCGCTCGTCGAACGGGTCGAGCCCGTGCTTCGCGCCGATCGCCTCGAGGTACGGCATCAGCGCCTCGAATCCCGCGAGCGCCCGGCGGGCCGCGTCCGTGCCGCGCGCGCCCACGATCGCGGCGTAGAGCGCCGGCTCGGCGTCCGCGGGCCCGCAGTAGTTGAGGCGGTTCGTCGCCAGGCTGAACCGGGCCCCGAGCTGGACGCCGTCCATCGCGCTAGGCGGTCGGGCGCCCGCGCGGGAGCCCCTTCAGGAACTCCCAGGAGGCGCGCCACGCCTCGAGGCCCGCCGCCGCCACGACGCCGAGGACGATCGCGCCGGCCCCGACCGCTTCCCAGAACGTCGCCGGCGCGCGGGCCGTCGCCGCGGAGAGCAGCCAGGAGACCGGGAAGCCGAGGACGAGCACGGCGGTCGCCACGGAGAGATTGACGCGCTTCAGGCCCGCGTACCACGTGGCGACGAACGCGCAGAGCAGCGCCGCGCTGATCCCGACCCACGTCCACTGCCCGGCGCTGAGGGCCGCCACCGACCCGACCTGCGACGTCGCCGCCAGGTAGCCGAACAGGAACAGCGCGCCGATCCCCATCCGCCCGAGGGCGACGGTCGGGCTGGGGAGGTCGCGGAGCGCGCGCTTGGAGATCGAGTACTCGACCGCCCACATCGCGGTCGCCGCGAGGACATAGAGCGAGCCGTCGGTCCAGACGACGCTCGTCCAGTGCAGCAGCAGGAAGTTTCCGGCGAGGAGGAGGCCAGCGCCGAGCGCGATCCGCCAGTCGAACCGCTCGCGCAGGTAGACGACCCCGAGCACGGTGGCCATCAGGAACAGGGTGCGGTAGAGGAACGACGCCGTGATCCCCCCGTGAGCGGCGCTCGCGAGCTCGAGCCCGCGGAAGAAGAGGAGGAACGGGATGCCGCCGCCGACGATGCCGATCGCGAGCAGGCGGCCCCAGTCCTGACGCCGAAGCGAGAGCCAGGAGGCTCCGGCCGCGACGACCGCGAACGGGAGCAGGATGAGGGCGACGGCCCCGTTGCGGGCCGTCACGAAGGCGGCCGAGTTCGTCCCGCCGACCGCGTACAGGTTGACGAAGGTGGAGACCCCGCTGATCACCGCGGTCGCGAGCACGAGCAGGAGGCCCACGCCGAGCCACCCGGTCCGGGCCCCGGCGACGTTCGGCGCGGCGTGCGCGGCGTTGATGGCTCGGTTCCCGAACATCTTCTCTCTCGGAGCTCCGTTCGTCAGGTAGCCGCGCGTTCCGGCGGGGCGGGCGCCGGCCCCGCGCTCGAACCCGAGAGCGCGGCCAGCTCTCGGGCGTACCGCAGGCTCTCCTCGGCCTCGCGCTCGCTCATGCGGCGGATGGCGAAGCCGGCCTGGACGATGACGTAGTCGCCGACCCGGGCGTCCGGCACGTAGACGAGCTGCGCCGGCCGCACGACGGACCCGAAATCGACCTCGGCGACGGGGTATCGCGGGTCGTCCACGGCGATGCGGACGATCCGACCCGGCGTCGCGAGGCACATCCTACCCACCCCCGATCGGAGCGAGGTCGACCCCCGCCAGGACCAGTCCCTGAGCCCGGGGATCGGCGAGGTCGGACGAGCGCTCGATCTCGAGCCGCGAGCCGTCGGCGCCGGTGCCTTTCACGGTCTCCGCCCATCGGCCCCGCAGGGTCGACTCCGGGACGTGGGAGAGGGCCCCGAGCCATATCCGGACGACCGTGATCCGCTCGCCGGCGCCGGTCGGCGCGAGTTCCTCGAGCTTCCGCCGCAGGTCCCGGAGCAGCGCTTCCTCATGCATGGGGGGCCTCCCGGTCGGGGCGCAGCGCCGGAGCGCGAGCGATCTCCTCCGCGACGCGGCGCGCGACCGGCGCGACCGCGGCCTCCACCTCGGCGGAGAGCGGCTCTCCGATCCCGAACCGACGGCCTTCGATCGCGTAGATGACGAGACGGGACGGCATCCGCCGGAGGGACTGGCCGAGCGCGACCGCCTCGGCGAGGGAGATCCCGTGCGTGGAGGAAAGCCGGGTCGAGCTCGGCAACGGCGCGGCACCGACCTCGATCCGCTCGACGGCGCCGGGACGGCCGCCCGAGCTGAGCGCGTCGACGACGACGACGAGCCCCGCGCCGTCCCACGCGTCGATCAGGCGGGTCCCGTCGGTGCTGAGCGTGAGGACGGTCGCGCCCGCGGGAGGAGCCGACGACCGCAGGCGTTCCGCGACCCGGAGGCCCACGGCGTCGTCCCCCCGGTGCTCCGTGCCGACGCCCAGGACGAGCGTC
This sequence comes from Thermoplasmata archaeon, assembly GCA_035499145.1. Taxonomy (GTDB): domain Archaea; phylum Thermoplasmatota; class Thermoplasmata; order Lutacidiplasmatales; family UBA184; genus Lutacidiplasma. The sequence goes on from DATJZK010000067.1 coordinate 10,936, forward strand.
GGCGCATCGACCGGCGGCACGACGACCGGGGTCGACGGCATTCGGTCAGCTCCGCTGGATGTCGAGGGCCAGGAAGTGGGTCGCGCAGGAGATGCACGGGTCGTGGTTGCGGATCGCGTGCTCGCACTCCGTCGTGAGGCGGGCGTCGTCGAGGTCGAGGCACCGACCGACCACGCCCCGCAGGTCGTCCTCGATCCGCTTCTGGTTCTGCGAGGTCGGCGCGACGATCTTCGCCTCCTCGATCAGCCCCGGGCCCTTCAGCCGATAGCGATGGTAGAGGAGCCCCCGGGGCGCCTCGGTCGCCGCCGCGCACCGGAGTCCGTCGAACGGGCCGTTCGACTCGACGAACGGACGCTCCGGCGGCCGGTACGCCTTCAGGATCGCGAGCGACTCCTCGCAGGCGTGGACGAGCTCGACCGCGCGCACGACGATGCTGCGGAACGGGTTCGTCACGACCGGCTCGAGCCCGACCTCGCGGGCGATCTTGTCGGCGCGTGGGCTCAGTCGATCGCGGTTGAGCGCGTAGCGGGCCAGGGGACCGACCAGGTACGAGCCTCCGGTCCCTTTGCGGACCGACTGGAGCGCGTTCGAGTAGGGGACCTGGATCTCCTCGAACTCGTCCTCGTACCGCGCGGCCGGGATGCGGAGCCCGCGGCTCGAGACGATCTCGCCCTCGTTCATCGGGTACTCGTCCGGGTGGCGAAGGCTGACGAACTCGTACGCCTCATCGGCCGCCGGGAACGTGAACCCGGCGACGAACCGCGCGGTCGCCTCGGCGAGGCCGAGGGCCGTCTCGACCGACGGGATCAGCGCGTCCGTCTCCTCCCGGGACGGGCAGCGGTAGAAGCCGCCGACCCGGACGTTGACGGGGTGGATCTCGCGGCCGCCGAGCATCGTCATCAGGGCGTTGCCGACCTTCTTCAGGGCGAGTCCCTGCTGGACGACCGCGGGGTGGTCCTTCGCCATCGCGAGGGCGTCCGGGTAGCCGAGGAAGTCCGGGGCGTGGAGCAGGTAGACGTGGAGCGCGTGGCTCTCGATCCACTCCCCGCAGTAGAGGAGCCGACGGAGCGCGCGGACCGCGGGCGACACCCGGAGCCCGAGCGCCCCCTCCATCGCGTGGCAGGCGCTCATCTGGTAGGCGACGGGGCAGATCCCGCAGATGCGCGCGGTGATGTCGGGCGCTTCCAGATACGACCGTCCGCGGAGGAACGCCTCGAAGAATCGGGGCGGCTCGAAGATCTTCAGTTCGACCTCCTCGACCTTCCGGTCGTGGATCCGAACACGCAGCGCCCCCTCGCCCTCCACCCGCGCGAGGTAGTCGACCGCGAGCGTTCGCTCGGTCATGCCTTTCCTCCGGAAGGGTTCGCGGCGACCTGGTCGGCCGCGGTCTTGAACGCGGGGGCGTTGCCGTTGAACGATCGCAGGAACCGGTGGACCGTCGGCTTGTCCATGCCGAGCTGGATCAGCTTCCCCGTGAGGGACGGCAGGTTCGGGACGTCCTGCGGACCGAAGCAGCCGTAGCAGCCCCGGTCGAACGACGGGCAGATCGCGCCGCAGCCGGCCTGCGTCACGGGCCCGAGGCAGGGGGTTCCGTGGGCGACGAGGACGCAGACGTTCCCCCGCCGCTTGCACTCCGTGCAGACGCTCTCGGTCGGGACGTTCGGTGCCCGACCGCCCAGGAACGCCGACAGCACCTCGACCAGTTGCGCCTTCGAGATCGGGCACCCCCGGAGCTCGAAGTCGACGCGGACGTGGTCCTGGATCGGGGTGGAGGTCGCGAGGGTCGATAGGTACTCCGGCCGCGCGTAGACGATCCGCCGGTACTCGGCGATGTCCGCGAAGTTCCGGAGCGCCTGGATCCCGCCGGACGTCGCACAGGCTCCGATCGTGACGAGCACCTTCGACTGCGCCCGGATCGTCTTGATCCGTTCGGCGTCGTGCGGCGTGGTGACCGACCCCTCGACGAGCGCCAGGTCGAACGGTCCCTCAGTGTAGGCGCTCGACGCCTCGCGGAAGTCGGCGATCTCGACCTTGTCCGCGATCGGCAGGAGCTCGTCCTCGCAGTCGAGCAGCGTCAGCTGGCATCCGTCGCACGAGGCGAACTTGAACACCCCGACCTTCGGTCGGCGGGCGGGCGGCATGCTACAGCTCCCGGACGGTGAGATACCGTCGGATCTCGCGCCACCGGAAGACCGGGCCGTTCCGGCAGACGAACTCGGGGCCGAGCTGGCAGTGGCCGCAGATCCCGATCGCGCACTTCATGTTCCGCTCCAGCGAGACCCAAATCCGATCGTCGGCGACGCCCCGGGCCTCGAGGGCCTCCGCCGTGAGCCGCATCATGATCTCGGGGCCGCAGAGGAAGGCGACCGTGCGGTCCGGCTCGAACCGGGCGTCGGGGAGGCGCGTCGTCACCACGCCGACGTCGCCGTACCACTCCCGGCCCGCGGTATCGACGGTCGTCTGGAACCGAAGGTCGGAGCGTCTCCGCCATTCCTGGATCTGGTCGTAGTAGACGAGGTCCTTCGGTGTCTTCGCCCCGTAGATGAGCTCGACCCGGGAGTACCGGTCGCGGTGGCGGAGGAGCTCGTAGATCACCGGGCGCACCGGCGCGATCCCGAGGCCGCCCGCGACGACGATCACGTCGCGGCCGGCGGCCGCCTCCATCGGCCACGGCGTGCCGTACGGCCCGCGGACTCCGACGACCCCGCCGGGCGCGACCGAGGTCAGCGCCCGGCTGATCTTCCCGGCGACGCGGACCGTGTGGACGAGCGTCCCCGACTCCTCGACGTCGCCGCTGATCGAGATCGCGGCCTCGCCGATCCCCCACGCGTACAGCATGTTGAACTGGCCCGGCAGGAACCGGATCGGACGGGTTCCACGGACCGGCTCGAGCACGAAACTGACGGTGTCGGGCGTCTCCGGGCTCCGGGCCTTCACGGTGTACGGCGCGGGGGCCCACGGGTGCGGGACCGGGCCGGCGGGGCCTTCCGAGGACAACGTACTAGCCGCCATGGATATCCAACAGCTGCAGCTGGGTGTTCTCCAGCCGCTGGGCGATCACCGGAAGGAGGCGGAGGAGGAACCGGTACGCCGCCGCGGGGTGCTCGTCGAGCACGCGTCGGAGGTAGGCCGCCCCGATCCCGAGGACGCGCGTCGTCTTGACCGCCCGCGCGTCCAAGCGCCATCGGTGCGGGGGGAACAGCCACGACCAGCCCAGCACCTCGCCGGCTCCGATCGTCTGGATCGTCGTCCGGGGGCGGTCGGCGGAGAGGATCTCAAGGGCGACCTTCCCGTGGAAGATCAGGAGGAACTCCTCCGCGGGATCGCCTTCCCGGACGAGGAGCTCGCCGGTCTCGTACGTCCGCTCGTAGACCTGGGCGTTCAGCAGCTCGAGGAACTCCTTCTCCATGCCGTGGACGAACCGGTGGTCCGCGAGGCGGAGCGGCGGCGGACCGGTCGCTCGGCCGCTCATCGGGCCCCTCCCGGGGCGCGGCGGGCGCCCGGCGTGGCGCGGATCGCCGCGACCTCCTCGGTGAGGTCGATCCCGACCGGGCACCACGTGATGCACCGGCCGCAGCCGACGCAGCCGGAACTCCCGAACTGGTCGTGCCACGTCGCCAGCTTGTGCGTCATCCACTGGCGGTACCTCGCGAGCTGGGTCTTGCGGACGGGGCTTGCGTGGAGGTCGCTGAACCCGGAGGTGAAGCACGAGTCCCACCGACGCCATCGCTCGACCTTCTCCTGCGAGAGGTCGGGGACCTCCTCGCTGGTCGAGCAGAAGCACGTGGGACAGGCGAGCGTGCAGTTGGTGCACGCGAGGCAGCGGCTGGCGACGATCTCCCACCGGGGGTGCTCGGGGTTGTCGACCAGGAGGTCGCGAATGCCGGTGGTGTCCATCGTCCGGCCCATCGAAGCGGCCGTTTTCGCGACGACGTCGGCAGCGGCGCCCTGCTCGTGCACGGTGGTCGGGCGGAGGGGAACGGGGGCGAGGACCGCCGCCCCGGAGGCGGAGCCGACCTCGACCGAGAAGTAGTGCTCGCCCGGTCCGACGACCTCGGTGAGCGCGAGGTCGAAGTCGCCCCGCACGCCCGGTCCGGTGCCCATCGAAACGCAGAAGCAGGTGCCGCGGGCGACCCCGCACTGCACGGCGATCCGGAGGGTGCGGCGACGGCGCGCGGCGTAGCCGGGGTCGTTGGCCATCGCGAAGACCCGATCCTGGATGGCGATCGCCGCCATCTCGCACGCGCGCACGCCGAGGAACGCGATCGGGCCTCCGTCGAGCGGCTCGGGCGCGACGGAGAAGCCGCCGTCCTTGCGCGTCGCGGTCCAGAGGCGCTCGTGCGACGGGAACAGGTACTTCTTCCAGCTGTGCGGTCCGACCGCGTACCCGAACAGCGCGGCGTCGTCGCGCTTCTCGAGCCGGTACGAGCCGGGGCCCTGCCGATCGGTCCAGCCGATGGGGAGGTCCGACTCCTGGGCGATGTCGCCGTAGACGATCGCGCCGTCGCGCACCGTCGGGCCCACGATCCGATAGCCGGCGCCGCGCACGGCGGCGAGGAACGTGGGGAACTCCTTCCGATCGAGCCTCAGTCGGTCCCCGATCCGGACTCCGTCGCTGCTCATCGTCGTTCTCCGGCGCTCCGGGCTCGGCGCCCGCGAGCGACCCCCGAAAGCGGCGGTGGGCATAGCCTCGCGCGGGCGACGCCGGCGACGGGCCGCCCGATGCGTTCCGCTGGGTCGTTCGACATCAGCACCGAGGCCCCCGAAGGGCCTCGGGGGGCGGATGGTCGCCCGCGAGGGATAAGCGGAACGTGAATCCGGCTTTCCTTTCGCCTGAAATAGCCGACGGCTAAATCGAGGGACCATGTCGTCCAGTCCGATGGTGCCCCATTCCCGATCGCATCCCGATCTCACCCCCTCACCGGCCGAGCGCGGCCGGTCGCCCCGCGCGCTCCGCCCGATCCAGGAGGTCGCGGAGGACCTCGGCTTCTCGGCGCGCGACATCGTGCCCGCCGGGCGCGGGGTCGTCCGTCTCCCGGTTCTCGAGGTGAGGCGCCGGGCAACGTCCGGTCGTCCCGGAAAGCTCGTCCTCGTGACGGCGATGACCCCGACCGAGCACGGGGAGGGAAAGACCGTCGTCGCGATCGGGCTCGCCATGGCGCTCCGGCGTCGCGGGCGCCGATCGGTCGTCTGCCTCCGGCAACCGTCCCTCGGCCCCGTGTTCGGCACCAAGGGCGGAGCGACCGGCGGCGGCGCCTCCGCCGTGGAGCCGCGGACCGAGATCGACCTCGGGTTCACCGGCGACCTCGACGCGATCACGAACGCTCAGAACCTCCTGGCGACGTTCGTCGACAACCACCTCTTCCAGGGCAACGCGTTGAAGATCGACCCGACGCGCGCCGTCCTTCCCCGCGCCTCGCCTCTCGAGGATCGGTCGCTCCGTGACCTCACCGCGGGCCTTACCGTCAAGGCGGCCGGATTCCCCCGGCCGGCCCAGTTCGTGATCACTCCCGCCTGCGAGATGGCCGCGATCCACGGGCTCGCGACCGACTACGCCGACCTCAAGCAACGGATCGATCGGATGACGGTCGCCCGGACCGCCGACGGCTCGCCGATCCGCGCCGCGGATCTGGGGCCGACCGGCGGCGTGCCCAGCCTCCTCCGCTACGCGATGGAGCCGAACCTCGTCCAGACGAGCGAGGGGACCCCCGCGCTCGTCCACGGTGTGCCGTATGCGAACGTCGCGCACGGGACGTGCTCGCGCCTGTCGATGGACGCCGGAGTGTACAACTCCGACTTTTGCGTGGTCGAGGCCGGCTTCTCGAGCGACCTCGGGGCCGAGAAATTCGTCGATGTCGTCTCCCCGCAGACCCACCACGCGGCCGACGTGGCGGTCGTCGTCGCGAGCCTCCGCGCGATCCGCTGGCACGGGACGGTGCCGGGCCGTGAAGGCGACACGCCCGACCCGCTCGGCGTCGGCCTCGGGAACCTGGAGCAGCACGTCGAGAACGTCCGCCGGATGGGCCTCGACCCGATCGTCGCCATCAACCGGTTCCCCACGGACACGCCGGAGGACCTGAGCCGGGTCGCCCGGTTCTGTGACGAGCACGGGCTCCGCAGCGCGGTCGTGAGCGCGTTCGCCGACGGCGGCCGCGGCGCCGAAGAGCTCGCCGACCGCGTGATCGAGGCCGCCGGCCGGGGCCAGCGGAGCCACCCGCTCTACGGCCCGACCGCAGCGGTCGAGGAGATCCTGGCGACGATCGTCACCCAGATCTACGGGGGCGGCGCCGTCGAGCTGTCGGACGCGGCGCGGGACGACCTCGACCGGATCCGCCGGGACGGTGGACCGGAGGGACCGGTCTGCATCGCGAAGACACCGCTCTCCCTCTCGGCCGACGCGAAGCTGCGCGGCCGGCCGCGTGGGTTCACGGTGTCGATCCGCCGGCTGATGCGCTGGACCGGCGCGGGGTTCACGGTGGCGATCGCCGGCCCGATCGTCTCGATGCCCGGACTTCCCGCAAAGCCGGCGGCCGACGCGATCCGCATGGACGACGACGGGGTCGTCACCGGGATGGGCTGAATCGAGCGTCGGGGCCCGGCCGCTACCCCGCGGCGCCGGTCGCCACGGTCGGCGGTCGGTGCCGACGCAGGAGCGCGAGCACCTCGTCGTCCTCCACGGGGGAGAAGTCGCGATACCAGGAACCGACCGCGTCGAAGTACGGGGGCACCTGCGGGCAGACGAGCTCGTCGACCTCGGCGGAAAGCTGCTCGGCGGCCTCGACCGAGGCGACCCCCACCGCCAGGACGATCCACGCGGCGCCCCGCCGCCGCAGCGCGCGTACCGCGGCGAGCGCCGTCGCGCCAGTCGCCAGTCCATCGTCGACCAGGATCACGGTTCGGCCCCGGACCGAGGGAAGCTCCCGCCCGCTCCGGTACAGCTCCACCCGCCGCTCGACCTCCCGCTGCTCGGCCTCGATGATCACCGAGAGGTCGGGAAGACGGAGGCCCAGTTCGTGCAGCCGCTCCGGGTCGAGGAGCGGAGGTTGCCCCTCCGCGATCGCCCCGAGCGCGTACTCGGGGTTGCCGGGCGCCCCGACCTTACGGACGATGAAGACGTCGAGCGGTGCCCTCAGCTGCTCGGCGATCACGGCGGCAACCGGAACTCCCCCGCGGGGAAGGGCGAGCACGAGGGTCGGCCGACCCCGGCGCGACAGGAGCCGCTCCGCCAGTTGGCGGCCGGCGTCGCGCCGATCCTGGAAGACCGCAGCGGACAATCGCCCTCCCGGCGGCGCCCGATGCCGGTCCGGACTCCAAAAAGGGACGGTCGAGCCGGATTGAGCCGTGCGTGAGGCCGAATATACAGTATATTAGTAAATAGTCTAAATTGTAAATATATATAATCGCCGGAGCCCATCGACCTCCCGATGGAGCACCACAAAACGGTCGGGCCCGGCGCCCGGCGCCGCCCGCGTTCGCCCCCACCCGCCAGGCCCCGCCCCCAATCCGACCCCGCGCTTCGACCCGCGTCCCCCCACTCGTCCGCAACGGCCCGTGTCGAAGTGCGCGCCGCCGAGCCCCCCGAGCACGTCTTCCGCCGCCTCCTGGGGGCGTACCTGGGCGGCGCGCCGGAGTTCCTAGTCCACGAGGCGCCCTCCCTCCGGGCCACGACCCGAGGGATCGTCCGGACGTTCGCCCGGCGGACCCGCCAGCCTGAGATCGTCTCCGACGACGGCGACGCGATCCTCCTCCGAGACCTTGCCTTCGACAGCCCGGTGCCGCTCGAGCGCCGGCTCGAGCAAATGGGCAAGCAGGTCATCCGATTCCACCAAGAGGCAGTGGCCAGCTGGGCCGTCCTGCCGTTCGGCGAGGACGACTCCTGGGAACACCGGGACGACGAGATCGACCGGGAGGCCTGGTACCTCGAGCGGAAGGCCCGGCTGCGTCTCGGTCGGGCTCCCCCATCGCTCGAGCTCTGGGTCGTGGCCCGTTCGCTCGAGCGGATCGCCGATCATGCGGTGATCCTGGGGGAAGCCGGCCGACGGCTCGCCGGGCTGCCCCACGGCGAGGGGCCGCTCGCGACCCTCGGCCAGTTCCACGCCCAGGCGATGGAGCACCTCGCGGGAGTGCTGGCGACGGGCGACGAGGCCGGCGCGAACGAGCTCCTTGACACGGGGGAGGCGCTGCTCGCCTCGGGGCGGGCGATCTCGGACCGGCTGCTGCCGGCCGGACCGGGCGCCGGGCTCTCCCCCGCGGCGGCAGCCGCGGTCGCCCGGATCCTGGAGTCGATCCAGCGGACGGTCGCGTACGGCCAGGACGTCGCCCAGGTCGTCCTCGACCGAACGCTCGACGGGGCCGCGGTTCCGACGCTGGTCCCGGCCGCGTCCGGCGCCCTCCCCGCCCGCTGAGTTATACCGCACGCGGACGCCCGGACCCGACCGAAAGGATTTTGGACGGGAATCCGCTCCTTCGGCTCCCTTGGTGACCTCATGGCCCGCCCGAGCGCCCACGACCGGAACGTGCGGGTCGTCCTGGTTCGCCACGGCCCGGCCGAGGAGCGCGACCCCGCTCGGTGGCCGA
>DATJZK010000068.1:0-5162 GCA_035499145.1 Thermoplasmata archaeon
ACCATGTACCGCGGCCGGTTCTGGACGTTCCGCCAGTACTCGGGGTTCGGGAGCGCCGAGGAGACGAACCGCCGGTTCCGCTACCTCCTCGCCGGCGGCCAGACCGGGCTCAGCGTGGCCTTCGACCTCCCGACGCAGATCGGGTTCGACTCCGATCACCCCCGTGCGGCCGGTGAGGTCGGACGGTGCGGCGTCGCGATCGATTCGCTCGGGGACATGCGCGCGCTGTTCCGCGGCATCCCGCTCGACCGGGCGACGGTATCGATGACGATCAACGCCACGGCCCCGATCCTGACGGCGCTCCTCGTCGCCGCCGGCGAGGCGTCGGGCGTGCCGCGGGCGCAGCTCGGCGGCACGGTCCAGAACGACATCCTGAAGGAGTACGTCGCCCGCGGGACGTACATCTACCCCCCGGAGCCGTCGATGCGGCTCGCCACCGACCTCGTCGAGTTCGCGACCCGGGAGATGCCACAGTGGAACTACCTCTCCGTGTCGGGCTACCACATGCGCGAAGCCGGCGCTACGGCGGCCCAGGAGATCGCCTTCACGATCGCGAACGCGATCGCCTACGTCCGGGCGGTCCAGGCGCGCGGGCTCGACCTCGACGAGTTCCTGCCGAGACTGTCGTTCTTCTTCTCCGCGGACCGCCACTTCCTGGAGGAGATCGCGAAGTTCCGGGCCGCTCGGCGGCTGTGGGGTCGGATCGTCCGCGACACGTTCGGAGCGAAGCGGGCCCGCTCGCAGCAGCTGCGGTTCCACACGCAGACGGCCGGTTCGAGCCTGACGGCGCAGCAGCCGGAACTGAACGTCGTCCGGACGACGCTCGAAGCCCTCTCGGCGGTCCTCGGGGGGACGCAGTCGCTCCACGCGAACGCGCTCGACGAGGCGCTCGGCCTTCCGACGGAGGAGTCCGCGCGGCTCGCGCTGCGGACGCAGCAGCTCCTCGCCGAGGAGTCGGGGATCCCGTCGACCGTCGACCCGGTCGGCGGCGCGTACGAGATCGAGCATCTCACCGATCGGATCGAGGAGGAGGCGCGACAGTACCTCGACCGGATCGAATCGATGGGGGGCGCCCCCGAGGCGATCCGCCGCGGCTACGTCGCGGGGGAGATCGCCCGCGAAGCGTACCGCGTCGCCCGGGCCCGCGAGAGCCGAGAGGAGATCGTCGTCGGCGTGAACGACTACCGGGACGGGAACCCGGCGTTCTCGCTGTTCCCCGCTCGAAAGGGGCGCGGGACCTCCGCGCAGCGGATCTCTCCCGCCGAGGAAGGACGGCAGTCGGCGCGGGTCCGGGCGTGGCGGGCCTCCCGGGACGCGTCGGCCGCGCGCGGCGCCCTCGACCGTCTCCGCTCGACGACGACCGCCGGCGGCAACGTGATGCCGGAGGTGCTCAGCGCCGTGCGCGCGGGATGCACGCTGGGAGAGATCGCCGACCTGTGGCGCGAACTGTTCGGAGAGCAGCCCCCGTCCACGGCCTTCTAGGTGCGGGAAGATGCTCGATCACATCGGGATCGCGGTCTCGGACCTGTCGGCGGCGATCGCGCGGTGGCGGCCACTGCTCGGCGAGCCCGACTCCCCGCCCGAGGTCGTCGCCGCGCAGCGGGTTCGCGTCGCGTTCCTGGTCGCGGGAGAGACCCACCTCGAGCTCCTGGAACCGACCGAGCCCGAGTCGCCCGTCGGCCAGTTCGTGGCGAAACGAGGCGAGGGACTCCACCATCTCGCGTTCCGGGTCCCGAGCGTCGACCGGGCGCTCGAGGACGTCGCCCGAGCCGGCGGCCGGCTCGTCGATCGGGTCGGTCGACCGGGGGCCCGGGGTCGCCGGGTCGGCTTCGCCCATCCGACCGCGTTCGGCGGGGTGCTCGTCGAGTTCGTCGAGGGGCCGTGAGCGCCGTCGCGCGAGCGGAGCTCGCGTCGATCTACGATAGCCGGGGCCGCCCGACCGTCGAGGCCGAGGTCGTCCTTGCCTCCGGCAGCCGGGGCCGGGCCGGCGCGCCGAGCGGGGCGAGCACGGGGGCGCACGAGGTCCGAGCGTTCCCCGACGGCGGGGTGCCGGCCGCGATCCGCGCCTTCCGAGAGCGCGTCGTGCCCCGCCTCGTAGGCGCCGACGCCGCGGACCAGGCAGGGGTCGACGCGCGCCTTCGGTCGGCGGACGGGACGGCCGATTTCTCGGGGATCGGGGGGAACGCCGCGACCGCCGCGTCGGTCGCGACGGCCCGCGCGTTCGCCGCCGAGCAGGGCCGCCCCCTCTGGTCGGTCCTTGCCCGTCCGGGAGTGGACGGGCGCCAGTTCCCCGCGATCGTCGGCAACTGCCTCAACGGCGGACGCCACGCGATCGGCGGCCCCGACATCCAGGAGTTCCTCGCGTTCGCCGACGCTCCTCGGCCCGACGATTCGATCGCCGCCGCCCTGCGCGTCCATCAGCTGGTCGGGGAAGCCCTGCACCGTCGCTTCCCGCAGCACGCGCTCGGTCGCGGGGACGAGGGCGGCTGGGTCGCGCCGATCGAGAACGTCGCGGCGATCGAGCTGCTCGCCGACGCGTGCGAACGGGCGCGCGACGAGCTGCACGTCGAGGTCCATCCGGGGCTCGACCTCGCCGCGAGCGAGTTCTGCACGGACGACCGCTACCGCTACCGGGAGCAGACGCTCGACACGGAGGGCCAGGTCGGGTTCGTCGTCGGGCTGGTCGATCGCTACGGGTTGCGGTACGTGGAGGACCCGCTGGACGAAGAGGCGTTCGACGCGTTCGCCGAGCTCACGCGCGCCGTCGGGTCCCGGACGCTCGTCATCGGGGACGATATCTACACGACGCGGGCCGACCGCCTCGCGATCGGGCTCGCGAGGTCGTCCTCGAACGCGGTCCTCATCAAGGTCAACCAGGTCGGGACCCTGACCGACACGTTCGCCTGCGTCGACCTCGCCCGCCGGTCCGGCTGGTCGACGATCGCGTCCCACCGGTCCGGCGAAGTGCCGGACGACTGGCTCGCCCACGTCGCGCTCGCGACGGGCGCGCGCGGGCTGAAATGCGGTCTTCTCGGCGGTGAGCGGGTGGCAAAGCTAAATGAACTCCTGCGGCTCGGCCGCGCCACCGGAGCGTAGCGAGTGCCCGACGACGAGACGATGGTCGAGGAGCCCAGCGGGGCGTCCGACACCCAGGACATCCGTCCCGGGGAGCTTCTGATCCCGGAGGACACCTACCTCACGTCGGGGGTGCACATCGGCACCCAGCAGAAGTCGGCGTCGATGCGCCGGTTCGTCTACAAGGTCCGGTTCGACGGCCTCCACGTCCTGGACGTCCGCGAGACCGACCGCCGGATCCGCCTCGCGGCGAAGTTCCTCGCCCGGATCCCGGCCGATCGGATCCTCACGGTCTCCCAGCGCCAGTACGGCCAGAAGCCGGTCCGCGTCTTCGCGAAGGCGATCGGGGCGGTCTCGTTCTCCGAGCGGTTCGTCCCGGGCTGCCTCACGAACCCGAACCTCGCCGAGTACTTCGAGCCGAAGGTGCTCGTCGTGACCGACCCGGCGACCGACCAGCAGGCGCTGAGCGAGGCGGTCTCGATCGGGATCCCGGTCGTGGGCCTCTGCGACGTCAACAACGAGACGCGGAACGTCGATCTCGTGATCCCCGCGAACAACAAGGGCCGGGTCGCCCTCGCGACGGTCTACTGGCTGCTCGCCCGCGAAGTGCTCCGCGCCCGCGCCGGCGCGAGCGACGTCGAGTTCCCCCTCACGATCGAGGATTTCCAGGCCGCGCTGTAGGCCGGCCGCGTCCGGCGGCGCGTTCCGCCCTCGGACAGCTATTATCGATTCGGGCCCTCAACGTTCCGTGACTCGGCCGGGATCGGGGCTGCTGGAACTGCTCGCCGAGCACGGCGTCCCCGCGAAAGGCGCCCGGATCTACCTCGCGGCGTGCCGGTCGGGCGCGCAGACGGCCAGCGAGCTCGCCCGCCTGTCGGCGGTCAACCGGGTCGAGGCGTACCGGATCATCAACCAGCTGACGTCCGACGGGCTCCTGACGGCCACGGGCGGACGACCCCAGCGGTTCGAGGCGCTCGCGCCGGACGAGCTGGTCGACCGATGGATCCGCCGGGCCTCCGATCGGCTTCGCCGCCTCGAGAGCGACCGCGCCAAGGTCCTCGCGGATTGGGAGGAGGGACGGACCGAGCTCGCCGAGCACGACCCGCGTCGATTCGCCGTCCTCGAGGACCGAGAGACGATCCGCCGGTTCCTTCGCAAGCGGATCGGCCTCGCCGAGCGCCAGGTCTTGGTGACGGCGAGCGGGTCGTGGCTGGCGAGCCTCATCGACGGGGGGGTCGACCGCGCCCTGCGCGAGGCCGCCCGCCGCGGCGTGAAGGTGCGGGTCGTGACCGAGGTCCACCCGACGAACTTGACCGAGGCGAAGGTCTTCTCGGGGTTCTCGGAGCTCCGGCACGCCAACGGCCCGATCGCGAACCGCGCGATCGTGATCGACCGCGGCGGGGCGCTCGTCTTCGTCTCCGGCGACGACGGACTGGGTCGGACGCGCGTCGAGCAAGTCGCGCTCTGGTCGTCCGCGCCGACGTTCGTGGGGCTCGCCTGCGACTACCACCGGCGGCTGTGGGCCCCCGGGAGCCGGGCGGAGGCTCGGTTCGTCGAGCTGGAGAACCCCCCCGCGGCGGTCCTTCCGGTCGTCGCCGGTCGCGAGTCGCTCCCGTTCCAGCGGCTCAAGGAGATCGCGAAGCTCGGGATGCGGGCCTCGGGCGTCCGGGAGCTGAAGCTGAACCTTCCTGAGCTGATCGACGTGATCGCCGCGCAGCTGGGCCGGGAGATCGCGAAAGAGGTCGACGGCCGCACCCCCGAGGAGGTGGCGCGGTCGCTCGGGCGATACTACGCGACCCACACGATGGGCCAGCTCGGGGTGGTCCGGGAACGGCCCCTGACGGTCCAGGTGACGGGCTGCTTCGCCTGCACGCAGGACTCTCCGGAGATCGGCCGGGTGATGTGCCCCCAGCTGCTCCGAACGGTGCTCGAGACCCGGCTCGGCCAGCGGTGGGAGGTCTCGAAACCCGACCCCAAGAAGCACGCCTCGCGCGGCTGCCTGTTCACCGCGACGGCCGGCTGACGTGCGTGCTACACCCCGGCACGGTGTAGCAGATGTAGGTTACAACCGGTACAGCGGCCGGCTG
>DATJZK010000069.1:0-2081 GCA_035499145.1 Thermoplasmata archaeon
GGGGCTTATGCCCCCAAGGGCTCTGTGAATGGCGACGAATATCCCGGAACCGGCCGATTTGAAGCGGGCGCCCCCGCTCACCCTCCAACGGCCGACTTGAAGCAGAACCCAATACGGACGGTCCGCCTCGTGCCGCTGGGCCGCCCCGCGCTGCCCGTCCGGCGCAACCCCTATACGCCGTCCGCTCGTCGGCGTCGCGTGGTCGACCTCGAGGAGACGCCGGCCGTTCCCCCGTTCGACGGGAAGGGCGACGAGCGGGCCGGCCTGTTCATCGCCGGCGGCGTGTTGATCCTGTTCGGCTGGGGGGTCGCCCTCGGCGCGAACGCGCTGTTCCACGCGCTCGCGCCCGCGGCCGGCTTCCACCTCTACGACCTGCAGGTCGGCTCGCGGTGGGGCGCCGAAGGTCTCGCGGTCGCGTTGCTGGGCGCCTTCACGGGCGCGATGGGCGTCGTCCTGCTCCAGCTCGGGCGCGAATCGCCCCGGGGACCGATCGTGCTCCCCGGCGGCGAATTCTAGCGGGCCGATCGTTACTGGACGCGGCTGCCCGGTGGGACCCGTCGGACGACGCGCCGGGACGGCGGCGGGCGGGCTTCGATCGGGCTCTTCGCCTGCTTCTGCGCCAGGCGGCAGTCGCCGCACATCCGCTCGTCGCTGTCGAGGCACGCCCGGCAGAACGTCCGGCCGCAGATCGTGCACCCGAGCGTCGCCGGCGCTCCGCAGGAGGCGCACTGACCTACGAGCACCGGGATCCCTCCTCAGAGAAGGGCGGCCGGTCGAGGATGCCGCTGGCCTTAAGTCCTTCGACAAACCCGCGGCCGAACTCGGCGCGCGTGACGTAGCGCGCGGCGGCCCGGGCCCGCGGGCTCGCCGACGGGAAGCTGACCCCGAACCCCGCGGCGCGCAGGATCCCCACGTCGTTGTCCCCGTCCCCCAGCACGACGCAGTCGGAGGGGGCGAGCCCGAGCGGGGCCAGCGCCCGCCGCAGCCCCGGGAGCTTTCCCGCACCCGCCTCCATGAGATGGGTCGCGAAGCCGGTGCCGATCGCCTCGACGGGCAGACCGGACGAGCGCAGCGCCCGCCGGATCCTCCGGATCGGGACCGACGGCTCGAGGGCGACCTCGCTCTCCCGCCACCGGTCGGTGAACAGCCGCTCGACGGGGAGGCCGGCGCGGCGCACGGCGCGATACGCCCGGAGCGCGATCGAGCGGTCGGCGAGCCGCTCGACCCGTTCCCGCCCCCCGGTCCGGCGGCAGACGACGCCTCCGTTCTCGGCGACGATCGGCCCCGAGAGGCCGAGGAACCGGTGGAGGGCGAGCGTGATCGGGAGCACGTTGCCGGTGGCCAGCACGACCGGGATGCCCAGTGCCTCGAGCCGCCGGACGCCGTCGAACGCGAGCGGATCGAGGCGGCGGTCGGCGTCCGTGAGCGTGCCGTCGACGTCGGTCACGACCGCCCGCAGCGGGTCGGCGGAACGGAGCGTTCCCGATCGGCCGTCCATCGCACGCGGCCGGCGGGACGGCGGTGCTCGACTCATGTCGGCAGCGCGCGGAGCCGCTCGATCGCCGCGCGGAGCTCGCGGGCGACCTCCTGGCCGTCCCGACGGCCCCGCACCTCCCGCATCACGTCGCCCATCAGCGGGGAGAACGCCTCCGACCCCCGCGCGCGGACGAGCTCCGCCTGTCCGCGCACGATCCGGTCGACGAGGGCGCGCAGCTCCTCGGCGGAGAGCCCGACCAGCCCGGACGCGGCGACGGCGCGGTCGACCGACGGGGCGCCGCTCGCGAGGTTCCGAAGCACGGGTGGGATCCCCTCCTTGGAGATCCGTCCCGACTCGGCCGCCCGCAACAGCTCATCGAGCACGTCATCCGAGGGGGCGAACGCCTCCCCGCTCTCGGCGACGGCCGCCGGGAGTTCCTGGGTGAGCAGTCGGGCGACCGGGGCCGCTCCCCGGCCACGGCGCGTCAGCTCCTCGAACCGCTCGACCAGCCCGGCGTAGACCAGCTGACGCGTGACCTCGGGGCCCAGACCGTGCTCGCGCTCGAGCCGCGCGAGCAGCTCCGACGGGCGCTCGGGAAGGTCGG
>DATJZK010000070.1:0-6202 GCA_035499145.1 Thermoplasmata archaeon
GACGCTCCAGGCGGCGGAGCGCTCGAAGGCCCAGGCCGAGGAGGACCTCCGCGAGCGAGAGGTCGAGGTGAAGGACCTCGAGCTCCGGTCGAAGGGGAGCCCCGCCGGTAAGGGGAACGCCACCCCCACGGGGGAGCTGCAGAAGGAGCTGTTCCAGCTCAAGTCGAAAGAGCAGGCCCTCACGGCCGAGACCGACCGGATCGGGCAGGAGGTCCTCGAGCTGAACCGACGGTACCTCGCCCTGGACGCGCGACTCAAGGCGCGGACCGAATCCGGCAGCCGGCCGAACGCCCTGGCCGCGGTCGACTTCATTCTCTCCCAGCGGAACTTGGGGAAGGTCCCGGGCATTCGAGGCACCGTCGAGGAGCTCGCCGACTTCGACCCGAAGGTCCGGACCGCGCTCCAGGTCGCCGGCGGGAGCCGACTGCAGGCGGTCGTCGTCGACTCCGACCAGGTCGCGGAGACGTGCATCCGCCTGCTGCGGGAGGAGAAGCGGGGCCGGGCGACGTTCCTCCCGCTCAACAAGATGCTCCCCGGCCGGCCCCACGGCAAGGCGATGGTCGTCGCCAAGGCCGGCGGGGCCGTCGGGTTCGCCCTCGATCTCGTCCAGTTCGATGAGGCGTTGCGGCCCGCGTTCTGGTACGTCTTCGGGGAGACGATCGTCATGGACGACCTCGCCCACGCGCGCGCCCAGATGGGTGGGGTCCGTCTCGTCACACTGTCCGGCGACCTGATCGAGGCGACCGGGGCGATCTCCGGCGGCTATCTCGACCCGAGCAGCCAAGGCCGCGGCGGCGACAGCGCGGTCGAGCTGAAGCGGCTCGCCGACGAGCTCCGCGCCAAGAGCGCGGCGGAGACCGCCGGCCGCCAGGAGCTGGGGAAGGTCGCGGAGCGGATCCGCGTCCTGGCCGAGGAGCTCGCGAGCCGCTCGATCAAGGACCAGGCGCACCAGTCGACCCTCGAGCTGCTCGAGAAGGACCTGAAGGCGGCCCGCGAACGCCTCACCGGCGCACGCGACCGCATCGCCCGCTCCGAGAAGGAGCGCGCTCGGGCGGAAGGGCAGCTGGCCGACGCCGGCCGGTCGGTCGACGCCCTCGGCACGGAGCTCGCCCAGCTCAAGACCCAGATCCAGGCCGCGCAGGACGGTTACCTCGCGCAGCTGCCGAACGCGATCTCGGGCCGTCTCAAGATCCTCCAGGAGCAGGCGGGCCAGACGCAGGAGGAGCGGCTCAAGGCGAACGGCGAACTCGAGTCGGTGCGCGCCTCCCTCGCGGCCCTCGCGAGCCAGATCGACGAACGCCGGCAAGAGCTCGAGAAGGACCGGACCGACCTCGTCGCGAGGAAGAAGGAGGCCGCCCAGATCGCGAAGACCGTCCGCGAGGCGGCCGAGGCGCTCCAGGCGCTCAAGTCGGTGGAGGCCCGGCAGGACGAGGCGGTCCGCGCCCAGGCCGAGAAGAAGCGCGCGCTCGACGCCCAGTATGTCTCGCTCAGCTCGCAGATCGCGAAGGTGCAGGGCAGCCTCGAGACCCGGAACGGGATGCTCACGAGCGAGGAGACCCGGCTCGCCCAGGCGGAGGCGCGTCTCCGGGAGCTCGACCTCGCGCTCCAGCAGTTCCCCGAGCCCGAGCCGAACGAGAAGCCGATGCCGGTGGAGGAGCTCAAGCGGCGCATCGCCGCGCTGGAACAGCAGCTCGCGGCGATGGGGGACGTCAACCAGCGCGCCGTCGAGGAGTACGACGCCGAGAAGGGCCGGATGGACGAGTTCTCCACCGAGGTCCAGCGGCTCGGCGCCGAGAAGGAGCAGCTCGTCGCCCTCGTCGGCGAGATCGAGAAGAAGAAGCGCGAAAAGGTGGGCGAGGTCGTCACTCAGGTGAACACCCACTACCGCGAGATCTACGGCGAGCTCTCGGGCGGCGGCGAGGGGGAGATCACGCTCGAGAACCCGGACGATCCGCTCGCCGGCGGGCTCCTCATCAAGGCTCGCCCGGTCGGCAAGACGGTCGCCCGGCTCGAGCAGCTTTCCGGTGGGGAGAAGTCGCTCGCCAGCCTCGCGTTCATCTTCTCCCTGCAGCGGTACGACCCGAGCCCGCTCTACGTCTTCGACGAGGTCGACATGAGCCTCGACGGCATGAACGCGGAGTACGTCGGCCGCCTGCTGCGGCGCAACGCCGAACGGGCTCAGTTCGTCGTCATCTCGCTGCGCAAGGTGACGCTCAAGTTCGCCCACCACCTCTACGGCGTGACGATGCGGGGCGACGGCTGCTCGCGTGTCGTCGGTATCCAGCTCGACGACATCCAGGACGTGGAGAGTCGTGAGAACGCGCGCGCCCCCGAAGCCCCGGCCCCGATCGAGGCGCGATGACGATCAGCGGCGAGGAGGCGGCCGGGCTCTCGCTCGGGGCCCCGATGCCGGTCTCCCGGGAGGCGGCCGAGAAGGTCCTGCGCTACCTCGTTTTCCACCGATCCCTTCTGGGGGAGGGGACCGACACCTCCGCCCTCCTCGAGCGGTACCTCTCCCTGGTCGAGAACCTGAAGGAAGGCGTCCATCTCGTCATCGCCGACCCGTTCCAGAAGGCGACCGCGCTCCTCTTCGAGCTCGTGATGGACGAGGAGTTCGACCCCTGGGAGATCGACCTCGTGAAGTTCACCCAGGCGTACCTCGACCGGGTCCGCGAGGACGGAGCGGTCAACTTCGCGATCGCCGGGCGTCTTGTCTACATGGCGTGGAGCATCCTGTACCTCCAGTCGGTCGAGGTGCTCCGCAACCGGGAGACGATCGACGCGCCCGCCCCGGGGGACGCCACGTCGACCGAGATCCCGGACGGCGGCTACCTGCCGATGCTCGAGACGCCCGAGGCGGTCGACATCACCACCACGGTCCTCGAGTCGACCGACGCCCCGCCACTCCTCGAGATGGTCCGCCATCCCGAGACCCGCCCGGTCTCGCTCCTCGAGCTCGTGCGCGCGTTCGGCGAGGCGGAGGCCGAAGCGCGGGGGACGCTGCGGATCCAGGAGCTGCGCGAGCGGCTCCGCGAGGAGCAGCGCGCGCCCCCCGAGGTGCTCGTGCACGGCGACATCCCCGAACGGGACCTGAAGGACGCCTGGGAGGCGGCGCTCCGGCACCCCGTCGACGAGCCGTTCCCGCTGCTCGACCTGTGGAACCCGCTCTCGGGGCGGGACCGACTGGTCGCGATCTTCCTCGCCGCCCTGTTCCTCTCCAAGGAACGGTCGATCGAGCTGTCGCAGGAGACGCTCCTCACGACGCCCGTGCTCGTCCGGCGCACGACCGACGCGCGCCGGCCGATCGCCCCGGAGGCCTGAGATGCCGTCGAAGCTCGACGACCTCGTCCTCCGGGTCGAGGCGATCCTGTTCGCGGCGGGAAAGCCGCTCAGCGTGAAGGAGATCTCGGAAGCCCTCGAGGCGGACGACTACCGGCCCGTCCAGCAGGCGGTCCGCACGCTCGAGAAGACGTACTCCAACCGCCAGTCGGCCCTCGAGGTCCGCCGGGTCGGCGACCGCTACGCGCTGCAGCTCCAGGAGGCGTACGTCCCGACCGTCCACTCCGTGACCCCGGTCGAGATGGCGCCGCGGACCGTGAAGGCGCTCACGCTGATCGCCTACCACCAGCCGCTGCTCCAGAGCGTCCTCGTCCGGATGATCGGGGACGTCGCGTACGAGGAGGTCCAGCACCTCCGCGGGGTCGGCCTCGTCCGCACCGAGCCGAAAGGCTCGACGCTCGAGCTGACGACGACGCGGCGGTTCGCCGAGTACTTCGGCCTCGGCTCGACCCGCCCCGAGGAGATCCGTCGGTTCCTCGAGCAGAAGCTCGGGGTCGCTCCGGGTCCCGTGCCTCCGGCGGCGGGCGGAGAGCCCCCCGCGGCCGTGCCACCGGGAGCGCAGGTCGAACCGGCCGAACCGTCCGGCCCGGAGCCGACCGCCGAGGCGCCGCCGATCGACGGCGATCCGTCCGCCGAAGCGTAGGCTACAGCGCCCCGCACGTGGGGCAGTGGACCGGTTCGCTGGGCCGCGGGGCCCCGCAGTACGGGCACAGGAACGTGAGCCCGCCCGGAGCGGTCCGCCGGCCCGCGGCGTTCGGGTCCGGTCCGACGGGAAGGATCGGCGGGAGGCCCGGTCCGACCGGCCGGCGCACGGGGCGCAACGCGACGACCGCGAGCGCGACGGCGACGAGGGCGCCGACGGCGAGGAGGTAGTACTCCTCGGTCGACGTGAGCAGCGGCGACTTCGCGTGCGGGGGCAGGGTCGGCGTCGGACCCGTGTAGACGTAGCCGTCGATGGTGGCGTTCGCGAGCGCCGCGAGGAGCTTCGGTCCGTTCGGCTCGCCCCAGCCGGTCGTCGGGTCCCAGCCGTCCGCGGCGCTGAACAGGTAGTTGTGCCCGGTCGTCACGTCGAGGAACGGGTCGGTCGGTTCGAGGGACGTGTTGCGGACCGACGGGTCGGCGTAGAAGCTCGCGATCCGGTACAGGTCGGGAGCGAGGAAGCCGACCGGAGCAGACCGGCCCGCACGGTTCGAGCGGACCCCGTCGATGTCGGCGAGGAGGCCGGCGAACGCCGGCGCCGCCACGCTCGTGCCCGCGAGGACGTCAAGGAAGACCGTCCCCGTCTGATTGGCGAAGACGTAGGCGATGGTGCCGTTCGCGGGGAACGAGAGGTCCGGCCCGGACCTCCCGAGCGCGACCGCCCCCTGTCGCTCCGTGGCGTTCACGACCGCCGGCTGGGCCGCGGAGTGGAACTGCCACGACGGTTCGGGAACGTTCTCCCCCACCCCGCCCTCGCTTCCGGCGTACGACCCGAAGCCGGAGTGCTCGTACCACGTCGAAGCGCTGGCGACCCCCGTGACGTACGGGTCGTACGCGGGATCGATCGAGGTCGCGGTCACGTTGTCGGTCGGAGAGCCGGCGAGGAGGAGCGTCGTCCCCCCGACGGAGATCGCGCCGGCCGTGCCGAAGGCGGCCGTCGCGGGCCACGTCGGCAGCGGGCTCCCCCGGTGGGTGAGCCCGTCCGGCGCATCGCCCTGGTCGCCGCTGGCGGAGACGACCGTGACCCCCATCGCGGCGGCCTGGGTGAGCCCCATGTTCCAGAGCGAGTCGTTCAGTTCGGGCAGCCCGAACGAGCCCGACACCACCGACAGGTTCTGGCTCCCGTACGGGTAGTTCAGGGCGGCCGCGAGGTCGGCCCCGAAGTCGTCCGCGAGGGCGGAGACCCCGAGCAGCGGGTCGACCATCTGGCTGCCCGCGAAGTAGAAGTTGTAGATCCCGGCCCCGGGGGCGACGCTGCCCGCCATCTCGATGTCGAGCGAGTTCTCGAACTCATCCTCGGTGGAGTCGTTCCGCCCGCCGAACGATCCGGGCGCCGGAGGGGTGCTGACACCGGCCAGCGCCACCGGTACCCCGGTCACTGTCGGCATCGGCCATCCGGGTCCGAGCGTCGCGTTGAAGTACGCCCGGACGACCGCCGGGTCGAATCCCGGTAAATTCGATTGCGTGGTGCTGTTGTAGGCGCTCGCAAGGATCGTCGCCACAGCTTCCTGCGTCGGATACGTCGCGCCCGCGACGCTCCCCGTCCCGGGCCAGAGCTGCGGGGCGCCGAACGCGGTGGCGTAGTCGGAGCCGAACTGCCACTGGTCGTGCGTGCCGACCTCCTCCACGTAGGCCGGGACCGGGCGCATCGCCCCGGTGCTGGGAACGATGAGCCGGGCCGCGGAATCCCGTCCGGTCAGGCCGCCGACCCCCGCGACCAGGAGACCGAGCGAGCCCGCGAGGTGCGGAGTCCCGTCGGCATAGAACGCGGACGGCCCGGCGCCGACCGGAGAGACGATGCGCACGCCGAGCAGCGCCTCGGCCGCTCCCACGGGCAGCACCGCTTGCACGGCGAGCCGGCCGGCCACCGTCCGCTCCGCCGTCGCGCCGGCCGCCAGGAGCTCGGAGCGGACCTGCTCGACCGCGGACGGGGTCGGAGCGAACTCGGCCCGGAACTGGGATGCGGAAAGGAACTGGCGGAACTGGGGCGATCGCGGATTCTCCTGCGCCTGGAGGAGGCTCGCGAGCCGGCTCTCGTTGGAGAACCGGAGGGTGAACGAGAGCGGCAGCGAGTCACCCAACGGCAGGGACGCGGCCCCCGTCGCCCCGGGTCCTGATGACAGATTCCCCGGGCCCGGCTCCGGTCCCACACGGGGTGGGGCAG
>DATJZK010000071.1:0-9061 GCA_035499145.1 Thermoplasmata archaeon
CTCGCCAACATGCTCTGGCTGGTCCTGCCCGTCCTGCGCCGCCTCGCGCACCGTCCCGGCCCGGGCTGGACGGAGGAGTGGGCCACGCTCGGCTCGGACGCGATCGCCCCGACCCCGGGGTTCTCCACCGTGGTGCCGCTGGCGCTGCGCCGGGGACGTGCGTTCTCCACCTTCCATGGCTCCTCCGCCATCACCAGCCTCCGCGGCGCGACGGCGTTCGCGATCCTTCCGCCCGGCCGTCGCACCGTGCGGGCTGGCGAGCGCCTCAGGATCTGCCGACTCGACCCCCCGCTCGGGGCCGGTCCCTGCGGCGGAACGGTAAAGTCGACCGGGCGGTGACCGATCCCGTGCGCCGGTTGCGCGTCGCCATCCTCTCGATCGAAGGAACGAACTGCGACGAGGAGCTGCGGGTGGCGCTCGCAGCGCTCGGCGCGCGACCGGAGGTCGTCCTCCTGAGCCAGTTCGACGGCCGGACGGTCGCGAGCGACCGACGGCGTCGCCTCTCGGAGTACGACGCCCTGTTCCTGCCCGGCGGATTCTCGGGCGGCGACTACGTCCGGGCCGGCGCGATCATGGCGGCGCGGATCCGGGCGGCGATCGGCCCGGACCTCGAGGAGTTCGTCCGGTCCGGCCGGCTCGTCGGGGGGATCTGCAACGGCTTCCAGGTGGCGACCGAGCTCGGACTGCTCCCCGGCCGCCCCGGAGGACGGCTCGGCCCCGCGGAGGCCGCCCTCGTCACGAACGACAGCGGTCATTTCGAATGCCGCCCGACGTACCTCGCATGGGACGGGGGACGGTTCCCGCCGCTCGCCGGGGAACCGAAAGGAAGCCGGTTCCTGTTCCCGAGCGCGCACGGCGAGGGGAAGCTCGTCCTCGGCGGGGACGCCGCCGCGCGGCGGAAGGAGCTCGCCGACGCCGGACAGGTGCTGTTCCGCTGGGTCGCCCCGGACGGCGGGGCCGCGGAGTACCCGTGGAACCCGAACGGCTCGGACGGGGCGATCGCCGGCCTCACGAACCCCGAAGGGAACGTCTTCGGCCTGATGCCCCACCCCGAGCGTTCGTTCTACCGCGAGCAGGCGCCCGACTGGAGCCGGACCGGCGGTCCGCGGGGGTACGGCGACGGGCACCGGTTCCTCTCGGCGGTCGTGCGGTACGCCGAGCTCCGCGCGTAGCCCGTTCCCCTGCGCCGGAGCGGATCGCCCATACCTCGAGCGTTTCGCCCGCGAGCGCGCGTCGTGCGACGCGCGCAACCGATCCTCCCTGCGCGATCCATCGCTCGCGCAGGTGACGGAGCCGGGCGGGAGACTGGAGCGACGAGACGAGCAGGAAGGCGACCCCCCGCGGCGCCAGGTGGTCCGGGAGCTGGCCCCAGAGGCGCGCCGTCACCCGGCATCCGTCGGGCCCGCCGTCGAGCGCTAGGTTCTGCCAGCGATCCGGGTCGCGCTGCGACGGCCGCGTCGGAAGATACGGGGGGTTGACGAGAATCCGGTCGAACCGACGGAGCCCCCGCAGCAGGTCGGTCCGCACGGCGTCGAGGCGGGCTCCTTCGGCGCGGGCGATCGCGGCGACCCGACGGAGCGCGAACGGGTTGAGGTCGGTCGCGACGACGCGCGCACGGGCCCGGGCCGCGGCGAGCGCGAGCGTCCCGTTCCCGGTGCCGACGTCGACGACCCGGTCCCCCCGTCGGACCGCGCGAGCGAACGGCGCGAGGAGCCCGGTGTCCTCGCGCGGCGGATAGTACGTTTCCGGCGCGCCGGCCGGTGCGGCGTCGGGCTCCGGACGAGGTCGGAACGGCGGCATCGAGAGATGAACTCTTAACCGACTCCCGCATTACGAAGAGCACTAACCTTGCTCGCCACCATGCCGCGTCGCCTTTCGGCCCCGGTCAAGATCGGCATCACGGGGCTGCCGGGGTCCGGAAAGACCCAGACGCTCCTCCGGATCATCCAGCTCCTCGAGGAGGAAGGGGTCCGCGTCGGCGGGATGGTCACCGAGCCGATCGTCGAGAAGCAGCGCCGCACCGGCTTCCAGATCACCAACTGGCTCACCAAGGAGCACGAGGTGTTCGCCCACGAGGGTCTCAAGTCGCGCGTCCGCTCGGGCCGCTACGGCGTCAACGTCCAGGCGCTCGAAGGACTGGGGACGCGGGCGCTCGCCGAGGCGCGGGACGCCGCGGACGTGATCGTCATCGACGAGGTCGGCAAGATGGAGGTGGAGAGCGACGCCTTCACGAAGAGCGTGATGGACACCCTCGACGCCGAGAAGTCGATCGTCATGACGCTCCACAAGAAGTCGCGGAACCCCCTGCTCCAGGACATCCGCCGGAGGGACGAGCTACGCCTGCTCGAAGTGACGCCGGTGAACAAGAACCTGCTCGCGTTCAAGATCGTCCACCTGATCACCGGTCGGGCCCACTAGGCGCCCCGATCCCGCGGCGCGAGGGGCGCACCGCGTTCTGGGGGCCGGACGTCCCGCCGGGACGGGGCCCGCGCCGCCGCGCGGCGGTGTTCTACAACCCCGCGATGGCCGCCGATCGCGACCTCGGGGTGGCGTTCGTGCGGGCGTGGGCCGCCCCGGGAACCCGCCGCCGGGCGGGGTGGGAGGCGACCGCCGCCACCGGCGTCCGGGGACTCCGGTTGCTCGACGAGACGGATGCGTTCGGCCCGTTCCTGTTCACGGAGTCGAACCCGGCGGCGTTCGAGGTCCTCCGCCGGAACGTCGAAGCCCGGCCGACCGCCCGGGCCCGGTTGGCCGACGCGCGGCGGGCCCCCGACGACGGGCCGTTCGACTACGTCGACCTCGACCCGTTCGGCTCCCCGATCCCGTTCGTCGACGCCGGGCTCTCCTCGGTCCGGACCGGCGGGGTCCTCGCCGTGACCGCGACCGACCTCATCGTGCTGGCCGGCGCCCAGCCCCGGGCCACGGTCCGACGCTACGGGGCTCGACCCGTGCGGGCCCGGCTGGGTCCCGAGGGCGGGCTGCGGATCCTCCTCGCGTACATCGCCGGGCGGGCGCGTTCCGCGGGCCGGGCGGTCGCTCCCCTCCTCGCGTACGCCCGCGACCACCACGTGCGCGCCTACCTGGAGGTCCGGGGCGCCGACGCCCCCCCGGACCCGGTGCGCGTCGTCGCACCGGAGACCTGGGACGGTCCGCCGCTCCCCGGGGACCCGCCGTTCGGCCCGCTCTGGATGGGGCCGATCGTCGACCCCGGGATCGCCGAGCGGATGGTCGTGCCGGACGGCGCGGAGCGGCCCGCCGAGACCGCGCAGTTCCTGGAGCGGCTGCGCGACGATGCCGCGGTGCCGACCGCGTTCTACTACGAGCCGAACTCGCTCGCCCATCGCCTGCTCCTCCCCGCGCCGACCGCGCTGTCCGAATGGCTGGCGACGCTCCGCGATCGAGGCTACCGCGCCGGACGGACGCACGCGCGGCCGGAGGGGTTCCGGACCGATGCGCCCCGGGCGGTCGTCGAGGCGCTCGCCCGCGAGCGTGCCACGGCGGCTCAATCCCAGAACGCGCGCGTTCGGGCGTAGGCCCGCTCGGCCCGCAACAGCTCGGTGAAGAACGCGTCATCGTCCCGGTACCGGCGCATCAGCAGCCGTCGGGCCGTCTCGGGCCCGACGCCGCGGGCGGCGAGCGCCAGCAGCGCGCGATCCCCGTGATGCGCCACGAGCTCCGCCGAGGTGTAGCCCGCACGGACCAGCGCTTCAGTCCCGACCGCGAGCACGGCGGACTTCCGCCCCTTGCGGCCGGGGCGGACGGGGGTCGGTTTCCACTTCCGCTTCGCGTACGCCGAGAGCCGCTGGATCTCCTCCTCCCGCCGCGGCGAGAGGACCGCGGAGAGCGCCCCGTGGCAGAGCAGGCATCGGCTCCCCCCTTCGTCCCGGTAGCGCCGGGGCGTCGTCGAGCGGGTAAACCCGCACCGGAGGCAGACGAGCACGAGCGATTCGTTCTCGAGCCGCTCCCGAACGGCCTTCAGCAACGTCGGGGGCGGCGTGTCGGGGAGGATCCGCCACCGGAGCCGCTCGAGCGGGCCGTCGGTCAGCGGGCCGGGCGGCGCCGGGACGATCGTGATCCGGCCGTCCCCGACCGCCGTGAGGATCTCCCGGGCATGGTCGAGGTCGTAGCGGTCGTGGAGCGTCTTGTCGAGCGTCTCCTCCCCGAGCGGCGTCGTCCGGCTCGCTTCGAGCAGCGGATCGAGGGCGCGGAGGTCCCGGGGGTCGGCGGACGCGGGGATGACCCCGAGCTTTCGCGCGACGTTGAGGAACACCCACCGGTAGTCGAGCCCCGCCGGGACGAGCCGCTCGATCAGCGGTCCGAGCGTCGGCGGGTCGATCCGGAAGGCGTCGACGAGCACGGACGGCTCGACGGCGATCGGCAGTTCGAGGACGAACCAGGTCGGCTCGACGCTCGCGACGTCGACCCGCGCTCCGAGCCGGGCGGTGAGGAGGCCGGCGACCGCCACCGCCAGCGTCTCGTTCGTCCGCGTCCCCGCGCAACAGCCGTAGACGACCGTCCGCTCCCGGGCCGTCACCGTGATCGTCTCGTCGGTGGCGAGTCCCCCGGCCGCCCGGGCGGCCGCGTTCCGATCCCGGAGCCGTTGGCGGTCGACGTCGGGGATCGGGTAGCCGTCGAGCGCTCCCGTGCGGCGGGCGCGCCCGATCTCGCGGGCAACGTCGAACGGGACGGGGAGATCCTCCCCCGCCCAGCGCGGCTCCTGGCCGAGCTCCTGGACCCCCTCCACGAGCAGTTCGCCGTCCCGGTACTCCACGACCTTCCAGGTCCGGCCGTGCAGGAGGAAGATCTCCTCCGGCTGCGCGAGGATCTGGGTCAGGACGAACCGCTCGTCGAGCGTGCCGATCGTGCGGCGCGTCGCGATATCCCGCAGTCGATACGTCCGTTCGTCGGGGATCATCGAGAGGAACGCATAGAACCGGGCGAGCGTGCCGCGGCCGGGGACGATCCGGTCGCCGTCGCGCCGGGCCAACCCGAGGCCCGCGAGGTAATCGATCAACTCCCGCCAATCCGCGTCGGAGAGGTCGGCGACGCACGCCGCCGGACGGAGGCGGGCCACGAGCCGGTCGACCCCGCTCGGACCCTCCGCCCTCAGCTCGGCCAGGATCTGCTGGGCGGCCGCCAGGCGGTTGCGGGTCCGCCAGGCGACCGGCTCGATCTCGCCGGCGTCGGCGCGGCGCGCCAGCACGGCCGCCTCCTCGAGGTCGTCGTCGTCCAGCGAGAGGATCGATCCGTGGATCGTCCGGTCGAGCCGGTGTCCACTGCGACCGACACGCTGGACGAGGCGCCCCACCTGGTGCGGAGAGCCGAACTGGACGACGTGATCGACGGCGCCGATGTCGATCCCGAGCTCGAGCGACGACGTGGCGACCAGCGCGCGGAGGCTGCCGTCGCGGAACGCCCGCTCGGCCTCCTCGCGCACGTCCCGCGAGAGCGATCCGTGGTGCACCGCGATCGGCAGGTCGGGGGCGAGCCGCTGGAGGCGCGCCGCGAGCCCCTCGGCCGTTCGCCGGGTGTTCACGAACAGCAGCGTCGTCCGATGCGCCCGGATCTCGACGAGGATCTCCCGCAGCGCGTCGATCAGCGGCGGCTCCGCCTTGAGCTCGCGGACCACGTCGGGGCCGAGCGGCTCGGCCGGCGTCGGGGGACGACGGGCGCTCAGCTCGAGCGACCGCCGGCCGGTCGCGGCGACCACCTCCACGTCCCGCGGGGCCGGGGCAAGGAACCGAACGACCGCCTCGGGATTGCCGATCGTCGCGGAGAGCCCGATCCGACGCACCGCACGCCCCGTGAGGGCGTCGAGCCGCTCGAGGGTCATCGCGAGCTGCGCTCCGCGGTCCGAGCCGACGAGCTCGTGGACCTCGTCGACGATCACCGTCCGCACGTGGGCGAGCGCCGCCCGGAGGCGGGCGCCGACGAGGAGGACCTGCAGCGTCTCGGGCGTCGTGAGCAGCAGGTCGGGGGGATGCCGCGACTGGGCGGCCCGACGGGCGGGCGGCGTGTCGCCGTGTCGGACGGCGGCGGTCAGGCCGACCTCCTGGCCGAGCGCGACCAGCCGGTGCTCGAGGTCGCGGTTGAGCGCCCTCAACGGCGTCACGTACAGGATCGAGATCGGCGGGGTCGGGTCCGCGAGCCGTTGGGAGAGGAGGGGGAGGAGGGCGGCCTCGGTCTTCCCGGTCCCGGTCGGCGAGATCAGCAGCGCGTCGGACCGGCGGGCGAGCAGCGGGAGCGCGAGGCGCTGGATCTCGGTGAGCTCGCGGAAACCCCGGCGGCCGACCGCTTCGGCGAGCCGGGAATCGATCCCCGGGATCGGCGGAGGGACGACCGGGGCGGGCTCTCCCGACGGCGCGTCCATCGCCGCGGCACGACGGCCGCGGGAGAAAGGAGTGTCGACCGGCTAGACGTTCGACCCCGGTTCGAGGTCGAGCATCCGAAGACCGAAGCTCTCGACCAGGGGTCGGCCGAACGTTCGTCCCGGGAACGTCTCCACCGCGACCTCCTGCAGGACCCCGACGGTCGCCCGGAGGAGGTGGCCCCCCACGAGGCGGTGGTCCGGTCCCGCGACGGCCGCGTGGAGGTGGATCGACGGGCGCCCGTCGGCCCGGGCGATCGTCCCGTGCAGCGCCACGACCTCGTGCGGCACCGCCAGGTCGTGGGGCACGTACCGGCTCCCGTCCCAGTAGCCGAACGACGCGGCGCGGAACATCCCAATCCCGAACAGCACCGCGCCCGCCCGCACGTCCTCCCGGTCGCTGAAGTCGGTCAGCGATTGGAACAGGTCCTGCCCGTCGTCCAGTCGGAGGAGGTAGCGGCTGCCGTCCCGCGCCGTCTGCATGCGCTCCGCACTCCGGGAGGGTCTAAGGGGGTTGCGCGGAGCAAACGGTAAGGCGCCGACCGTGCTGTCGCCCGCTCCGTGGCCGTGAATCCGTCGATCACCGCCCGACCGCTGCCCGAAGGCGAGATCGTCGCCGCGATCGCCCGGGGCGGTCCGGCGGTCGTCGCGCTCTCGGGCGGGGTCGACTCGGGGCTCGTCGCCGCGCTCGCCCGGGAGGCCCTCGGCGATCGCGCGACGGCCGTCACGCTCACCGGTTCGGCCGTCGCGGCCTCCGAGATCGCGGTCGCCCGCTCGGTCGCCCGCACGGTCGGCATCTCGCACGTCGTGGTCGAGGCCGACCCGCTCGTTCGCGACGACTACCGGGCGAACCGGTCGGACCGGTGCTACCACTGCCGGTCGGTGGAGGCGGGGGCCGTCCGCGCGTGGGCGGCCGACCGCGCGATCGACCAGTTCCTGGACGGCGTCCAGGCGGACGACCTCGGCGACGACCGCCCCGGGCTCCGGGCGATGGACGAGGCGGGTTTCCGCCACCCCCTGCTGGCCGCCGGATGGGGCAAGGCCGCCGTGCGGACCGCCGCGCGACGCCGGGGCCTGCCGAACTGGGACCGACCGAGCAACGCCTGCCTCGCCTCGCGCGTCGCGCACGGGACGTCGATCGACCCGGACCTCCTCGCTCGGATCGACGCGGCCGAACGACTGGTCGCGGCCCGCGGCTTCCGGCGCGTGCGCGTTCGCGTCTCCCCCGCGGGGGCCCGGATCGAGGTCGATCCGGACGAGGTCGCCCGGCTCACCGCCGAGCCGACGGCGGCCGAGGTCGTCGACGCCGTTCGCGGTCTCGGGTTCGATCGCGTGGAGATCGATCCCCGAGGCT
Organism: Thermoplasmata archaeon; assembly: GCA_035499145.1. Taxonomy (GTDB): domain Archaea; phylum Thermoplasmatota; class Thermoplasmata; order Lutacidiplasmatales; family UBA184; genus Lutacidiplasma. Next base: position 7,722 of record DATJZK010000071.1, read on the forward strand.
ACGGCGCCCTCCGCGCGGGGCTGACGGTCGTCCGATGAAGTCGAGCCCGAACCCGACGATGCCGGCGCAGCCGCTCCCCGGGACGTTCCGGCTCCAGACCGAGATGGTCCCCCAGGGCGACCAGCCGCGTGCGATCGACGAGATCGTGCGGCGCGTCCGCGGAGGGGAGCCGTTCGTCACCCTGCTCGGGGTCACGGGCAGCGGGAAGACGTTCACGATGGCCCAGGTCGTCGAGCGGCTGCAGCGGCCGACGCTCGTCGTCAGCCCGAACAAGACCCTCGCGGCCCAGCTCGTGAGCGAGTTCCGCTCGCTGTTCCCCGAGAACGCGGTCGAGTACTTCGTGAGCTACTACGACTACTACCAGCCCGAGGCGTACGTCCCCCAGATCGACCTGTACATCGAGAAGGATGCGCAGATCAACGAGGAGATCGACCGCCTCCGCCACCGCGCGACCCAGGCGCTGCTCACCCGACGGGACGTCCTGATCGTCGCCTCGGTCAGCTGCATCTACGGCCTGGGTTCCCCCGACGACTACCGCGCGTCGGTCGTCTCGCTGCGGGTCGGTCAGGAGATCGGCCGTCAGGCGCTGCTCGCGCAGCTCGTCCGGATGAAGTACGCCCGGAACGACGTCGAGCTCAAGCGCGGCCGGTTCCGGGTGCGCGGCGGCACGATCGACCTGATGGGCGCCGGCGAGACCGTCCACCGCGTCGTGCTCGACGGCAGCACCGTGGGGGCGCTCGCGGAGCTCGACCCGGTGACGCAGGAGGAGCGGCGGGAGCTCTCCGAGCTGACGGTCTTTCCGGCCACGCACTTCCTGACGGTCGACGACCGGCTCCGCGCGATCCTCGGGCGGATCGCGCAGGAGCGCGACCGGCGGGTCGCCGAGCTGAAGGCGCAGGAGAAGATCGTCGAGGCGCAGCGCCTGAACGGCCGGGTCGACTACGACCTCGAGATGATCCGCGAGACCGGCTACTGCGCCGGGATCGAGAACTACGCGCGGTACTTCTCCGGCCGCAAGCCGGGCGAACCGCCGTACACGCTCCTCGACTTCTTCCCCGACGACCTGCTCGTCTTCCTCGACGAGTCGCACGTCGCGGTCCCGCAGCTCCAGGGGATGTTCAAGGGCGACCGGTCGCGAAAGGACAACCTGGTGGAGTTCGGGTGGCGGCTGCCGTCGTGCCGCGACAACCGGCCCCTCAAGTTCCCGGAGTTCCTCGCGCACGTCAAGCAGGCGGTGTTCGTCTCGGCCACGCCCGGACCGTTCGAGCGGAAAGCGTCGAAAGGGATCGTCGAGCAGATCATCCGGCCGACCGGGCTCGTCGACCCGCCGATCGAGGTCC
>DATJZK010000072.1:0-10672 GCA_035499145.1 Thermoplasmata archaeon
CGAGGTCGGCCAGGTGCTTCACGTCCCCCGAGAACCCCCGCGCGATGTACGTCGCCCCGCTCGCCAGGGCGAGCGCGATCGGGTCGATCGGCTGCTCGATCACTCCCCCGGGCGTCGATTTCGTCTTCTGGCCCATGCGCGACGTCGGGCTCGCCTGCCCCGTCGTGAGGCCGTAGATCTGGTTGTCCATCGTGACGTACGTCAGATCGACGTTGCGGCGCATCGCGTGGACGAAGTGGCCGGCCCCGATCCCGAACCCGTCGCCGTCCCCGCCCGTGCCGATCACCGTGAGGCCGTGGTTCGCCCACCGGATCCCCTCGGCGACCGGGATCGCCCGGCCGTGGATCGCGTGGAACCCGTACGACGAGAGGAAGTGGGGAAGGTTCGACGAGCAGCCGATCCCCGACACCAGCACGACGTTGTGGTTCGGGATCGCGAGGCGCTTCAGCGCCATCTCGACCGCGGCGACGACGCCGAAGTCGCCGCAGCCCGGGCACCACGTCGGCTTCGTATCGGATTTGCCGACGACGGGCAGGGCCGGACCGGTCGGCGTCGGGATCGGACGCGGGCTACTTTCCGCCATGGGGGATCACCTCGATCGCTCGGGCCACGATCTCGTGAGGGAAGAACGGCTCGCCGTCGTACTTCACGAACCGCTCAGAGAGCTCGATCCCGAGCTCCGCCCGCAGGAGGCGGCCGAACTGGCCGGAGAAGTTCGCTTCGACGAGGAGCGTCCGATGCGTCCGGGCGAACGCCGCGCGGACCGCGGTGGCGTCGAGCGGATAGACGGCGGGGAACCGCAGGAGGTTCGTGATGACGCGGCGCTCGCGCAGGAGCTCCATCGCGTCGCGCACGGCCCCGACGGTCGAGCCCCAGGCGACGAACGTCAACGGGGCCTCCGCCGGGCCTTCGAACACCGGGGGCGGGACGGCGCGCGCGAGCCCGTGGAGCTTCCGCATCCGCTTCTCCATCATGCGCGCCCGCTCGGTGACCCAGTGCGGGACCCCGGCCTTGACGTCCGAGATGAGGTGGCCCTTCTCGTCGTGCTCGTCCGATCCGGCGACGAACTGGAGGCCGGGCTGCCCCGGGATCGCCCGCGGGGAGACCCCGGTCTCGGTGTACTGGTAGCGCCGGTACTCATGCCCGTTCGGAGCGACCGCGAACAGGCTCGGCAGGTCGACCGAGAACGAGACCTCCTCGCGATCGACCGTGGCGAAGTTCTCCGATAGGTGCAGGTCGCTCGCGAGCAGGATCGGGGTCTGCCACTCCTCGGCGAGCCGGAACGCATCGATCGTGGCCCGGTACGCCTCCGCGGGGTTGGACGGAGCGACGATCGCGCGGGGGAACTCCCCCTGGCCCGCTCCGAGCATCAGGTTGAGGTCGCCCTGCTCGGTCTTCGTGGGCAGGCCGGTCGACGGGCCGGCCCGCTGGGACTCTACGACGACGAGCGGCGTCTCCGTCATCCCCGCCATCCCGAGCGCCTCGACCATCAGGGAGAATCCGCCACCGCTCGTTGCGGTCATCGACCGGACGCCCCCGTACGAGGCCCCGATCGCCATGTTGATCGCGGCGATCTCGTCCTCGGCCTGCTTCACGACGACCCCGAGCGTCGACGAGTGCGCGGCCAGCCAGTGCATGATCGACGACGCGGGCGTCATCGGGTACTGGGCGAGGAACTTGCATCCTCCCGCCGCCGCTCCGAGGGCGATCGCCTGGTTCCCCGTCATCAGGAGCTTCGGGGGGCCCCGAGGGCCGACCGCGTGCTCGTGGGCGGACGCGTGCTGCTCCGCGAACCGGTAGCCGTCCGCACTGGCCCCGAGGTTCCAGTCGACGACGGGGCCGGCCTTCTTCCCGAACGAGTCGGCGAGGACCTGCTGGACGAGGTCGAGCGGGATCCCGGCGAGGAACGCGGCGGCGCCGAGGCCGGCCGCGTTCTGCAGGATCGACTGGCTCGTGTGCTTGCGCGCGATCTCGAGGGTCGGGACCGCGAGCGCCCGTACCCCGACCGGCAGATCCGCGTCGGCGACGGCGAACTTCTCGGCGTCGTAGATCACCGTGCCACCGGCCCGCAGGCTCGGGGCGTGGATCTCGACCGAGGCGTGGTCGAGCGCGTACAGCACGTCCGCCCCGTCGCCCTGCGACTGCGGACGGGCGGTGCCGCCGCGCGCCTGGAACCAGACATGGCCGCCCCGGATCACCGATTGGTAGGCGTTGAACCCGAAGGTGTGCAGTCCCATCCGGGAGAAGCAGCGGGCCAGCGACTCGCCGAGCGACGCGATCCCGTCGCCGGCCTGGCCCCCGACGCGGACCGCGATCTCCTGCACACGACGATTGAGCGAACTTGCGTATTAATCGGTGCCGCCCCGTCGGAAATCCTTACCTCGGCCGGTGGGGTTCCGGGGCGTGGCGGAACGCCCGGTGCGGGTCCGATTCTACGCGTCCGCGCGGGAGGCCGCGGGTCGGTCGACGGTCGATCTTCCCGTGCCCGCGACCGGCGCCACGGCCCGCTCGCTCGTCGCTACGCTCGCGCGGAAGTGGCCGGCCCTCGCACCGGTGCTCCGGACGAGCCGATTCCTCCGGAACGACGAGTACCTGACCGACCTGCGCGCCCGGCTCGGACCGGGCGATGAGCTGGCGGTGCACCCGCCGTATGGGGGCGGCTGAGCGTGTCGGTCCGCCTCACCTCACGGCGGCTCTCCGTGGCGAGGGCGTGGGTCGAACTCGAGGGCCCCGGCCTGGGCGGCGTGACCGTCTTCGTGGGCCGGGTACGGCCGGACGCCACGGCCGGCGGCCGGGTCGTGGCGCTCGACTACGAGGCGGACCCGCCCCTCGCGCGCCGGCGGCTCGCCGAGATCGAGGCGATCGCGCGCCGACGGTACGGCGCGAGCCGGACCGTCCTCTGGCACCGGCTCGGGCGAGTGCCGGTGGACGAAACGTCGGTGATCGCCGGCGCGGCATGCGGTCACCGGGCGGCGGCGTTCGCGGCGGCGCGGTTCCTGATCGAGGAGCTCAAGCGGTCGGTGCCGATCTGGAAGCGGGAGCGAGCACGACCCGCGCGTCGACCGCGACGGCGCCCTGGCCGGCGCGCCGCACGATCAGCGGGTTGAGGTCGAGCTCGGCGACCTCGGGCTGCTCCACGGCGAGCTGCGAGACCCGTTCGATCACCTCGGCGAGGGCGTCGAGGTCGCTCGGGGGCTCGCCGCGCACCCCCTGGAGAAGCGGGAACGCCTTGACCGACTCGATCATGTGTCGGGCGGAGAGCGGACGGACCGGCGCCAGCCGGAACGTCACGTCGCGGAGGACTTCGACGTAGATCCCGCCGAGGCCAAAGACGACGATCGGCCCGAAGCTCGGGTCGCGCTGGACCCCGATGATCACTTCCTTGCCGGCCGGGACCTGCGCCTCGACCTCGAACCCCTCGATCCGCGCGTTCGGCGCGCCCGCCCGGACCGAACGCTCCATCCGCTCCCACGCGGCGCGCAGTTGGCCCGCGTCGGCGAGGCCGAGCGCGACCCCTCCGACGTCCGTCTTGTGCGAGATGTCCGGGGAGGCGACCTTCAGCACGACCGGGTAACCGATCCGGGCCGCGGCGGCGAGCCCGTCCTCCACCGACCGCGCGATCTCGACCCCCGGGAACGGGATCCCGTAGGCGGCGAGCAGCGACCGGGCCGCGTATTCCGGCAGGACGGTCGTGCCCGAGGCGCGGGCCCGCTCGATCGTGGCGCGGACGGCGGCGTGGTCGACCGAGAACTCCCGCACCGTCGTGCGGGGGCGGGTGCGCCAGGCGTGGTACCGGGCGAGCGCGCCCAGCCCCTCGACCGCCTCTTCCGGGAACGTGTACGTCGGAACGCCGTGCTCCTCGAGGTACGTGACCGCGCTCGACAGGTCCGTCAGCCCGAACAGGCACGCGGCGATCGGTTTGCCGGTCGTCGCCTTCGCCGCGAGGATCGCCTTCGCCATCGCGTCGCCGGTCATCGTGCCGGTGGGGGTGGAGATCACGAGGACGCCGTCGACGGTGGGCGACGCGACGACCGAGAGCAGGCAGTCGCGGTACGTGTCGGTGGTGACGTCCGCGGTCGTGTCGACCGGATTCCCGAGCGCGGCGATCGACGGGAGCCGCCGCTTGAGATCGTCCTTGAGGACCGCGGGCAGCGGGGGCAGCTCGAGCCCGAACCGCATCGCGGCATCGGCCGCGACGATCCCGGGGCCTCCGGAGTTGGTGAGGATGACGAGCCGCGGGCCGCCGAGCGAAAGTCCCGCGCCGAACACCTTCGCGGCGCGGAACAGGTCGCCGAGCGTGTCGGCGCGCTGGACGCCGGACTGGGCGAAGAGGGAGTCGTACAGCTGGTCCCGGCCGGATTGGGCGAGCGAGCCCGTGTGGCTCATCGCCGCGCGCTCTCCCGCCGGCGTCCGGCCGCTCTTGATCACGAGGACCGGCTTCTCTTCCGTGACCTCGCGCGCCGCTTCCAGGAAGCCGCGGCCGTTCGCGAGGCTCTCGACGTACAGCAGGATCACGCGGGTCGCAGGATCCCGACCGAGCGCGTGCAGGAGGTCGTTCTCGTCCACTCCGGCGCGGTTCCCGACCGAGACGAACCGGGAGAACCCGATCCGCTCGGTGATCCCGTACTGCAGGATCCCCGCGCCGAGCGCTCCGCTCTGGGAGACGAAGGCGATGTTCCCGCGCGGGGGGAGCTTCTCGCTGAACGTGGCGTTCAACGACACCGCGGGGTCGGTCGTGAACACGCCGAAGCAGTTGGGGCCGACGAGGCTCATCCGGTACTTGTCGCACCGGCGGACGACCTCGGCCTCGAGGGCGGCGCCGGCGTCCCCCACCTCGCGAAACCCGGCGGAGATGACGACCACGCCGCGGGCGCCGGCTTTCCCCAGCTCCTCGACCGTCTCCGCGACCTGGGCCGCCGGCACGATCACGACGCCGAGCTCCGGGCTCTCCGGCAACGATTGGATATCGGAGTAGCAGCGGACGCCCGAGACGCTCTTCCAGGCGGGGTTGACCGGGTAGGCGACCCCCTGGAAACCAGCGCCCAGGATGTTGCGGAAGACCGACGTGCCGACCTTCCCCGGTCGGTTCGACGCGCCGACGACCGCGACCGACTTGGGCCGGAACAGCTCCTCCAGATCGGGCGAACGACCGACGGACATCGACGCTTCCTCGCGCCGACCTTGCCGGCCGTTATATACAAACTCCCCGTCAACACGGCGTGAGCGCCGGCGGAGGACCGACGGCGCCCCCTCCGGCGCACGCGCCGGGGGCGCCCGCGCGGGGTCCGCGCGGTACGCTCCAGCGGATGGAGAAGGGCCGGATCGCCCGCGTCGTCGCGGTCGGCAGCGGCAAGGGCGGGGTCGGGAAATCGTCGGTGACCGCGCTCCTCGCGGCCGAGCTGCGCCGGCGGGGGCGGACGGTCGGCATCCTGGACGCGGACGTCACCGGCCCGTCGATCCCGAAGCTGTTCGGCGTCTCGGGCCCGCTCGTCGACCGCGGCGAAGGGATCGAGCCGGCGCCGTCGCGGGAAGGGATCCCCCTCGTCTCCTCGCAGTTCATGGTCGAGGACGAGCAGACCCCGGTGATCTGGCGGGGTCCGCTCGTGACCCGGCTCATCACGCAGTTCTTCGGCTCCGTGGAGTGGGGGACGCTCGACTACCTCCTGATCGACATGCCGCCCGGGACGAGCGACGTCCCGCTCACCGTCTTTCAGACGATCCCGATCGACGGGATGGTGTTCGTGCTCACGCCGCAGGAGCTCGCCGCGCTGATCGTGAAGAAGGCGATGAACATGGCCCGCGACCTGCACGTCCCCCTCCTCGGGGTCGTCGAGAACATGTCGTTCATCGCCTGCCCGCACTGCGGCGAGCGGATCGAGCTGTTCGGGCCGAGCGGGGTCGCGCGGGTCGCGGAGGAGTACGGCGTTCCGGTCCTCGGCCGGCTGCCGGTCGCGCCGTGGATCTCCGAGCTGGGGGACCAGGGCCGGATCGGAGAGCGCCCGTCGGACGAGGTCGCCGGGCTCGCGGACGCCTTCGAGCGCGCGATCGACAACGCTACGAAGGGCTCGATGACGGTCCTGTGAGACGCCGGAGCTCGGCGAAACCGAGCGTCTCGCTCGGGATCGATCGGCGCCGGAGCGCCTCGGTGAGCCCCAGCACATGGGCGTCGCCGACGACGCAGGCGACGCGCAGATAGCCGCGGGCCCGGATCTGCGCGAGCCGCTCCGCCATGTGCTCGTTCCGCTCGTCCAGGAGCACGCGGGCGACGGTCGGGCTGGCCCGCCGGAGCTCGGCGATCGCCTCGGCCGGTTCGGCGGCGTACTCCTCCATCTGATCCTCGACCAGGCGCGCCGGGAGGAACAGGCCCACGAGCGATCCGAGGAGCAGCTGGATCCGCTCCTTCGGCGGCATCGTCGTGAGGAGGCGGTTGAGCATCGCCCGGGCCGGGTCGTCGATCAGGAACAGCGGGAGGCGCCGTTCGCGCGCGAGCTCGGCCGCCGTCCGCATCTCCGCGCCGGGCAGTCCGGCCCCGAGCTCGGCGCCGAGCCGACGCTGGAGCAGCGACCAGAGCCGGGCGAAGAACGGCACGCGGGCCGGCCCGCCGGTCGGACCCCCCGGCGCGAGGAGCGCCGCGGCGCGCTCTTCGTCCAGCTCCAGGGCGATCCCGTCCAGCGGCCGGTTCCCGAGCGCGGCGCGCAGGGGCTCGGAGAGGTCGACGACATGGGCCGTGCCGACCACCAGGATCGGCCCCTCCCCCTCGGGCATGGCCGCCCGAGCGACGCCCGGCTCTTCTCCCTTCGCCCCGGCGCCGCACAACCCCATATAGGGAGGCGCGGTCCGCCGCTCCATGCCCTGGACCCTCTACTCGGTCCCGACGTCGAAGAAGGCGGAGCTCGACGCGGCGCTCGCCGACGATGTCGTCTCGCGCCAGAGCCAGAAGGTGCGCGCCGCCGCCGCCCTGGGCGGCCCCACCGACCGCACCTACGTGCTGATCGAAGGCTCCGAGGACGGCGTCCGCCGCGCGGACGGCCTGCTCGGGCCGATCGGCGAGCGGCCGAGCCCGTCGGACGCCGCGGCGCTGTACCGGAAGTTCAAGGACGAGGAGGACGCGGCGTCCGCCGGAATGGGGCTGTTCTTCGGCGACGGGGCGTGAGCCGGGGTCACTCGGTCTCGGGCGCGTGCGACGGCTCGAGGTCCTCGCCCCCGGCGAAGACCCGTTGGCAGGACCGGTAGAAGCTCTCGATCCCGCTCCCTTCCTTCGCGGAGGCGCTCACCAGGTCGGTGAGCGGGGCCAACGACTCGATCGCGCGGAACAGCTCGGTCGACAGCTGGACGTCCGGGGTCGCCGTCTCCTGCGTCACCGCCGCGTAGAGCGACTCCGGTTCGGCCGACCAGCCCTCGATCGTGGCGCGCTGCTCCGGGCTCAGCACGTCCGACTTCGCCAGGATCTGTAGCATCGGGAGCCGGAAGCGGAACTCGACGGTCGCGCAGAGCATCCGCAGCGCGACGAACCCGCCCGGGGTGCGGGCAAGGGCCGGGTCGAAGAGGAAGGCGATCAGCGACCGTTCGCCGCTGAGCGCGTCGACGATCGCGCGCGACGCCTCGCGGAAGGCGAACAGCTCGATCTGGCCCGGTGTGTCGATGAGCACGTAGTCGCTCTTCAGCTCGGTGACCGCCTGCTTGACCTCGAAGATCTTGAGCGCGATCATGTCGGCGGCGGCGACCTGGGCGCCGTTCGGGCCGAGGTTGTACTCGTCCTGCACGTCCGGCAGCCGCACCCACTCGCGGATGTCGACGTCCGGATCGAGCGCCGTCCCCTCGCTTCCCGGATCCAGGTTGACGACGGTCGCGTCGTACCCGGCGCTCTTCATCCAGTCGGCGAGCGCCCGGACGAACGTCGTCTTCCCGGCCCCGGCGGTGCCGGTGAAGTAGACGGTGCCGGGCTCTTCCATCTACTTCTTCCCCGCCTGGGCCCGGACCTTGCGGAGCTCGGCGGCGAGCGCGGTCAGCGCCCGCTCCTTCGAGGTACCGCTCCGCTTGGCGATCTTCACGCGGCCGGCGTAGGCGAAGAAGCGGCGCGGGTACTGCTTGTCGGGCTCGGCCTCGGGCTTCCAGCCGAGCCGCTTCGCCGCCTGGACGATCTCGTCGGCGGTGACGTCGGGCGTCGCGTCCGGCTGGGGGACGCGCCGGCCGCCGGCGCGCGAGAGCTTGGCGTCGAAATAGGCCGGATAGACGAGGAAGTGGTCGGGCATCGGCGGCGCCGGCCCGGCTCTACGCCGAAGCCGTCGGGAGCCGGACGCCGTTCAGCACGCCGTCCTGACCGGGACGCGACCGGACGCGGACGAGGCCGAGCTCGGTCTCGAGGATCGCTCCCTTCGTGATGATGTTCCGCTGGACGTAGTTCGGGTTCGCGGGGTTCTCGCGGACCGTCACGATCCGCGCGGGCTGCATCTTCTTCGTCGCGGGGTCGAAGACGTTGATCGTCTGGACGGTGAGGATGCGGAGCTTGCGGTTGTCGCCCCGGACCCGGTACGTCTTCACCGTGCCGGTGCCGAGGGTCGCCGTCTGGAGCTCCCGCCCGATCTCGAACCGGCGCTTCTTGCGGATCGGTCGAAGGCGTCCGCCCGTTCGCTTCCGCCGGGAGCGTCCCTGCCAGATGCCCATGGTCCACCGCGGGAGCCGTGCGACTGGGATACGGTATTTGAGTCTTTAGGCGGCGGCGAGGGCGGGCGGGCGCGCGGGAGCGGCGTGATATCGGCCCCGTCCCTCGACGCAGGGGGACCGGTGGACGATCCGATCGTGGGGATCGACGAGGCCGGCCGCGGCGCCTGGCTCGGCCCCTTGGTCGTCGGGGCGTTCGCCGTGCCGGCCGCCCGCCTCGAGGACGTTGCGGCGGCCGGGGCCTGCGACTCGAAGCGGCTCGCTCCGCGGGCCCGCGAGGCGGTCTACGGCCGGCTGCGCCGGATCGGGACGTGCCGGTCCGTCGTGGTGCCGCCGGCGACGATCGATCGGTACGTCGCCCGCGGCCGTCTGAACGACCTCGAAGCGGAGGCGTTCGCGCAGCTCGTCCGGGACCTCCGGCCCCGCATCGCCTACGTGGACGCCTGCGACGCGAACGCGGCCCGGTTCGGCCGCACGGTGGCGGGGCTCGCCGGTCCCGGCCCCACCGTCGTCGCGCGGCACAAGGCCGACCGTGACCTGCCGATCGTCGGGGCGGCCTCGATCGTGGCGAAGGTGCGTCGGGACCGGGCCGTCGCGCGACTGGCTCGCCGCCTCGACGCCGAGCTCGGGAGCGGCTATCCGTCCGATCCGCGGACGGTCGCGTTCGTGCGGGAGCGCCTCGCGAACCGGCCCGAACGGCCCGCGTGGCTCCGGAGCTCCTGGGCGACCACACAAAGGGTTATCCCCGCCCGCCCCGCTCGCACGCTCGACGGGTATCCCGGATGACGGTCGAAGAGACGCTCGCCTCGCTGGTCGACCGGTTCAACCGCCACGCCCAGCGCACGCCGGCGATGACCGAGGAGCTCCAGGGGCTCGAGCGGACGATCCGCATCCGCATCACCGACGAGGGGAGCTACGCCGTCGATCTCGCCGGCGGCCGGCTCACGAACCTGCGGACCGAGCCGAACGGCCGGGCCGACCTCACGATCACGACCGACGTCGCCACCTTCGACGGGCTCGTCCGCAAGGAGATCGGTCCGATGAAGGCGCTCGTGCTCCGGAAGCTCGCGATCGACGGCTCGCTCGAGGACAAGCTGCTGTTCCGCAAACTCCTGTAGCGGCGCCGGGCGCCTACGGGAGGAAGACGCACGCCGCGATGCAGACCCCGTAGTGATCCATCGGGATCGACAGCTCCTCGGTGCGGTAGTGGATCCGACGGAGCTCGACGCCGCGGAAGTGCGCGATCTCCTGCATGCGCCACTTGAGGAACTCCTTGAGCGATTTCTGCGTGCCGTGGAGATGCCCCTCGGCGACGTAGCCGCCCTGGCCGTCGGCGCGGAACCCGTACGCGATCCCGGCGCTGATCACCTCGCCCTCGCCCCCGCCGTGGCGGGCGAGGACGCAGTGCGTGATCGCCCCGCGAGCGATCCGCGTCCGGTCGGTCTGGCGAATGCCGATCGGGAGGACGGACGAGACGCTGACGAGATTCTGCTCGCCGATCCCGGCCTGGAGCAGCGCGAGGTCGAAGGCGTTGAGCTCGCTCGTCTTGTTGATCCCCTTCCCGCTCGTCACGAAGAAGCGCGACGGGACGGGCAGGAGCGTCTGGGCGACAGCGTCGGCGGGGGCCACGACCGGCGGTGAACGGGCCCCCCGCTTAAGGTTTGGGCGCGCGCGGGGGCGCTACACCATGATCGCATGCCGCGCGCGCATCGACGCCTCGGTCTCGCCGCGGACCGCGAGCAGCTCCGCGACGAGCGCGTCCGTGAGCCGCAGGCTCGCCGATTCGAACAGCGTGCCGAGCGGCGCGTAGCGGGGCCGGTCGGCGTCCTCGGGGAACTCGAGCGACAGGAGGATCGTCGCCGCGTGGGCGAGCTTGGACGACGGTCGGGCCGTGAGGACGATCAGCAGGGCGCCTTCCCGACGGACGATGTTCGCCGTCTGGATCGACGAGTAGCTCTCTCCCTGGCCGGAGAGGATGAAGACGGCGTCGCCGCTCCGGACGATCGGCGTC
>DATJZK010000073.1:0-27353 GCA_035499145.1 Thermoplasmata archaeon
GGCGGTCTTCTCCACGGCCGGCGCGAGCCGGGTCATCGGGCTCGTCACTCGGCGGGGGATCCGTCTCCCCGGGACCGGTGCTGCCCGCGAGCGTTCTCCGTAGCGGCGGCCGCCGACCCGGGCGACGCCCGGATCCGCCCCGCACGGTCCACGCCCTCGCGCCGCCCCCGGCCGCGCCGGTCCTCGGGCCGAACGGGGCGCGCCTTACGGCGAGAGATGCCGGTGGCGATCGTGGAAGAACCACCGCCAGGGAAGCAGGGGGCTCGGCGCGGACCGGGAGCTACGACGTCGGGAGGCCGGCTCGGCGCGGTCCTCGCGTCCGTACGCCCACCGCTTCGCCCGGTCCACGAGAACGACCTCGATCGCTGCGTACCCCCAGACGCCGACGACCCAGAGCGGTGGGACGCGCGGAACGAGCCATCCCAGGAGGGCGAGCGCCGAGGCCAGCGTCTGCGTGCCGAGGACGCTCAGCAGGAGGACGTTCGCCGGCCGCGACCTCCAGAACGGCCCTTCGGTGCGCGTCAGGAAGATCACGAAGTGTCCCGCGACCGAGAGCTTGAGGTAGAGGAGGGTCTGCAGCGGCCCCCCCGCGATGTGGAGCGGGCCGATCGCCACCGCGAGCAGCAGGAACGACGAGACGACGCCCGTCACGCCGAGCACGCCGGCCACCCGGAGGAGGCGGCCCATCCTCCACGAGACGGGCGTCGGGGAGATCGGCGTGCGGTCGTAGGCGATCGCCAGGATCGCAGCGTCGTTGAGCAGGGCGATGAGGACGATCTGGAGGGCCGAGATGGGGAAGAACCCGAGGACGAGGATCGTGACCGTGACGAAGAGGAGCAGTCGGATCGTCTCCTCGATCCGGTAGATCGCATACGACGTCATCCGGGCGAACGTCTGGCGTGCCTGGCGGATGGCCGTGAGGATGATCCCGAGCCCCGGGGCGGTCAGCACCACGGCGGCCGCCGAGCGCGCCGCGTCCGTCGCGCCGGAGACCGCGATCCCCACGTCGGCCTTCTTCAGCGCCGGCGCATCGTTCACGCCGTCCCCGGTCATCCCGACGATGTGCCCGTCCCGTTGTAATCCCTCGACGATCGCATACTTGTGCTCGGGGAACACCTGGGCGAACACGGTCGTCTCCTCGAACCGCTCCGGCCGGGCGGCCGCGTCGGTCCAATCGTCCGGGGTCGTGACGGCGCCCTCCAGTCCGAGCTCGCGGGCGGTCTCCCGCGCGATCGCGGCCTGGTCGCCGGTGACCATCTTCACCTGGACGCCCAACGACCGGATCGCTGCGAGCACCTCGACCGAGTCCGACCGGAGGGGGTCGAAGAGCGGGATCACTCCGAGGTACTGCCACGGCCCCCGGCCCTCGGCCCGAGCGACCCCCAGCGCGCGGTAGCCGCGCCGTGCGATCTCCGAGATCGTTTCCTCGAGGGCCGTCCGGATCTCGGTCGGCGCCCCGACGAGCTCCAGGATCGCTTGCGGGGCCCCCTTGCTCACCCGGATCGTTGTCCCGTCCGGCGCGATCAGCGTCGCTTCGGTCCGTTTCAGGATCGGGTCGAACGGCACGAACCGGGTCACCCGGTAGGCCCCCGAGGGCGCGGGCCCGTCGGGGGAGGCGAGGATGGCATCATCGATCGGGTCGTGGTCTTCGACCCGGGAGGCGAGCCGCGCCGAGGCGAGGACCTCGCGGGCCGTCGTGTTCCCGAACGGCCGGGGCTCCCCGCGGCGGAGAACGTTCTGGGTGAGCGTGCCGGTCTTGTCGGAGCAGAGCACATCGATCCCCGCGAGTTCCTCCATCGACTCCAGGCGGGCGACGATCGCCTTCTCGCCCGCGAGGGTCCGGGCGCCGACGGCCATAGTGACCGACAGTACCGTCGGCATCGCCACGGGGATCGCGGCGACGGCCAGCACGAGAGCGAACTGGACGGAGGTCAGCAGACTCACCCCGCGGAGCAGCGAGACCGCCTCGATGACCAGGGCAAGGCCGAGCGCGAGCGCGATCAGCGTGTCTCCGATGCGAAGGATGGCGCGTTGCAGGTGGCTCGCCGGTCGTGCGGCCGCGACCAGCTGCGCGGTTCGTCCGAGGTACGTTTCCGGTCCGATCGCGGTGACCGTCGCGGTCCCTTCGCCACGCCGGACGATCGCGCCGGAGAGCGCCGGCTCTCCCCCACGGTGGGTCACCGGAAGCGACTCTCCCGTGAGCGCCGACTGGTCGAGCTCCAGGGCCGCGTCCTCGAGCAGGAGAACGTCCGCCGGCACGATGTCCCCCATCCGCACGCGGACGATGTCGCCCGGGACGAGTTCGCGGGCCGGCACGGTGGTCCAGGTCTGGTCGCGCAGCACCCGGGCCCGCGGCGCGAGGTGCGCCCGGAGGGCCGCCACCGCGTTTCCCGCCTGGTACTCTTCCCAGAAGCCCACGGCGGCGTTGACCAGGAGCAGGGTGAGAATGAGGGCGAAATCGTCCCAGTTCCTGAGAACGGCCGCGAGCACCATCGCCGCCTCGATCATCCAGGGGATCGGGCCCCAGAGGTAGGAGGAGAGCCGTCGCCCGAGACCGACCTTCTTCTCGGGGATCTCGTTGAAGCCCCGGTTCGCCCGACGCTCGTTCACCTCCGAGGAGGAGAGGCCCGTGGGGGCAACGGGGGAAGTCGGTCGGCCGACCCCCGGGGCCGAGCTCGCCGCAGCTTCCTCGGTCGTCGGCCCCATGAACTCCGGTGGGCCAGCGCAGGTTCCGCCTTACCGTTCCGGGGCTAGCCGCTCCGTTGGGTCGCCCGGCGCGGCGGCGGCCCGCGGTCCCCTCCCGAGGACGGAGCCGCCCGCGGCGCGAGGGGAGAGTATCGACGCCCGCCGCGCGTAGTCCCGACGGCCCGCGTTACCAGCGGGCCTCGTAGACCCGGATCGAGCCGACCGGCTCAAACCCGTGCCGTTTCAGGATCGGACCCGAGGTCCCGACCCTCGCCGTCACCAGGGCGATCTCGGCCCCCCGGGCGACCGCCGCCTCGCACCGGGCCCGAACGAGGGCGCCGTAGGCTCCTCGCCGTCGATGCGCGGCGAGGACTCCGCTACCCCAGAGTCGGGCGACCGGCCCCGCGATCTCGAGTCCACCGCGACCGATGAACGCCCCGTCCGCGACGGCCAGAAACCGATCCGAATGCCCGTCCCTCTCCAACGTGCGGTGGAATGCGGCGAGGAACCGGGCCCGGCTGTCCTCGCTCGGCGAGGGATCCCCGAAGATCGCGGTCCCGAGGTCCCCGAACGCCTCGTACTCCGGGTCGCTCCGCACCTCGCGTACCGAGACCCCGGCGCCGGGCGGGAACTCGGGCAGTCGGATCTTGCCTTCTCCATCCCGAAGCTCCCAGACGAGGACGTCCGCGTCCTCGGCCGTCCGGTACCCGTGTCGTTCGAGCCGCTCCCCGAGATCGCTCGGTCGAGAGCGCGGGGTCAGCTGGAAGCGGGCCCCGGTCCCCCCGAGGGCTTCGATCTGCTTCCGCACGGCGAGGATCCGCTCGTCGGCCCGCCCGGGGTCGTCCACGCGGAAGCCGTAGACGTACGTCAGCGCGTACGAGCCGGCCGTCACCGCGAGCTCGTACTCCTCGGTGACGACCCGCTGCGCGGACGGCGGGATCCAACGCCACGCATCGAACGCCTCCCAGATCCGTTCGCGCGTCCAGCGACCCACGGCGTCGATACTCCGACCGGTCACTTAACGGCGGGATGGTGGCCGGGCGGACCGGCGATCGGCGCGCGCTCCGCCCTCGCTCGGCCCCCGGGCTCCCGTGGAACGCGGGGCGGGGGGTCACGCCGTGGTCGGGACCCGGCGATCGCGGGGCTCGGATCCGAGGTTGTGGCGGGCCAGCTCGCGAGGGGATCGGAACCGACGGCCGCAATGGGCGCAGACGACGCCGGGGGTGTGGGCCTCGGGGTTCTGATCGATGTCCGCCGCAAGGTCGGTGGTCGGGTGGGAGACGCGCAGGTGCTCCACGAGCCGCTCGGGCGACGCCTCGGGCGCTCCGCAGATCGGGCAGGTCGCGCTCATCCTCTTCGCCTCGCCGCTTCCTAGCGGGCCGCAGTCGCCTTGAACCCTAGTACTCAGTCGTTGCCGTGCTTCGTCAGCTGCCGAACGCCCGCGGGCCGGAATTCCTCGATTGTCGAACGGGCCGGTCGGCGACGGCCAACGGGGTTGGGCGCGCGAGGCCGTGGCGGCGATGGCGCAGATAGAGGGGGAAAGGGTTGCGTGGCCGCGCTCCCGCTGGGCCGACGGGCCGTCCGGGGCTCACGAGGGGCTGACGATCGTGCGGACCGCCCGGTGCATCGGCTCGATCAGGTAGAGGACCCCCGCGATCAGGGCGAAGATCCCGCCGACCAGGGCGAGCACGTTGCCTCCGAGGCCGAGCACGGCCCATCCGATCACCGCGAGCACGACGAGCAGCACGCCCGTCGACTGGGGCCGCTCTCTCCATCCGTGCTCCCCGAGGTGGGCGAACAAGAGGACGAGGGCCCCGACGACGAACAGCACGACGGCCTCGCCGAGGGCGCCGGCCGCGCCGAACATTCGGCCGAGGACCAGGTCGGCGGTGCCGAACGCCACGGCGACGAGGCCACCGCCGAGGACCAGCAACCCTCCGATCAGGCCCAGGAGATGGCCGAGGGTACGCTCCGTTGTAGTTTCCATTGGTTTCTCACCTCCTGTTGAATGGCTCCGCCCGCAGAATCCGGATCGACCGGGTCGCGGGCAGGCGTTACTCTCCTCTGCCGGCGGCGGTATTTACTCCTTGGCGGTTGACCCCGCGACGGGACTCCGTCAGTCGGAAAACTTCGGCGAATGCCGTTGCTGTCCCTCGCGAAATCCCACGATTGTCGAACCGAGGGGCGCGCGCCGCCACGGACGCGGGGCGGCCGCGGGATCGGGCCGACCGTCCGGGTCGCGCGGTGAGGACCCAAGAGCATATCCCCTGTGGCTGGAGTCAGTTGAGGCGACGCCGAGGGACTCCGATGACTCCTTCGTCGATATGTATCAACACGCAGACGCCGCTCGTCCAGTTCCTCGACTCGGCCGCTGACGGCGCGGCCGCCGGGGCCCGGGACGGGGTCGACCTCGCAACGCTGCGTGAAGGGGTCGACTACCGATTCTCACCGGGCGGGGTCACGCGGATGGTCTACCCGCTGGTCCGTCGGCTCCTCGACCAGGGGGTGCTCTCCGAGGTCCACTGGGTCGCCCTGAACCCCCGCGCTCCGCCGCTCGCCCGGATCGGGGGGATCACCCTGCACAACGTTCGGCTCGACGCCGATCGGCTCGCCGGCTACGGCGAGGTGAAGGAGGCGCTCTGGAGCCGGATCCATGACCTCGAACCGGACCGTCCCCACGACGACCTGTTCTGGAGCGAGGCGTTCTCGGAGTACGCCTTCTACAATCGCCGGACCGCCGAGCTGATCCGGCAGCTCGACGTCGCCCACGATTTCGACGCGTTCTACGTCCACGACTTCCAGCAGCTGCCGGTCGGTCGGATGCTCGAGACCCTCAAGCCGAAGGTGTTCCGCTGGCACATCCCGTTCGATCTCGAGCTGATCCCACCGCAGTGGCGCTCGGTCCTCGCCGGCTACCTCGACAGCTACGATGCGGTGGTGGTCAGCGCCGCGCGGTATGCCGAGTCGCTGGCGATGATCGCCCCGACCCGGAAGGTGATCCGACTGTACCCGTACGTCGACCCCGCGGAGTACTCGCAACCCGGTCCGGAAGCGGTCGAGGCGGCCGTCGCCCGGTTCGGAGTGACGCCGGAGGACGAGGTCGCCCTGCTCGTCGGACGGATGGACCCGGTGAAGGGCCAGGACCTGGCGATCTCGGCGCTCTCGACGATCGCCTCCGAGTACCCTCACCTGCGTCTGGTCCTGGTCGGGAACGGGAGCTTCTCGGGCTCCGGGAGCGGCCTCGGGCTCTCGAAGTCGGCCGTATGGCGGACGCACCTCGAAGAGATGGTCCGTTCGCTCGGCCTCGAGGGGCGGGTCGTCTTCACCGGCCACGTCTCCCAGGCCGACCTCGACTGCCTGTACGAGCGGGCGCGGTTCACCCTCCTGCCGTCGGTCCGCGAGGGGTTCGGTCTCGTCGCGGTCGAGAGCTGGCTGCACGGGAAGCCGACGATCGTCACCGATCGGGCGGGGATCGCCGAACTGGTCCGCGATCGCGAGAACGCGCTGCTGTTCGATCCGAGCGAGCCGGGGTCGTTGGCGAAGCAGATGCGTCGGCTGATGGACGACGGGGACGGCGAGCTCGCCGCCCGGCTGGTGCGCCACGGCCGGTCGACCTCGCGCAAATGTTCGCTCGAGGCCGCCGAGCGGGCCGAGCGGGCGATGCTCGAGGAACTGATGGAGGTCTGAATGGCGTTCGGCGGACCGATCGTCGCCGACGCGATCGCGCTCGTGCCCGCCGGCGTGATCGCCCTCGTCACCGTCCTCCTCGCGTGGGTATCGAGCCTGATCATCGGGCGGCTGCTGAGCCGCACGAACCCCCGGATGGCGGGCGCCGGTCGCCGCCTGACGGTCGTGGTCGTCGTCCTGATCGGAGGGACGCTCGCGCTGCAGGCGATCGGCGTGAACCCCGCCGTCCTGTTGGTCGTGATCGGGCTGCTCGGCGCGACGATCCTGATCGCCCTGCGCGAGCCGCTCGGGAACTACGGGGCGAAGTACTTCTCCGACATCTACACGCCGTTCAAGGTCGGGGATACGATCCGGGTCCAGGGGTACGCCGGGAAGGTCATCGAGATCAATGCGATGACGACCGTCCTTCTCACGGACGACGACCTGCTCGTGTCGGTGCCGAACTCCTCGATGCTTCGGGACGTGGTCGTCAACACCTCCCCCCAGGCGTGGAAGGAGGTGATCGTCCCGGTGACCCTCGCCGCGTCGATCGATCTGCCCGCCTTCGAGAGCGAGCTGCTGAAGAGCCTCACGAAACTTCGGACGCGGCTCGATCGCCGGTTTCCCCCGGTGCTGACCACCAAGTCCCGGAGCGCGCAGTCGGCGGACCTCGCCCTGACGCTGATGCTCCGCCGGCCCGAGGACCGGGACGCGATGACGGCGGAGGCGAACAAGCGGATCGCCGAGGTGCTGGACCATGTCCGCGGGGTCCGTCGGTGATCCGGTCGCCGCGCGCGAGGGCCGCGGCCCGGGCGGATGGACCGGTCCGGAGGGCCGGACGATGAGCGCCGCCCCCGGCGCAGCGCCGTCGGCTCGCGGCCCTCCCGCACCGTCCCTCCACGACTACGGGCTCATCGGGAACGAGAAGACCGGCGCCCTCGTCTCCCGCGACGGCGCGATCGACTGGGCGTGCCTCCCCCGGTTCGACAGCCCGAGCGTCTTCGCCCGCCTCCTCGACCCGGCGATCGGGGGATTCCACTCGGTGGCGCCGACCGTCCCCTACGACTCCCACCAGCAGTACCTGCCCGGAACGAACGTGCTGACGACGATCTTCGAGCTCCGCCGGGGGGTCTCGCTCGCCGTCACCGACTTCATGCCGATGGGACCGCCCGGGACCGAGATCGGCGGCGACCCCCGGATCGTTCGGCGGATGACGGCCCGGGGCGCCCCGGTGGAGGTGGAGATCCGGGCCGCGCCGCGGTTCGACTACGCCCGCCGGATGCCGTCCTGGTCGGGAACCGACGGTGTCGCGGTCGCGTCGGCCGACCCGGCGTCGCTCGTCTGCACCGCGCCGTGGCCGTGGGTCGAGGACCCCGAGGGGCGGCGGTCGCGGGGGGAGGTCTTGCCCGGCGAGCCGAAGTTCGCCCAGCTTCGGTGGGGCGGGCCGCCGCCCGCCGAGCCGCGCCCCGCCGAACTGCTGTCGATCACGGACGCGTACTGGCGCGGGTGGGTCTCGCCCCCCGACGCCCCGCTCCGCCGGGTCGCCGCCCGGTGGCACCCGTGGGTCGAGCGGTCGGAGCTCGTCCTGAAGCTGCTGTCGTACGCCGACCGCGGGGTCTTCGTCGCCGCCCCGACGACCTCGCTCCCCGAGTGGCCGGGCGGTGCACGGAACTGGGACTACCGGTACGTGTGGATCCGGGACGCGGCCTTCACCGCCCAGGTGTTCCTCCTGCTCGGTCACGTCGCCGAAGCGCGCGCCTACGTCCGCTGGGCGTTCGACCGGGCCGCCTCGCTCGGCGAGGACGAAGAGCTCGGCACGGTCTACACGGTCGACGGAGAACGCCCGCCGGTCGAGACCGAGCTCGGGCACCTCGCGGGATACGCGGGCTCCCGGCCCGTGCGCATCGGGAACGCCGCGTCGAGCCAGCGGCAGCTCGACGTCTACGGGGAGATCCTCGACTCGGCGCTCCTGCTCGAGCGGGTCGACCCGGCGTTCGTCCGCGACCAGTGGGCGACGGTCGAGCGCCTCACGCAGCGGGTCGTCGCGCTCTGGGCCCTCCCCGACAGCGGGATGTGGGAGTCCCGGGCCGCGCCCGCCCACCACGTGCACTCGAAGCTGATGTGCTGGGTCGCCCTCGACCGGGCGCTTCAGCTCGCCACCGAGTTCGGACGGACCGAGCCGATCGACCGGTGGCGGCGGGTCGCCGACGAGGTCCGGGCGACGATCCTGTCGCGCGGGTTCGACGAAGGACGCGGCAGCTTCGTCCAGACGCTCGGCGGCTCGACGCTCGACGCGAGCGCGCTCCGGATCGGCGTCGACGGCTTCCTGCCGGGAAGCGACCCCCGCGTAACGGGCACGATCGCGGCGGTCGAACGCCATCTCGCGGACGGGCCGTTCGTGCGACGCTACGAGGGGGACGACGGCGTAGGGGGTCCCGAGGGCGCGTTCCTGCTCTGCTCGTTCTGGCTGGTCGAAGCGCTCGCCAAGGCGGGCCGGACGGAGCAGGCGCTCGAGCACTGGCGCGGGCTGCTCGACACGGCCGGGCCGCTCCTGCTGTTCTCCGAGGAGTACGACCCCGCGTCCCGTCGCGCGATCGGCAACTACCCCCAGGCGTTCACGCACATCGGGGTGCTGCGGGCCGCGTTCGCGCTCGGCCTGCTGACGCCCGAGACCTAGGGGGCGCTCGTCCGCCCTCGGCCGTCCGCCGGGGCGAGCAGGCGGTGGACGATCGGCCGGACCTCGTCCAGCCGCTCGACCTCGAACTCGGTCGCGGCGTCGGGGTCGTCGCCGCGCTCGAGCAGCGAGCGGTACTGCTCGCCGTACCGTGCGAGGCCGGTGTAGCGGATCGCCGCGCGGAAGCCGGCCCGCCGGGCCCCGGCGATGTCGAACCAGGCGTCGCCGACGTGGATCGCCCGGGCCGCCTCCTCGCCGAGGGCGGTGACGGCCGCCCAGAACGGCTCGGGGGACGGCTTCGCCCACGGGTGCTCGTCGCTGAAGACGAACGCCTCGAACGGGGCCTTCAGCCCGAGCCGCTCGAGGACCCCGCGCATCGCGCGGCCGGTCTCGCCGACGGTGTTGCCGACCGCCGCGAGCCGGTAGCCGTCCCGGCGGAGGGCGTCGAGGAGCGTCGCCGCCCCCGGGGCCGACCGGAACGGCTGCCGGGCGACGAGCGCGTCGAGGCGCTGAACGTATCGGTCCGCGTCCGGACGCCGGCCGACCGCCGCTCCGACCCGCAGGATCTGCTCCGCCGGGGGGATCGTCCGACCGCGGTTCGCTTCGTCCACCGCGGCGGTGAGGACGCGCTCGAACTCCCGGGCGACGTAGGAATCGTCTCCGGCCGGTGCCCCGGCCGCCCGAGGAGCGTCCCGGAGGGCCTCGACCGCGGTCGCGACCTGGGCCCGGTAGTACGTCTCGCTCTCGACGGGTTCGAGGTGGACGAGCGTGTGCCAGACGTCGAACGTCACCGCGGCCACGGTGTAGGGGCGAAGCCCGCGGGGCCTTCAGGGTTCGGGCGGGCGCGCCGGCGCGGGTCGAGGCGCGGAACGGGAGGAATGGGTTGGCCTCGGGCCCTCGTCCCGGTTATGTCTTTCCCGCCGGAGGGGTCCCCGGCTCCGACTCGCTCCACTCCGGCTTTCCGCCGCCGGCGGGGGGGTTCGAGCCCGAGTACTGCGTCATCTGCGGAGGGCGCCGCGCCCGCCCCATGAACAGGAGCGTCGTCCCGAGCAGGATCAGCGCGACCGCCGCCAGCGCCGCGATCACGATCCATCCGGTCGAGCCGCTGACCCCGAGCAGCGGCGTCGGGCTCGACGGGATCGCCTGCAGCGTGACGTTCAGGTACGTCGTCTTGCCGGCGGCGACGCTCACGTTGCCGTAGTAGGTGTAGTAGCCGGCCGCCTTCACGACGACCGCCCACGTACCCGGCGCCGGGTGGTCGGTGTACGCCCCCGTGCCGCTCAGCGACTGGCCGGTCCCCCCGATCGTCAACGTCGCGGTCGTGGGAAGGACGGTGCCCGTGACCGTTCCGTCGTGGATGGAGAACGTCACGCTGACGGAACTGTCGGTCGGGAGCGAGCCCGAGCCGGACGGGACCGTGGCGGTATAGTTCGCCGAGCCGACGTGGTAGGTGTACGCCCCGTAGACGCCCGGCACGACGATCGTCCCCGTGCCGGTGTAGCCGATCGTGGAGGCGCCCTGGGTGAAGGAGACGGTCCAGAGCGTGCCGACCGGGAGGCCGGTCTCGCTGAACGAGACGGTCGCCGGGGTCGGCGAGAACGAGATCTCGACCGGCGAGTCGCTCGGCAGGACGCCGGACCCCGAGGCGGGGATCGCCGTGTAGCCGGGGGCCGCAACGGTGTACGTGTAGGGGCCGTAGACCGCGCCGGTCGAAAGGTCCCCCGTCCCCGACAGCTCCTGGGTCGAGACACCCTGGGTGAGGTTGACGTACCACGTCAGCGTCCCGGGCAGTCCGGTGGCGTCGAACTCGATGGACGTCGGGGCGGGAGCGAAGGAGACGTAGACCGGGCCTCCGAGAGGGAGCGTGCCGGAACCGGTCCCGTTGGTCGCGGCGTAGCCCGCGGCGCGGGCCGTGTAGTTGAACGCCCCGACCACGGCCGAGAACGTCATCGTCGAGGCGGTCGACGTCATCTCGGTGGTGTTGGCGCCCTGGGTCAGGAACACCGTCCAGGCGGTGCCGGCCGGGAGTCCGCTCTCGTCGACCGTCACGGAGGCCGACGCGGCGAAGCTCACGTCGACGGTCGTGTTCCCGGCGAGGTCGATCGCCCCGGACGCGGGCGTTCCGACGTACCCGGGCGCCGTGATCCACCAGTCGTAGGTGTAGCCCCCGTAGACGTAGCCGATCTCGCCCGAGCTCGTGTTGAAGCCCGCGGAGCCGTTGCCGCTCGGCCCGTTCGACTGCACGATCACCGTCCAGCCGTACCCCACGGGCAGTCCCGTCAGGTCGAACGTGATCGTGTACACCGGCAGGAAGTCGACCGTCACGAAGGTCGTCGTCGTCAGCGATACGGTGCCAAAGCCGTCCGGGGCACCGAAGTAGTCGAAGGCGTACGCCTCGAACTCGTAGTCGCCCGCCGGGAGCGAGAAATTCGCCCAGGCCGTGATCGAGTAGTTCTCGTAGAACGTGAAGTTCGACGCCAGCAGCTCGACCGCCCACAGGGTGCCGGTGGGGAGGCCGGACGCGACGAACGACAGCAGGAACAGCGGCGTGAAGTTCATCGTCACGGTCTCGTTGCCGGTGACCACGAGCGTCGCGCTCCCGTTGTACTGGTAGCCCGAGGCGAACTCTTCCGCCGTCAGGTTGTACGTCCCGGCGACCCAGCTCTCGTTCGCGGTCGTCGTGTTCGTGTAGTTGGTCACGTCGAAGTCATCCGCGCCGACGACGACCGGGGACCAGACGGTGCCCGCCGGCAGCCCGACCTCGACGAAGGTGACGGTGTAGACCGGTCCGAGCGTGAGCGGGAGGTAATCGCCCCCGTAGTAGATCCCGTACGGCTCCAGGCCCCAGAGCAGCGTGTAGTAGAACTGGTAGTTGTAGTACGGCAGCTGGCCGTACGGGTTCTGGGACGTCCCGTAGTTCCACCAGTAGTTGCCCCCGACCCAATCGCCGCCGATGATGTTCGGGATGCCGTAGATCTGGGAGATGTTCCACTCCTCCGAGAACGGATAGATCGGGAAGTTCCCCGTGTACGGATCGAGGTACGGCGAGTAGGCGGTGAAGTACGTGTCGAAGATGTTGTTGAAGATCATGTCGTGGCATCCGCAGTCGAAGCCCCCGTAGACGACGTCCCCGTAGTCCGCCTCGAACAGCGCGTACGTCCCGTAGTAGTAGCCCGAGATCACGAACGGGTTCGACGCGTTCGGGAGGGCCTGGATGAACGTGTTGTTCAGGATCAGGTTCTCCGAGCCGCCGTACAGGTAGAGGGCGTTGCCCCCGGTGGCGAACGTGTTGTTGACGATCGTCCCGTACGACGTGTTCCAGAAGACGACGTCGTACTGCGGGGTGGTCGGGCCGAAGTACGCCTGGGTGAACCACCAGCCGCCGATCGCGCTCGCGCCCTCGAGGATCGGGAAGATCGAGTCGTAGAACATCATCGGCAGGTCGTTCGTGGTCGGGAACCCGTAGTAGTTCAGGAACGCGTCGTCCCACGAGGGGAAGACGACGTCGAACGACGGCGGCGCCAGGACCGCGGCGCTCGCGGTGTTCCAGAGCAGGATCCCCGCGAAGATCGGGAACGTGTAGTCGTTGATGATCCCGAACCACGGGAAGTGGTAGCCGGTGACCGGGTCGTAGCCGAGCGGGGCGTACTGGTTGTTGAACAGCGTGTAGCCGTCCCAGGTGATGTTCTCGAGCCCGCTCTGGTTGAGGGCCCACAGGGGGGTGTAGACCCCGTTGAGCGGGTTGTACGAGAGCGAGACGCTCCAGAAGCTGAGCGTGTCGTTCGCCAGCACCCCGAGGTCGGAGTACGCGGGATAGTAGTTCGACGCGACGGACCACGCGCTGTACGTTCCGGGCGGCAGGAAGTAGACCGACTGGAACGGCGCCCACTGATAGCTCTGGAAATCGAGCGGGTTGGCATCCTGCGGAGCGAGGAACGTAAAGCCGTTGTCCGGCGCGAAGCTGTGGACGACGAACGCGACCCCTTCGGTCGAGTTCGTGAAGTTCCACATCCCCTGGGCGTACGTCGGTCCCGGCACGATGTAGCCTAGGGGGAACTGTCCGGTCAGGTTCCAGAGATCGGTGCCGCCGTAGGCCGTCTCCCCCGTCTCGCTGCCCACCGTGTACGCCGACGGAACCGGGGAGATCGTGTCGAGCGTCTCGTTGTAGTAGAACAGGTCGATCGTGGCGTACATCGAGAGGAGGTCGACGTTGCTGCCGCCGCCGGGTCCGCCCATCACGAACTCCCAGTCGGCGGGGAGACCGTTCGGCGCGTAGTGGCCCCCGTCCGCCACGAACTGGGGCCCGACCGCGACACCGGGACCCGACGCGCCGGACGAGTTGAACACGACGAAGTCGTTGATCCCCGAGGCGACGGGCCCGCCGCCCGGGGCCTCGAGTTCGAACTCGAACCCGACCTCGTCGTTCGTCCCGTTGACGCCGCTTACGAGCCCGACGAAGATCGAGTAGTTGGACGGGACGATGTACGGCCCGCTCACGGAGTAGTAGAACTCGCCCGGAACGATCGTGCCGTTCGCCCCGTGGTCGACGAACTCGTTGCCGTGAACCACGGCGGTCGGGCTCGAGAAGTTCCAGACGTTCGTGATGATGTACAGCTCCTCGGTATAGGTGGAGTACTCGACGACGTTCTGCGTCCAGAACGAGTAGCCGGGCTGGTTGAACAGGGTGACGTTCTCGACGACCGCGTTCAGCTGGAGGCCGTAGGCGTCCGGGACTCCCGAATCCATCGACAGCACGGACGGGCTGCACGTGGCCAAGAACGTGCAGTACTGGTTCTGGCCCTCGAAGATGCCGACCAGCTCATCGGTCGTAAGGTTCCACGGGACGATCGTCCCCGACTGGTTGACGAGCCCGTATTCGGCGACGCCGAGCGGCGCCGGGCCGCTCGTGTAGGTCGGCGAGATGGTGCCGGCCGCGGTGAGGCTGGGGTGCGGGTTCGCGTTCAGGTCAGGAAGGAAGGCGTCGCGCATCGGGACGCCGGCGGCGTCCAGCGATGCGACCGTGGAGGACATCCGGCCGCCCGTCGGGGCGGCGGCCGGCGCGGCGCCCGAGGCGCCCGCGACGACGTACGGGGCCGACGGGGCGGCCGGCACAAGGCTCGCGGCGTTCGGGGTCGCCTGCGCCGCGGCAGCAGCGAACGCCGCGACGTCGGAATGGAGCGTCGAAGGGGAGGCGTGGTGCGAAGCAGCGGCGGGGGCGGTCGCTCCCCCGTGCGGGGCGAGCGCCCCGGCGATGCCGAAGGATCCGAGGACCAGCAGGACGACGATCGTCGCGAGGGCGGCTCCCAAGGTACGGTAAGCGCGCATGGCTTCGTCCGTTCTCCGCCGGGCTGTTTATAACATGACCGGTAGAACCGGCGCGAGAGGGCTCCCGGCGGTTCGCCGGACGCGCGGGCGCCGTGCGATATGCTCCGCGCAAACCCTTTAGTGCCGGACGACGAGCGGCGCCCGTGGCGGAGGAACCCCTCGACCCGATCCTGATCCAGGTGACGATCCCGCTACCGGTGCCGATGATCTACTCGGCGTTCACCGACGGCGCGCGGCTCCAGGGCTGGCTGTGCGACGAAGCGCAGGTCGAGCCCCGGGTCGGCGGAGCATACCGCCTCCGCTGGAAGGACGACCCCGCCTTCGAGAGCCCAGGCACGGTCTCCCAGATGGCGGCCGACGTCGACATCGGCTTCACCTGGTCGGCCCCGCCGGCGTTCGCCGCGCTGATGAACGGCCCCCCGCTCCGGACGACGGTCTACGTACGGCTCCAGGAGTCTCCCGAGGGGATCGACGTCACGCTGGAGCACGCCGGCTGGGGCGGGACCGGTGCGTGGGAAGAGGCCCGGTCCTGGCACTTCCACTTCTGGGAGGACCGGCTCTCCCGGCTGAAAGAGTACCTGATCCGGGAAGCGTACGGCTGACGCTCCGACGGTTCACACCGGCACGGGCGTCATCTGACGGCAGGCGGCCTCTCCGCATCGCCGGCACGGCCCGACCGGGGAGAGCCGGAAGCTCGCCGACCCGACCACGGAGGTCACGACCATGTGGTCGGTCGCCAGATGGCCGCATCGACACCGGCCGAGGGTCGGCGACCCGGTGCGGTCCGGGGGGGCCGCCATCGACCCGCCGAAGGCGACCCGCGCTAAAGGGTCTCCACCCGCGAGGGGTAATGGCGGCGACGGGCTGACCCCCTCGGATGGACGTCGCAGGGTGTCCGCTGCCCGAGGACCGGCTCTACGACCTCGAGCACGAGGTCTGGTGGGGCCCCGCGGCCGCGGATGGGACCTCCTCCCTCGGGCTGATCGCCCCGTTCACCGCGTTCGCGGGGCCGTTCCACGCGTTCGCCTTCCGGCCGGTCGAGGGGGTCGTCGCCGCCGGCCGGAGCGTCGCGACCGCGGAGAGCGCCCGGCTCACGGGCGCGGTCCGTCTTCCGATCGCCGGCGAGGTGGTGGCGCGGAACCTGGCGGTCGCTGCGCGCCCTCGCCTCCTGAACGACGACCCGTACGGGGACGGATGGGTCGTGCGCGTGCGGCCGACCGCCCCGATCGCGCCGGACGGCCCGCTCCGGCCCGCCGCCCGGGTGGCGGAGGAGCTGGCCGGGACGATCGCCCGCCGCCGGATCCGGTGCTGGCCGCGGATCCCGGACGTGGAACTGTCGGAGGTCGGCCTCGAGTGCTCGGCGGTCCTCGCCCGGTTGAACGAGGAGGTCGCCCGACGGTCGCCGGGCGAGTGCGTCCTGCTCGCCACCGACGATGCGACCAGCCCG
Organism: Thermoplasmata archaeon; assembly: GCA_035499145.1. GTDB lineage: Archaea > Thermoplasmatota > Thermoplasmata > Lutacidiplasmatales > UBA184 > Lutacidiplasma. The sequence continues at coordinate 15,798 of DATJZK010000073.1, forward strand.
ATCGAGATGGTCCGATGGTCCGACCAGACGGGCTATCCGGTCCTCGCCCAGCGGCGCGAGGGAACGGTCTACCTGTTCCTGGTGCAGCGGGTCGCTGCCCCCGTTCCGCGGCGACGCGGGTAGCGCCGGGCGCGAGCCCGCGCGGAACCGGTCACTTCTCGATCGGGGTCCGGACGAGGTTCCCCCACTCCGTCCACGACCCGTCGTAGTTCCGGACGTCGGGGTAGCCGAGCAGGTAGCGGAGGACGAACCACGTGTGGCTCGACCGCTCCCCGATCCGGCAGTAGGTGATCACGGGCGCGTCGCGGCGGAGCCCCTGGCGGGCGTACAGCTCGTCCAGCTCTTCGCGCGACTTGAACGTCCCGTCCTCGCGAACCGCCTGGGCCCACGGCACGTTCTTCGCCCCGGGGATGTGCCCGCCCCGCTGGGCGTGCTCGTTGGGGTACTCCGGCGGCGCGGTGATCTCGCCCGAGAACTCCTTCGGGCCGCGGACGTCGACCAGGAACCGCTTCCCGGCCGTCACGTCGGCGAGCGCTCCCTTCACGTCGTCCAGGTACGCCCGGAGACGGGCGTCGCCCGGGTGCGCCGAGAAGTTCCCGCGCGCGGGGGCGGGCCGCTCCTTGGAGATCGGCCGGTCCTCGGTGATCCACTTCTTCCGGCCCCCGTTCAGGAGCTTCACGCGCTGCGCGCCGTAGTAGGCGAACACCCAGAACGCGAACGCCGCGAACCAGTTGTTGAAGTCCCCGTAGAGGACGAGCGTCGTCCCGTCGTCGACCCCGCTCCGTCGCATCAGGTCGGTCAGCGCCTCCGCCGAGAGGATGTCGCGGCGGACCGGGTCGTTGATGTCCTTCCGCCAGTCGAACAGGACGGCCCCCGGGACGTGGCCGAGCTCGTAGTTCGCGGCCGGGTCGTAGTCGACCTCCGCGACGCGGACCGCGGGGTCCGTCAGGTGGCTCGCGAGCCAGTCGGTCTCGACCAGAACCTCGGGGTGGGCGTACGGCGCCATGCCCTCCCCCCTCGCGCGGCCGAATATAATCACATCGACCTGCGCAAATGCCGCCCCCGAGGGGGCCCGGGCGCGGCTACCCTCGGCGGCCTCGCTTCGGTAACGCGGTGTCGGAGACCTCGATCGTCTGGGGGTCGAACCCGAGCCGGCCGAGCTCGTCCCGGATCCGGGCCCTATGGTCGCCCTGGAGGTAGACCTCCCCGTCGACGACGCTGCCGCCCGTCGCGAGCCGGTTCTTCAGCGACCGGGTCGTTTCCGCGAGGTCGACCCCCGGTGGAAAGCCCGAGATCACGGTCGCCGGCTTGTTGTAGCGTCGCGGCTCGGCCCGGACTCGGATGCGGGCCGTCTCTCGGTCGAGGGCGGATAGGATCTCGTCGAACTCTTCGTTACCCATGGTTACAACGCTCGCCCGTTCCCCCGCCGTCCGTCCCGACGGGCCGCCGCCCCTCGAGGGACGGACCGGCCCCGGTCGAGCGGGGCTTCGGTGGCAGGAACCGTGGGCGAATGCACCGAACGTCCAATGGAGCCGCCCCGCTTGAACGTTTCCCCCGGGACGGCCTACAGTTCCCCCCAGCGGTACAGGCGGAGGGTGATCGCGAGGCCGACCGCCGTGCACGCCAGGAGGAGGCCCCCGTACTCGACCATCTCGGCGGGGGTCGCCGGGGTGAGGCCGAGCGCCCCCTGGGCGAGGAGCGCGGCGTACGTGGTCGGGAGGAAGCGGGCGGCCGACTGCCACAGGGGCGGGAGCGCCGAGAGGGGGTAGTACAGCGGGGAGAGCATCCCGAGGATCGTGAACGTCAGGTTGCCGACCGGCCAGATCTCCCGCTGCGTCCGCACCCGGCTCGAGATCGCCATCCCGATCGACGAGAACAGCACCCAGAGGATCGACAGGCTCGCGGCGAGCACCGCCAAGGAGTAGGCGCTCACCGGGTGGCCGTCGCCGCCGCCGACCCAGGCGAGGAGGAGGGTGAGGATGACGAGCGCCGGCAGCATGGCGATCAGGTTCGAGAACGCGATGCCGAACAGGTAGCGGACCCGGCCGAGCGGGCTCGCGACGAACATGTCCTGCAGCGAGCACTCGATCCGCCACGTCGCGCTGTCGCCGAGGACCCACGAGCCGATGTTCTGCATCGTGAACAGCATCGCCCCGACGATCTCGAGGGGCCGGTACGACGGCGGCGAGATCAGCGACAGGAAGTACAGGAAGATGAACGGCAGAAGGATCGGCGTGATCGTTACCGCCGGATTGCGCGAGATCCATCGCCACCCTACGAGGAGGAACGCGGGCAACGCCCGCCCGCGCGTCGGGACCGTCGGGAAGCTCGCCTCGACCCCGGCCATCTAGCGCTCCCGGACGGTCCGGCGGGCCCAGTAGATGGTGAACAGGAACAGGACGGTCGTCTCCACGACGAGGCCGGCGACGGCCAGCGTTTGCTCCCCGCGGGTGAGCGACGCCGCCCCCATCGCCCCCTGGACGAGGGCGGCCGCCGCGCTCGGGGGCATCAGGAGCGCGATCGGGTGCAGCGCCTCGGGGAACAGGCGGAACGGGTAGAAGACCGGCGGGAGGACCCCGAAGACGTTGAAGAACAGGCTCGAGTACGCCCAGATCGCCCGGTTGTCCTTGAACGCGGTCGAGAAGACGTAGCCGATCGACGCGGAGGCGAGCCAGACGGCGGCGGCGAGGCCCGCGAGCAGGAGCACGGTCGCCGCCGTGAGGTGCGCGACGATCACGGCGAGGATCCCGACGACGATCACCGGGGGGAGGTAGACCGCGAGCACGCCGGCCGACATGCCGACGAAGTACGCCTCGGGGGAGAGCGGGCCGGCGAGGTACAGTTCGCTCGCCTTGTGGTCGATCCGGATGTACGCCGCCTCGTTGAGGACCCGCTGGCCCATCGAGAAGACCGAGAACAGCACCGCCCCGACGAGCGCGACGCCGATCAGCGCCGGGTTCAGGATGTAGACGAACACGAGAAGCACCCCCTGGACGACCATCGAGGTCGCCATCGCGAGCTCCTCGTGCAGCTGGACCAGGGTCTCCGTCCAGAAGAACGCCACGAGTCCGCGGAACGGGCGGGTCGCGATCGGGGTTTCAGTCCTCATTGATCGACCGCCCGACGACCCGGAGGAACGCCTCTTCCAGCGTTACCGGCCCGACGGTGGCGCTCAGCCCCGTGCGGACCGCGAGGTCCATCAGCTCGCCGAGCCGCTCGGGGGCGACGATCACCGTGAGCGCGTCCGCGTCGACGACGCAGCTGCCGAACGAGCGGAACCGTTCGATCTCCCGGCGGCCGTCCGGGAGGGTCACCTTGAGGGTCCCGCCGACCGACCGCTTCAGGTCCTCGGCCGTGCCGGTGACGATCACCCGCCCGCGCTCTACGATGTAGAGCCGGTGGCTCAGGGCGTCGGCCTCGTCGAGGTAGTGGGTCGTCAGGAGGATCGTCGAGCCCCGACGGGTCAGGCCCCGCAGCGACTCCCAGACCTCGCGTCGGGCGAACGGGTCCATCCCGATCGACGGCTCGTCGAGGAACAGCAGCGGGGCCTCCGTCGCGATGACCGTCGCCACCATCGTCCGTTGCCGCTGGCCGCCCGAGAGGGTGATCGAGAGGCGGTCGGCAAAGCCGGTGAGCCCCATCTGGGCGAGCGCGGCCTCCGTCCGCGCCTTCGCGGTCTCACGGCTCAGGCCGCGGGCGCGGAGGTAGGTGTAGACCTGCTCGCGCGGCGTGAGGTGGAAGAACGGCTTCCCTTCCTGCGGCACGACGGCGATGTACGGCCGGACCTTCTCGGGCGTGCGGTCGGCGTCGATGCCGAACACTTCGATCGAGCCGGACGTGGGCCGGAGGAGCGTCGAGGCGATCCGGAGGAACGTCGTCTTGCCGGCGCCGTTCCGGCCGAGCAGGGCGACCCGCTCGCCCCGACGAACTTCGAGCGAGACGCCGGCCAGCGCCTCGACCGGGGGCGACCCCTTCGTCCGGTACGTCTTGCGCAGGCCGTCGCTGCGCAGCGCCAGCTCCGTCATGGACGTGGGCGCCGCCGCGGCGCGTTCCGGAGTCCCGACGACCGCCCTCGCCCCGTCGCGCTGGTGGGGTCGGTCGGGGGCGACTTCAGCCCCACCGCCCTCCGGCCGCCGCGCGGGTCGTGACCGCCCGCGCGCCGCCCCTCGACGGACGGGCCGGGCCGGATCCGCCCCGGGCCGGGCCCTCCGTCGGGCGACGCGGGGAAGCATCGGTTCGCCGCATACGAGACTCTCCCTCGGCATCGAGGGGTCGGCTTAACCTCTGCGCGCGAGGCGCACGGCGAGCCGTCCGTGCGGCCGAGGCTCGCCGGCGCGACCCTACGGTTCCTCGCCGGGACCGGTCTCGCGCGAGGCGATCTCGGGCAGCTCGGTCGTGCCCGTGAACGACTCGGGCAGCTCGGTCGAACGGAACCCGGGGGCGAGGAGGTGGTCGATCGGGGTGAGGTCGAGCGGCTCCGCGACCCGGCAGATGCGGGCGATCGGGCCGTAGACGCGGGGCGGGAGGCCGAGCGACGCGCCGATCCGGCGGACGTCCTCGCGGGCGAGCTCGCCGATCGCGGCGAGGACGACGAAATAGACGACGAACCCGAGGACGACCGCCGCGAGGAGCTCCACCCCGGATCGGACGGGGAAGAAGTGGGTTCGGTTCAACAGCGACAGCGACGCGAACGAGACGGCGGCGCTGAAGGAGATCCGAACGATCGAGCGGGGCAGGATGTGGACCCGGATCAGCCGTTCCATGAAGTAGGTGTTCAGGGCGAGCGCCGCGACGCTCGACAGCAGGACCGCGACGGCAGCGTTCACGAGTCCGAGCTGGAGCGTCCACGGTCCGACGCGCCAGCCGGTGAGCAGGAGGGCGACGGCCCCGAGGAGGACGGAGACCTGCACCCCGGTGATGTACAGCTCCAGTCGCCGCCGGCCGATCGCGTTGATGCTCGACTGGATGATCTGGCTGAGCGCGAGCGGGATCGCCCCGACGACGAGGAGCGCGAGCGGGAGGGCTCCGGGCTTCGCGTACAGGTGGTTGGCGAAGACGTTCAGGAACTCGTAGCGGTACGTGACGAGCGCGACGACCCCAGGGACGAGGAGCATCGCCGAGTAGCGAAGCGCCTGCCAGGTCGCCGACCGCAGGGACTCGAACCGCTCCTGCCGGTGCAGCCCGGCGAGGTACGGAAAGAGGGGGGTCGTGACGGCCGCCGGCAGCGAGAGCACCAGGATTCGCCACCCGTTCGCCGCGAGGAACACCGACAGCTGGGTCGCCCCGAGGCTCGCGTCGACGATCAGGGGGACCATGTTCGTGACGAGGTAGTTGAGCATCAGGCTCCCCATCAGCGGCCAGGCGAACCGGAACAGGTACGACGCCTCCGCGCGGGAGAGGGCGCCGAGCCGGGGCAGGAGTCCGGGCAGGCAGTAGACCGCCGAGGCGCCCGCTCCGACGGCGTAGGCGATCGTGATCCCCTCGAGGGATTTCATCGAGTACGAGACGTAGATCAGCACCGGCAGGCGGACCACGGCCTCCACGAGTCCCGGGTACTGCGCCTTGAGGGAGTTGCCGAGGCCGATGTACATCTGGTTGTAGACCGTCGACAGCGACCAGAGCACCGGCAGGGTCAGGAAGATCCCGAGCGACTCGAGCTCGGCCGCGGAGCTGGCGATGGTGTGGTGGTCGATCGACAACGGGGCGATCCCGAACAGGACCACGCCCGCCGCCGCCACCATCCCGGTGCGCGCGGCGAGGTATGTCGCGGTCGTCTCGCGGGCCGACCGCCCGCGCGCGAGAAAGTACGTGTACGAGGTCCCGAGACGAAGGTCGCCGATGCCGTTGATCGACGAGCCGATCAGGAGGAACAGCTGGGCCGTTCCGATCAGCGCCTGCCCGACGGTCGAGATGCCGATGTGCTTGTAGAGGAAGATCGTCCCGATCACGCCGATCAGCTGGACCAGGAGCGCGGCGGCGAACACCGCCCCCGAGCTGAGCGTGAGGGAGTAGGCGGGCCGGGGGACCTCCGGCGGCCCCGCCGACGGCGACCCCGACGAGCCCGAACCGCCCACGATCGTTCGCGGGGGCATGGCGGGCTCCGCGTCTTATGGGCGTCGCTCGACCGCTCGAACGGCGGCCGAGCGTCCGCCGGCGGACCGCGGCGGCGGGGAGAGGTGGGAGCACGGGGATTTGAACCCCGATATGCGGGTCTCTCCGCGCGCTCCAGTCAATCGTCACGGGGGCGCGACGCGCCCCTCCGCAGACCCGTGTTCACAGGGGACCGATGGTCGCCCTGACTGGAGCCCGCTGGTCTGCCAAGTTAGCCTATGCTCCCTCCGAGCGCGACGGGAGTCCGCGCGAAGATAGCCTTTGTTGTCGACGGCGCGGCCCCCCGCGCGGAAGCTTCGCCGCCGGCGACGAGAATGCTTATGTTCAAGTCTGTTTGACTGCAAACCAATGACGTTGAATCCTTCGGGAGCGGCCGTTCCGCGACCGCGCCGAACGATTCCGGCGACGCTGTTCGCGGTGGGGCTGCTCGTGGTCGCCGGCGCCGCGGTCGCCGCGACCTCCGTCTATTATGAGCTCCGTCCGGCGACGACCCCGGGGAGCCTGCACCTCACCGATGACTTCGGCCGATCGGTGACGGTTCCGCAGGACCCGGGCCGGGTCGTGGTCCTCGGTCCGAGCATCCTCGACTCGATGTTCCGTCTCGGTCTGCGTTCGCACGTCGTCGGGGTCGACTGCTCGCCCGCGGAGTTCGGGGGCCTCTCCGGCGACTACTCGCCCGATCAGATCGCGCTCTGGTCGCTCGCCCCGTCGATGTGCGTCCAGGCCGAACCGCTCGTCGTCGAGCAGCTTCTCAACGCGACGCCCGATCTCGTGCTCGCGACGACGATCGTCTCCGTCGCGGACGTCGAGACGATCGACCAGGTCTACCACATCCCGGTCGTGATGCTGCAGCCGCCCACGCTCAGCGGGGTCGCGGTCGACGTCACGCTCCTGGGGGCGATCTTCGGGGTCGCCGCCGCCGCGGCCCACCTCGTCGGGGTGATCTCCCACGGGCTCGCGAACGCGACGGACCTGGCCACGAACCTCACGGACAACGGGACGCCGTTCCCGACCGTCCTGGTGACGTACTCGACCGATTCGAACGGCTACTGGACGTACGGCCCCGGCACGTTCGGCGAGTCGCTGATCGAGCTGGCGAGCGCCTCGAGCATCGGGGCGAACGCGACCCTCGCCTACCCCGAACTGTCCGGGGAGCAGGTCCTCTCGATCGATCCGCAGATCCTCGTCTACGGCACCGGGTTCGGGCTGACGGAGTCGTCGTACACCTCCGCGCCGTTCTGGTCAAGCCTCTCGGCCGTGAACGACGGCGAGCTGTTCGGCCTCGACTCGAACTGGCTCACCGAGCCGGACCCGACGATGATCCTCACCGGGCTGCCGCAACTGATCGCGATCTTCCACCCGGGCAGCTCCGCGTAGGCCCGCCGGTGGACGCGTCTCCGTCCCCCGGGTCTCCCGGGTCCCCCCGGCGCCCCCTGCTTCGGAGCGTGGCGGTGCTCGGGGGGGCGCTGGCGGCGACGCTCCTCTTCTCCCCGCTCATCGGCAACGTCCCGCTCCCCCCCGAGCTGGTCCTCCGCATCCTCCTCCATCACCTCTCGGCCGGCGCGCTGTTCCCGTCGCCCTGCGCGGGCATGGCCGTCTCGTCCCGGGCGTGCGGGGCGGACCTCGAGATCGTCTGGGACGAGCGGGTGCCGGAGGTGCTGCTGGCGCTCGGGGTCGGGGGCGCCCTCGGCGCGTCGGGGGCGACGCTCCAGGGGGTGTTCCGCAATCCGCTCGCCGACCCGTTCCTCCTCGGCCTCTCGTCGGGGGGGACGGTCGGCGCGGCCCTCGTCCTCGTCTTCGCGATCGACGTGGCGCAGCAGAACCTCGTCCTTCCGCTGTTCGCGTTCGCGGGGGCGCTCGCGACCGGTGCGGTCGTGATGCTCGCGGCGCGCAGCCGATACGGCTCGGTCGAGACGCTCCTCCTGACCGGGGTCGCGCTCTCGAGCTTCCTGTCGTCGCTCCTCTCGCTCCTGCTGCTGCTCAATCCGACGGGAAGCCTCCAGGTCGACTTCTGGCTCCTGGGGAGCATCGGCAGCGCCACCTGGCCGGTCGACGGGATCGTCCTCGGGGTCGTCCTGGTGACTGGGACGCTGCTCTCCCTGTACGGTCGCGAGCTGAACCTGCTCCAGCTCGGCGGCGACGTCGCGCAGAGTCTCGGCGTCGACGCCCGCCGGGTGCGGCTCGTGCTGCTCGTCCTCACGTCGCTCACCACCGCGGTCGCGGTCGCGTTCACCGGGGTGATCGGGTTCGTCGGCCTGGTCTCGCCGCACGTCGTCCGCCGCCTCGCCGGGTCGGACTACCGGACGGTCGTTCCGGGGGCGGCCGTCGTCGGGGGCGCCTTCCTCCTGGTCGCCCGCGACGCCTCGCTCCTGGCGCTGCCGTCGAGCGTGCTCCCGATCGGGATCTTCACTTCGTTCGCCGGGGCGCCGTTCTTCGCCTACCTGCTGTACCGCCGTCGCGGCAGCGCTCCGTTCGGAGGCGGATGAACATCCCCGACGCCGCCGCCCCGTCCGGACCGGCCGCGCTCGCCTGGTCCGGCGTGTCGGTCCGCTTCGGGTCTCGGCCGGCGCTCACCGCGATCGACCTCCGGGTCGGCGCCGGCGAGTTCGTTGCCCTCGCCGGGCCCAACGGCTCGGGGAAGACGACGCTCCTGCGCACGGCGCTCGGGCTCCTTGCGCCGACGACCGGCTCGGTCGAGGTCGCCGGCGTCCCGGTCGGCCGGCTCCCCATCCGGGAGCGGGCCCGCCGCATGGCGTGGGTGCCCCAGGAGGAGTCTCCCCGCGATCCCGTGCGCCTCGCCGACTACGTCCTCTACGGGACGTATCCCCACCTCGGCGCCTTCGAAGGCGAGTCGGACGCCGACCGCGCGGCGGCGCGGGCCGCCCTGGAGGAGGTCGGCCTCGGTGACCGGGCCGCGGAGAGCGTCCTCGCGCTGAGCGGGGGGGAACGGCAACGGGCCGTGCTCGCGCGGGCGCTGGTGCAGCGGGCGCCGATCCTCCTCCTCGACGAGCCGACCGCCCACCTCGACATCGGCCATCAGCTCGACCTGTTGACCCGGGTCCGAGCGCTCGCGTCCCACGGCACGGTCACCGTCGTCGCGGCCCTGCACGACCTGAACCTGGCCGCGCGGTTCGCCGACCGGGTCGTCGTCCTGTCCCGGGGGCGCAAGGTCGCCGACGGGACCCCGGCGGACGTGCTTTCTGAGGAGCTGCTCGAGCGCGTGTGGGGCGTCGTGGCCGCGCTCCGGCACGACCCTCGATCGGGCGCCCCCTACCTGATCCCCTACCGACCGGTCCCCGTGGGCCCCCGGGGTCCGCCGTCGCTCGGCCCGGGTCCGGTCCACGTCGTGGGGGGCGGCGGCACCGCCGAGCCGATCGTCCGGTCGCTCGTCGAGGCCGGCTACCGCGTGACCGCGGGGGTGCTGAACCTGCTCGACTCCGACCAGGAGACCGCCGAGCGGCTGGGCGTGCCGTGCGCCGTCGAGCTCCCGTTCGCTCCGATCGGGGCCGAGGCCCGGTCCGAAGGCCAGCGGCTGCTCGCGGAGGCGAAGCTGGTCGTGGTCGCTCCGTTCCCCGTCGGTCCGTCGAACCTCTCGAACCTCGAAGATCTGCGACCGTCGATCGGCCGCGTACCGACCCTCCTGATGGCGAGGCCTCCCGGGAGGCCGTGGGACTTCACCGGTGGGGCCGCGACGCGGGTGACCGAGGAACTGCAGCGCCTCGGCGCGACCTCGGTGACCGACCTCGAGGAGCTGCTGCGCATCTGCGCCTCGCAGCTGGCGGCCCGGCCGACGGGCTAGCGGCGGGACGCCCGCGATCGGTCCCGTCCCGACAACGGTCGCACCTCGAGCGGCGGGGGGTCGACCTCGGAGAACTCGGCGAGGAGGTCCGGCAGCGCGTCGTGCGCGACCGCCACCACGCTCGGCACCCCGACCCGCGAGGCCGCGCGGCAGCTCGCGGCCACCCCGAACCGAAGGACCCCCGGCATCCCGGCCCCCCGGGCGGCATGCCATGCCTCGATCCCCTCCGCCGCCGCGATCGCGGCCGGGTCGTCGCGCCAGATCTGGGCGAGCCGGCGGCTGAGGCCCGGGTCGGCGAGGTCGGCCGCCGAGAGCGGCACGACGGTCACTCGCCCGGGGACGATCGGGACGATCCCCTCGAGCGCGACGACCTCGATGAGCGATCCCGCCGGTCCGCCCCGCGCGACCCGCCCCCGCGACGGGCCGCCGGTGCCGCCGTACGCCGTCAGCACCCCGTCGACCATGTCGAGCCGGACCGGCGCCCCCGCGGACAGCGGCTCGGCCGCGAGCGCGCGCGTCGATCGGATGACGTGGAGGCGGGCGAGCCGGGCGGCCACGTCCGTGCCGACCCGGTCGAGCGCCGCGTGGAGCGTAGCGACGCCGCGGACGGTCGGCCGGTATCGCCCGCTCCGCACCTCGACGAGCCCGTCGGCGAGCAGCCGGCGGAACGAGTGGGAGGCCGCCTGCACCGTGAGACCGAGCCGCTCGGCGATCGGCCGCAGCTGCGTCGGCTCCTCCGTCGCGCATTCGTACAGGAAGAGGAGCTCGGTCACCGCCCCGCTCCGGCGCAGGGCAGCGAGTCCGTCCGTCCGGGGCGCGGAGGGGGCGGGCACGGTCGGCGCAACCCCGGGGGACTAAAACGGTCTTTCACCGGCGCGCAAGCCGGTTTTAGCGGACCACCGCCCGGGGACGGCCGCGGCCCGCGGCGGCGGGCGGAGCGGCCTCGCTCGTCCGCCGGATCTCCCGGATCCGGTCGCGGATCCGGGCCGCCTCCTCGAAGTCGAGGCGCTCGGAGGCGAGCCGCATCTCCTCCTCGAGGTTCGCGAGGAGGAGCGGGAACCGCTCCTTCCACCGCTTCCCGAGCCCGGCGCTGGAGAGCTCCCCGGACGGTGCGTTCTCGGCGGGAGCGAGCAGCGATCGGATCTCCTTGCGCACGCTCTCCGGCACGATCCCGTGCTCGGCATTGAACGCGACCTGCGCGGCGCGGCGTCGGCCCATCTCGGCGATCGCCCGGCTCATCGACCCGGTGAGGCGGTCGGCGTAGAGGACGACCTTCCCTTCGACGTTCCGGCTCGCCCGGCCGGCGGTCTGCACGATCGACGTCTCGCTCCGCAGGTAGCCTTCCTTGTCGGCGTCGAGGATCGCGACGAAGCTCACCTCGGGCAGGTCGAGCCCTTCCCGGAGGAGGTTGATGCCGACGAGGACGTCGAACCGTCCGAGGCGGAGGTCGCGCAGGATCTCGACCCGCTTCAGCGTCTCGACATCGGAGTGGAGGTAGCGTACCCGGAGCCCCTGGTTCGTGAGGTAGTTCGTGAGCTCCTCGCTCGTCGCCTTCGTGAGCGTCGTGACGAGGGCCCGGTCGCCGCGGGCGATGCACGCGCGGAGCTCGCGCACGAGGTCGGCGATGTGCCCGGCGAGCGGGCGGA
>DATJZK010000074.1:0-27737 GCA_035499145.1 Thermoplasmata archaeon
ACGTACCAGTCGAGGTCGTTCGGGTCGACCTCCGTCTTCGCCGGGAACTCGATCGCCAGCGACGTCCGCCCGTTCGGCGCGAGCTTCGGGAGCGTCCACCACGCCCGGCCGAGACTCGGCTCCGTCCCGTCGGGCGCCGGGGAGAACGCGGCGAGCCGGTACAGCTCGGGGTCGACCTCGAGGAACAGCTCCAGGATCCGGGCCCGCGGCGTGTAGTTCGTCACCTCGACCTTCGCCGCGACCGTCTTCGCGGCGTCGGGGAACGACGTCTCGACGTTCACGACGTCCATGATCCGCGTGATCACGGGCGTGAGGTCGGGGACCGGCTTCCCGACGAGGTGGCTCGCCTTCTCCGCGAGCTTCGGGAGGATCCGCTGGATGATCTCGAACTTCTCGCTCGCGAAGTCGCGCCGGCTCTTGCGGGAGAGGTGGGTGCGGAGGTGGCGGGCCGCCGCCTGGAGGGCGAGCGTCAGCTCCTTGTCGATCTCCGGGTCCTCGGCGATCGCCTCCTTCGCCTCGCTCGTGAACGGGACCTTCGTCGACGCGACGTGCACGAGGACGAGCGCCGGCCCGACCGGCACGCCCGCCCCGCCCTTCTGGTCGAGGCCGTACCGCCGCCAGTCGACGTTGCCGATCGCGTTCGTGATCGCGCAGGCGCCCTGCTGGAACAGCAGCGGCACCCGGTTCGCGAACCGGAGGATCTGCATCGGCTGGTCGGCCGGGAGCCCGCCGCCGTAGACGAGCCCGACCTCGACCATGAACGGGAACCCTCCGCGCACCTTCGGCGGGCGGCTCACCGGCGGGGCGAAGAACTCGGGCTTCAGCTCCCCGAGCACGTTGCGCAGCCCCCGCTTGATCAGCATCGCCCCGATCGGCGACAGGCAGTCGGCCGACGGCGCGACCAGCGCCACCGAGTGGAGGGCGGAGAGCAGCCGCTCCTGCGCCTCCCCCTGCACGGACGACGGCTTCGCCGAGGGGGCGAGACCGGCGCCGACCAGGATCTCCTTCACGGCGCGCGCGCTCACCCCCTGCAGGTCCTTCGCGAGGAACTCGCCGAGGGTCGGCCGTTTCGTGCCCTTCAAGAGGAATCCGAGCTCGCCGAGCTCGAGCCCGTACGGGTGCGGCAGGACCTCCTTCGCGAGCGGCGGCAGCTCCTGGGTCGCCCGCTCGAACGTCGTCCGGCTGCCGTCCGGCTCGACGAAGACGATCCGCGCGTGCGGGTTGACGATCGCCGTGCCGCGGAGGTACTCGAGCGGGGACTGGCGGCCGCGCTGGTAGCGGGCCTTCAGGACGAGCTCGACGCTCGTCCCGTGCGGCCGGTCCCACAGGACGACGTCCTCGGAGACGACCCGCGGGAGGTTCTTCTGGGTGTCGAGGACGAGCTCGAGCACGTGGGCGGCGTCCTCCTCCTCGACCTTGGAGATGATCTTCGCCGGGCGGGCGGTCGTCAGGTTCGCGTACAGGACCGCCGCGGAGATGCCGATCCCCTGCTGGCCGCGCGCCTGGCGGTTGGAGTGGAACCGGGAGCCGTAGAGGAGGCGGCCGAAGACGTTCGGGATCTCGCGGCGGAGGATCCCCGGCCCGTTGTCGGCGACGGTGACGCGGTAGCGGTCCTCCGCCTCCTTCGCGATCTCCACCGAGATCTCGGGCAGGATCCGCGCCTCCTCGCACGCGTCGCTCGCGTTGTCCGCCGCCTCCTTGACGGTCGTCAGGAGCGACCGCTGGAGGTTGTCGAACCCCAGGATCTGGCGGTTCCGCTCGAAGAACTCCGCGACCGAGATCTCGCGCTGCTTCGCCGCGAGCTGCTGGGCGATCGTGGGGGGAGGGGCCACTGCCCCGACGGGGCGCTCCGGCGGTATAAGGGCCACGTTCGAATCGAACGCCGGGTCACTCCCGGGCCGAGGGGGCGGGCCGGGACGAGAGGTCCCGGAGCACGGGCCGGAACGGGCGCCAGCGCCCGACCGCCGCGGGGTCGACCTCGACCCGGTACAGCCGCTCCTCGGGACCGAGCCCGTCCAGCGGGAGCTCCTCGAGGTCGAGCGGCTCCCCCCGGTGGTCCCACGCCCCGGTGCCCCCGCCGAAGACGAACCCGTCCTCCACGCCGACGCGGTTGACGTAGACGACCGGGGTGCCGTTCTCGACCGCCCGGGCCGGCAGGAGGTGCTCGAACAGCCGCCGGCTGGTGATCGGCGAGGCGGAGACGTTGACGAGCAACTCCGCCCCCGCGAGCGCGAGTTCGCGCGTCACCTCGGGGAAGAAGACGTCGTAGCAGATCTCGACGCCGACCGAGCGCGGACCGACCGCGATCGGACGGCTGGCCGCGGTCGGGGAGAACGCCAGCCCCTCCTCGAACGGCCCGAAGTTGGGCAGGTACCGCTTCACCTGCGCGGCGAACGACCCGTCCGGCCGGGCGACGACCGCCGCGTTCTGGAGCTCGCCCGGGCGCTCCGCCGACCGGAGCGGGGCCCCGACCAGGATCGGGGTGCGCGTCCCCCGCGCGAGGTCAAGGAGCGCCCGCCCCACGGGATCGTCTCCCCCGGGGGAGAGGGCGAGGGCATGGATCCGGTCCCCGACCCGGTAGCCGGAGACGAACAGCTCGGGGAAGATCGCGAGGTCGGCCGGGGCCGCCCGAACCGCCGCCCCGATCCGCTCGACGTTCCGGGCGGGGTTCGCCGGCACCGGGGCGAGCTGCCCGAGGGTGAGCCGCATCAGTAGAAGTAGCGACGCACCGCGAGCAGATAGACGAGCAGGCCGACGAAGACGAGGAACAACACCGTGATGAGCCCGGTGAAGAACAGGTAGGCGATCGCCCCGAAGACGAGGACGATCGTCGTCCAGAGCGCCCACGTCTCCTGGCGCCAGAGCGACGTCGCGACGGTGATCAGGGCGGCCCCGAGGACGACGAGGATCGCCGCCCCTTGGAGGTCGATCGACTGGAAGATCTCGAGCGACGTCGGGACGATCGTCCCGGCGAGCCCGTTCAGCAGGAACAGCGCGCCCGCGAGGACCATCACCACCGCCAGGAAGGCGATCACGACGGCGAGGATCCCGACGCCGATCGGAAGCTTCGGCCGCTCGGGGGTCGGCTGCCACGCCGGCGGGAGGCGGTCGAACCGGACCGGCGCCCCCGGCGTGGCCGACGATGCGCTCGCCGTCGATCCGCCGCTCATCCGTCCCCGGGCGAGCCGAACAGCCGGGGCGCCGCAAATGTACCTTTCGCTCGACGGGCACCCGCGGGCGCGGCCGGGCCGCCCCGCCGGGCCGGCGGCTCAGTACCGGCGGTCGGCCGCGCCTTGCGCGAGCCGCTCGAGCAGGTGCCGGTACGGCCCGGGAGGGACCGGTTCGAGGGCGGTCGCGGCCCGGTCGGCCCACGCGCGGGCTTCGGCCGCGACCGCGACCGGCGCCCCGGCGAGCTCCGCCAGCTCGCGGAGCCGCAGCAGGTGCTTCGCCCGCTTGCGGCGCAGCTGGAACAGCTCTTCGAACTCCCCCTGGCGCCGCCCTTCGAGCCGCGCGTACGTCTCGAGCGCCAGGAGCGTCGGGTTCCCTTCCCGGAAGTCGCCGAACAGCGGCTTTCCCAGGAGGTCCGGGTCGCCGAAGACGTCGAGCAGGTCGTCCCGGATCTGGAAGGCGATGCCGAGGCCCCGCCCGTAGGCGGCGAGCGCGTCGATCCGCGGGGGGGGCGCCTCCCAGATCTCGGCGCACGACGCGAGCGCGGCCGAGATGATCGCCGCCGTCTTCCGCTCGACCACGCGGAAGTAGTGCTCCCGCCCCTCGGAAAGGTCGAACCGCGCCGACTCCTGCAGCACCTCCCCCTCCACGAGGTCCGCGCACGCCTCCCCGCATCGGAGGATGATCGAGCGGGGATACTCGGCCGCGAGCTCGAACGCCCGCACGAACAGGTAGTCGCCCGAGACGATCGACAGCGGGACGCCGTACGCCCGGGGCATCGACGGGCGGCCCCGGCGGGTGTCGGCGTGGTCGATGACGTCGTCGTGGACGAGGGTCGCGGTGTGGATCAGCTGGAAGGCGGCGGCGAGCGAGGCGATCGGCTGCGCCGACTCAGCGCCCAGGGCCCGGAACGCCGCGGCCATGAGGAGGGGACGGACGCGCTTCCCCCCGGTCGAGCAGGCGTACCGGGCCGCCTCCGTCAGCTGCGCGAACCGCGAGCCGAGCACCTGCGTGAGCCGCCAGTCGACCTCCGACAGGTCGTGGGCGAGGACCGGGAACAGCGCCGACAGCTCGCGGGTCGCCTCGGCGCCGAGGGTCTGGCTGACGAGGCTCTCGACCGACGGCTCCAGCCCTTCGGGAGCCGCGGGCGTCGTCACGAAGCCCCCCCGAGCCGCGACGGCCAGCGAAGCCGCATCATCGCATCCAGACCCGACGCTCCGATATATCGCATACCGAGGGCCAGGACGGGGTCCCAGCCGCCGAACCGGTCCGCGAACCGCTGGACCCGCGCCGCGCGGGCCAGCGGGGGGCGCAGGGCCGCCCGCCACGCCCGGTCGTACTCGGAGAGGGGGGCCCCGTCCCGGACGGTGCGGGCGGCCGCCCGGCCCGCGAGCCAGCCGGAGAGCATCGCGGTCGGGATCCCGCCCCCGTTCGTCGCCATCACCAGGTTCGCCGCGTCCCCGGCGAACAGCACGCGCCCCACGACCAGGCTCTCGGGGGGCGGGCCGATCGGCACCCACCACGGGGTCCGCTCGCGCGCGGGGCCGAGCCGCTCGCGCGCGACGAACCGGTCGAGGAGCCGGCTCAGGCTCGTGGCCGGGGGCAGCTCCGCGACCCCGAGGCCGACGTTCGCGTCGTGCGCCCGCGGAAAGCACCAGGCGTAGCCGTGCGGGGCCGCCCGGCCGAAGTACAGGGCGATCTCGTCGTCCGGCGGCCCGTCGACGGTCGCGGTGATCATCCGGAACATCGTTCGCCGGGGCTGGAAGCCGACCGCGTGGGCGACGGTCGACGTCGGCCCATCGGCCCCGATGATGACGTCGGCGCGGAGCTCCGAGCCGTCCGAGCACCGGAGGACGTCGCCCGCGACGCCGGTGACGCCGCACGGGAACCGCACCTCGGCGCCCGCGCCCTCCGCCCGCGCGACGAGCGCCTTGTCGAACGCGCGGCGGGAGACGGTGCAGCCGGCGAGCGGGAAGCGGTAGCGTCGGTCGTACGGCGAATAGCACGACATCCACCGGGTCTCGCGGAGCACGGTCGTCGGGGGGATCGAGTACGCCGCGCCGATCAGCTCGGGGCAGGCGAACAGGTCGGCGAGCTCCTCCGGGGACGGCAGGAACTCGCCGCACTGGACCGGCTGCCCGATCTCCCGGCGGTGGTCGACGAGCACCGTCCGCGCCCCGCCCTCGGCCGCCGCGCGCGCCGCCGACGCTCCCGCCGGCCCGCCGCCGACGACGGCGACGTCGCACCGGTCCATGCCGTCACGCTCCGGCGAGGAGGAAGTGGCTCGCCGCGCTCTGGATCGCGCCGAGCACCGGCTGCGGGTAGACCCCGAGCGCAACGATCGCGACCGCGGCGACCGCGATCGCCGCCCCGCGCCCGTAGCCGAGGCCGCCCCACGGTAGCGGGGCCGGCCCGGACCCGCCGACGACCGCTCCCGCGGGGATCGGCTCGGTCGCCGGGGCGGGGTCGAAGAAGATCACCTTCAGGACGCGGCCGTAGTAGAACAGCGACAGCGCGCTGTTGAGGAGCCCCGCGACGGCGAGCCAGACGTACAGCCCCTGCGCCTGCACGGCGGCGCTGAACAGGACGAACTTCGAGACGAAGCCGACCGTGAGGGGGACCCCGGCGAGGGAGAGCAGCATCAGGGCGAACGCGACCGAGAACCACGGCCGGCGCGCGCCGACCCCGCGCCAGTCGTCGATCAGCGGCCCGACGCCGATCGAGGCGGCCGCCGCCACGACGAGGAACGCCCCGGTCTTCATGAAGACGTGGGCGAACACCTGGAGCGTCGCCCCCGCGAACGCCGGGGCCGTGCCGATCGCGATCCCGAGGAAGAGGTAGCCGGCCTGGCTGATCGACGAGTAGGCGAGCATCCGTTTCATCTCCTTCTGGAGGAGCGCAAGGACGTTGCCGAACGTCATCGTCGCGACCGCGAGCACCCCGAACGTGATCGCGAGGATCCCGCCCAGGTCGACCGGACCGCCCGAGAAGAGGTTCGAGCTCCCCGGTCCGAGGTAGAGGATCGGGCCGACAAAGACCAGGAAGAAGGCGAGCACGCCGAGCTTCTTGGAGGCGCCCGCGAGGTAGGCGCTCACCTCGCTCGGCGCGCCGTCGTAGACGTCGACCGCCCAGGCGTGGAACGGAACGAGGGTCGTCTTGAACGCGAGCCCGGCGATCACGAACCCGAAGCCGAGCAGGGCGAGGACCGGGAATCCGAACGGCCCGGCGCGGAGGATCGCGCGGATCGCGTAGAGGTTGGTCGTCCCGAACGCGCCGAACAGGAAGGAGGCCCCGAAGAACGAGAGTGTCGACGACAGCGCCCCGATGATGTAGAACTTCATCGCCGCCTCGAGGGAGCGGACGTCGCGGCGGGTGTAGCCGACCATCACGTACGTCGAGATGCTCGTCACCTCGATCGCGAGCAGCAGGAAGATCAGGTCCGCCGCGACGGCGACGAGCAGCATCCCCAGCGTCGCGAACAGCAGCAGGCCGAAGAAGATCGGCGCGCCTCGGTCGTCGCGCGGCCGGCTCGCGGCGGCGAGCGCGACGAGGACGGTCGCGATCAGGAAGACGGCCTGGAAGACGAGGCCGAGCGACGTGAACCCGAAGAGGCTCGTCGTCGACGCCGCGACCACGTCCAGCCGACCGCCGGGCAGGGTGCGGAGCGCGGCGAGCGGTGCCCAGCCGAGGTCCGCCGTGACAAACAGGAGCGCGAGCGCGCTCCCGGCCGCCGCGATCCCGCCGCCGACCTCGCTCGCGCGGACCCCCAGGACGTCGAGCAGGAGGACCAAGAGCCCGGCGGCGAGGACGATCAGCTCGGGGACCCACGGCCCGACGAACGCGGTGAGCTCCATCGTCCTACGGCCCCGCGAATCCCTGGATCGGCGAGTTCGCGATCACGTTCACGAGCAGCCCGGGCAGGATGCCGAACACGACCGTCAGCACGACGAGGAGGCCCATCCCGACGCCCTCGTACCACGGGACGTCGTGGACCCCCGCCGGCACGTCCCGCGGCGGTCCGAACAGGAGCCGCTGCATCATCCAGAGGTAGAACGCCGCGGTCACGACGAGAATGCCGAGCGGCACGAACACCCAGTAGCCGATCGCCGCCCAGGTCGCGAGGAGCGCGGCGAACTCGGCGGGGAAGCTGATCAGCGCCGGCAGGCCGAGGGAGGCGAGCGAGCCGGCCATGATCATCGTCGCGAGCGCCGGGGTCGTGGGCGTGATCCCGCCGAGCGACGCGAGGTCGCGGGTGCCGTACGTGTGGTGGAGGCTCCCGGCCGACATGAACAGGAGCGCGCTCACGATCCCGTGGGCGAACATCAGGAGCACGGCGGCGAGCAGCCCGAGCGAGCTCCCGACGGCGATCGCCAGGAGGACGATCCCCATGTGGTTGATCGACGAGAACGCGACGAGACGCTTCAGGTCCCGTTGCGCGAGGGAGACGACCGACCCCCAGACGATCGAGACGAGGGCGACCGCGAACAGGATCGGCCGCGCGTGCTCGAACCCCTGCGGCAGCACCTCGACCGCCCAGCGGATCAGTCCGTAGCCTCCGAGCTTGAGGAGCAGTCCCGCGAGGAGGACCGAGCCGCCCGTCGGCGCCTCGACGTGCGCGTCGGGCAGCCACGTGTGGAACGGGACGATCGGGAACTTGACGCCGAAGCCGAAGAACATCGCGAGGAACAGGAACGTCTGGAGGACGGGCGTCAGCCCCCGCGCCGAGGCGTAGATCGCGGCGAAGTCGAACGACGTCGCGCCCGAGTAGAAGACGGTCGCGAGGAGGCCGACCAGCATCACGACGCTGGCGACGTGCGTGTAGACGAAGAACTTCAGCGCCGCGTACCGGCGGCGGGGTCCGCCCCACACGCCGATCAGGAAGAACATCGGGACGAGGACCGCTTCCCAGAACAGGAAGAACAGGAGCACGTCGAGCGAGACGAAGACGCCGAACGAGCCCACGCAGGTGAGCCCCACGAGGCCGAAGTACGCCCCCGGCCGCTTCGTCTCCCCCCACGAGTAGACGACCGTCGCGATCTGCAGGATCGCGGTCAGGAGGATCAGGACGAGCGAGATCCCGTCGACGCCGACGGCGTAGTTGATCTGCATCCACGGGACGTGGATCCACGCGTACGTCTCGCTCTCCGCGAACCCGGGCACCGCGCCGCCGGAGTAGCCCGGCCAGCCGCCGTAGTTGCGGAACAGGAGCGCGACCTCGGCGAGGAAGGCAATCGAGGTCGCGAGCGCCGCCCACCGCGCGCGGGCGCCGGCGACGAAGGTGATCCCCGTCCCGGCGATCAGGGTCAGCAGCACGAGCGAGATCAGCGGCAGCATCTACCCACCTCCCCACCGGGCGAGGAGGTACGGCGCGACGATGAGGAGGAGCGCGAAGACGACGATCATCCCGCCGACGAAGTACGCCGCGTAGTCGGAGACGACGCCCGACTGGACCCGGCGCAGGCGGTCGGAGGCGCCGGCGAACGCCCGCTCGAACCCGCGGACGGTGCCGTCGATGACGTACCGGTCGACGAAGTCGGCCGCGCGGGCGACCGAGTAGACGGCGCGGGCGCCGACCCAGTCGTAGGCGGACTTCATGTAGTACCGGTTCAGCAGCACGCCCCGAACGGACTGCAGCGGGCTGTCGGCGGCGAGCGCGTACACCCGACCGTTCCCCCACAGCTGCCAGGCGAGCAGGATGCCGAGCGCCCCGAGGCCGACGCTCGCGCCGGAGAGCGCGAGGTCCGTCACCCCCAGATGGGGCGGGATGTTCGGGCCGTGGACGAGCAGCCCGGCGAACCCGGGGACGTAGACGAACAGTCCGGCCGCGACCGCGAAGGCGGAGAGGGCGACGAGCGGGACCTGCATCACCCACGGTCCCTCGTGGGCGTGGGCGATCGCCGGGTCGCGCGGATGCTCGCCCGAGAACGCGAGGAACCAGGCGCGGAAGATGTAGTACGCCGTCAGGAAGACGGCGGCGAAGGCGAGGAGGAAGAACGGCCAGTAGTACGGGTGGCTCCCGAGCGTGGAGTAGACCGAGGCGAGGATGTCGTCCTTGCTCCAGAAGCCGGCGAACGGTGGGATGCCGGCGAGCGAGAGCCCGCCGATCGCGAACGCGGCGGCGGTGAGCCGCATCGGTTTGCGGAGCCCGCCCATCTTGAACAGGTCCTGCGTCCCGACGGCGTGGATCACCGAGCCGGCGGCGAGGAACAGGAGCGCCTTGAAGAACGCGTGGGTGAACAGGTGGTACAGCCCGACCATCGTGAACCCCGCCCCGACGGCGAGGACCATGTAGCCGAGCTGGCTGATCGTGGAGTAGGCGATCACCCGCTTGATATCCGGGTGGACGACCGCCATCGTCGCAGCGAAGAAGGCGGTGAAGCCGCCGATCGCGACGATCGCGAGCTGGTCGATCGGCGTGAACCCGAGGAAGACGCTCGTGACGGCGAGCAGGTAGACGCCGGCGGCGACCATCGTCGCGGCGTGGATCAGCGCCGAGACGGTCGTCGGCCCCTCCATCGCGTCCGGCAGCCAGACGTGGAGCGGGAACTGGGCGCTCTTCCCCGCGGCGCCGCCGAGGATCATCAGCCCCGCGACCGTGAGGAGGGTCGAGTGGCCGGCCGAGGCGACCGGCAGGTACGGCGCGGTGCCGTTCGCGAAGACGAAGCCGTTCGCGGCCCAGCCGCCCGCCGGGCCGGTCGTCGCGTAGTGGGCGAAGAACAGGAAGACCCCGAGCAGGAACATCACGTCGCCGACCCGCGTGACGAGGAACGCCTCCTTCGCGGCGCTCGCCGCGCTCGGCTTCTCGTAGTAGAAGCCGATCAGGAAGTACGAGCAGACGCCGACGAGCTCCCAGAACAGGAAGAACTCGAGCAGGTTGTCCGCGAGGACCAGCCCCGTCATCGAGGCGAGGAACAGCGACAGCTCGGCGTAGTACCGCGGCAGCCCGCGGTCCTGGTGCATGTACCCGATCGAGTACAGCATGACGAGGAAGCCGACGACCGTCACGACGATCAGCATCAGCGCCGAGATCGGGTCGACGAGCGTGCCGACGACGAGCGAGAAGCCGTTCGGGAAGGCGCCCGGGGCCGGGGCGAGGTGGAACCAGGTGAACCGGACGTCCGTGTACCGGCCGGGCGAGAGCATCTCGCCGACGCCGATCAGCACGCCGAGGACCATCGCGGCCCCGGCGAGCGCGACCGCGACCCAGCCGCCCCACTCGAGCCGGGCGAGGCGGCCCCCGGCGAGGCCGACGATCACGAACGCCGCGACGCTCAAGAGCGGGACGAGGAACGCGAGGCCGAACAGCCCGGTGAGGATCGACATCGCCGCCCGTCCCCTACAGCTTGAGGTCCGTCGCCTCGGCGACGTTGATCGTGCCCTTGATCCGGTACAGCGCGAGGACGATCGCGAGCCCGACCGCGACCTCGGTCGCGGCGAACCCGACGAGGACGACCGCGATCGACTGCCCCGAGAGTCCGCTCGCCGACCCGGGGGCGTACGCGGCGAAATAGACGAAGTCGAGGATCGCCGCGTTCATCGCGACCTCGATCGAGATCAGGAGGAGGACGAAGTTCCGCCGCGTCAGGATCCCGAAGATCCCGACGGCGAGCAGCGCCCCCGAGAGCGCCACGAAGCCGTTCGGCGGGAGGGCGATCACTCGCGCCCCTCCCGGACGAGGTAGATCGCCCCGGCGACGGAGACGAGCATCACGAGCCCGAGCAGCAGCAGCCAGGCGCCGTTCGCGCCGAACAGGTTCTGCGACAGCGCCGCCGGGTCGTAGCTGTGGATCGGCTGGGCGGCGTTCGGGAACTCGCCGACCGCGGTCACGACGAACACGAAGGCGAGCAGCGCGAGGGCGAGGGCGGCCGGGCCGATCCCGGTCGCGGCCTCGCGCGAGAAGATGCGCTTCCGCGTGACCATGATCCCCAGCAGCAGGAGGACCGTCACCGCCCCCGCGTAGACGCCCAGCTGCAGCACGCCCAGGAACGGCGCCTCGAGCAGGAAGTAGATCGCGGCGAGGTCGACGAAGAACACCGCGATCCACATGATCGTGTGGACGAGCTCGCGCACGAGGAGCGCGCCGACCGCTGTCACGACCGCGGTCGCCGCGAGGGCGGCGAACGCGAGCTCGGGGAGGTTCACTTGTGCGTCCCCCAGAAGAGGCACTCCTTCGGGCAGACGCTGATGCAGGTGCCGCACCGCACGCAGTCCGAGTCGTTGATCACCGGCTCCTTCCAGATCCGGCGGACCGGCTTCTCGCCGGGCTTCGGCTCCGTCTTCGGCACGTCGAGCATCGTGATGCACTGCGTCGGGCAATCGCGCGCGCAGGCGTTGCAGCCGATGCAGAGCGGCGGGTCGAGGAGGATCGAGTCCTCGTTCGCCGGGCGCTCGATCCGGATCGGGTTCATCGGGAGCTTGTGCTCGTAGATCGAGAGCAGCCGCTGCGGCGAGTAGATCATCTCCGACCGCTTCGGCGTCGACAGCTCGTAGCGGGTCGTCATGGTGAGGCAGCCCTCGGGGCAGGCGTCCGAGCAGAAGCCGCAGTACGAGCACTTCCCGTAGTCGATCTGCGGGCACTTCTTCGGGTGCTTCGGGTCCGCCCCGGGCACCGTGACCATCTCGATGCAGAGGTCCGGGCAGGAGAACGCGCAGAGGTTGCAGCTGATGCACGTGGCGATGTTGAGGGCGTGGACGCCGCGGTAGTTGTCCCAGACGGCCCCGACGCCGATCGGCTTTCCGGGCCCGATCCCGACCTTCGTCCGGAACGTCGGGTCCTCGAGCCGCTCGAACGGGTAGACGATCGTCGACGGGCGGAGGAGGCTCTTGGCGAACTGGCGGGCGGCGGTCGCCATCGGCCGGGCGACCCAGAGGACCGGATTGTCGCTCGGCTTCTCCGTGGCGGTCGGTACTTCGCTCATCGATCGGAACCCTCGGTCAGATCCCCGGGGAGGGGACGCAGCCGAACACCGGCAGGCAGCGCACCGTGACGAGCGCCGCCGCGAGGAAGACGGAGAGGAGCGCGAGGGGGAGCATCCGGTTCCAGCCGAGCCGGAGGAGCTGGTCGGTCCGGACCCGCGGCAGCGACGCGCGGACCCAGACGAACAGCCCGAAGACGAGGTACGTCTTCAGCATGAACCAGAAGATCCCCGCGAGCGGGAACGCGGTGAGCGCGGACGGGACGTACGTCGGGAGCGTCCAGCCGCCGAGGAACAGGAGCACCACGAGGATGCTGCCGACGAGCCCGCGGAGGTAGTCGGCGAGCATGAAGAAGGCGAACAGCATCCCGCCGTACTCGGTGTTCCACCCTTCGACGAGCTCCGCCTCGGCCTCGGGGAGGTCGAACGGGATCCGCTCCATCTCGGCGAGCATCGCCGCGACGAAGACGATCAGCGCGACGAACAGCGGCCCCCAGAACCAGTAGTTCTGCTGCTCGAGCACGATCGTCGTGAGGTTGAAGCTCCCCGCGACGACGACGACCGCGACGACGGCGAGGAGGAGCGGTACCTCGTAGGCGATCATCTGGGCGGCGGAGCGCATCCCGCCCATCAGGGAGTACTTGTTGTTGCTCGACCAGGCGCTGACGAAGATGAACAGCGGCGCGAACGAGAAGATGACGAGGGCGAGCAGGAGGCTGAGCGGCAGCAGCCCCATGCTCCAGCCGGAGGAGATCGGGAGGATCCCGAACAGGACGAGCGAGCTGACCATGTAGGCGGTCGGTCCGAAGTAGAACCCCGGCCCGTCCGCTTCGCGCGGCTTCGTGGTGTACTTGCGGAACAGCTTGATCCCGTCCGCGAAGTTCTGGAGCAGCCCGGCGTAGCCGACGTGCATCGCCCCCCGCCGGTCCATGAACCGGCCCAGCAGCTTCCGCTCCCACCAGATCAGCATGATCGTGTTGATCATGCTCGCTGCGAGCAGGATGACGCAGAAGATCAGCACCGCGAGCGCGGTCTCCACGGTGCCGCTCGTCAGGAACGCGCGCGCCGGGCCCGGGAGGATCGACCCGACGCCGGTGAGCAGGAACGTCGCGAGGCCCAGGGAGACCGAGTAGAGGGTGACGTTCGACATCGGACGCGCGACCGCCTAGCGGTCGACCTCCCCGACGCAGACGTCGACGCTCCCCATGATCGGCGGGATGTCGGCGACGTGGTAGCCGACCAGGTACTGCCGCGCCGCGCTGATGTTCGCGAAGACCGGGGAGCGGAACTTGACCCGGTACGGGTGTTCGCCTCCTTCGTTCACGACGTACGCCTGGGCCTCGCCGTGCGGCTCCTCGACCGCGGAGAGCCCGACCCCCTTCGGGAACTTCCGCTTCAGGAGGTACCCCTCGA
The DNA here is from genome assembly GCA_035499145.1 of Thermoplasmata archaeon. Taxonomy (GTDB): domain Archaea; phylum Thermoplasmatota; class Thermoplasmata; order Lutacidiplasmatales; family UBA184; genus Lutacidiplasma. The sequence continues at coordinate 13,497 of DATJZK010000074.1, forward strand.
GGCCGACCGGAGCGTACGGCGCTCCGAGCCACCGCGGGAGGTCGTCCGCGACGACCGGCCCGGGGTGGCGGTCGAGCCAGTCGAGGACCTGGCGGAGGATCCGGACCGACTGGCGGAGCTCCTCCATCCGGACCAGGTAGCGGGCGGTGACGTCGGCCCCGTCGGCGAGCGCGACGTCGAAGTCGAGCTGGTCGTAGACCGCGTACGGCCGGTCCTTCCTCAGGTCGCGCTTCACCCCGGCGGCCCGGAGCATCGGACCGGTGACGCCGTGCGCGATGCAGTCGTTCGCCTTCAGGACGCCGAGCCCGTCGCATCGCCGCCGGAAGATCGTCGATCCGAGGCAGAGCTGGTCGTACTCGCGGAACCGGTCGATCAGCCAGTCGAGGACCTTCCGGGCCTGGTCGGTGAACCCGAGCGGGAGGTCGTTGCGGACGCCGCCGACCCGCATGTACTCGTACGTCATCCGGGCGCCGGTGTAGCTCTGGAACAGGTCGAGGACCAGGTCGCGGTCCCGCATGCCGTACAGGAACGGGCTCATCAGCCCGATGTCCTGGACGAACGCGGCGTACCACATCACGTGGGAGCCGATCCGCTGGAACTCGTCGCACAGGACGCGGAGGTACTTCGCACGCTCCGGCGGGGCGATGTGGAGCGCGTCCTCCGCGGCGAGGATGTACAGGTGCTCCCACGAGAGGCCGGCGACGTAGCAGCACCGGTCCATCAGCGTGATCACCTCGTTGTAGTGGCGGTCCTCGCTGATCTTCTCGATCCCGCGATGCAGGTAGCCCATCTCCGGGTCGACGTCGAGGATCGTCTCGCCGTCGATCCGGACCCGGAGGTTCCAGAGGCCGTGCGTCATGGGGTGCTGCGGCCCCATGTTGATCCACATCTCAGACATGGCGCGACTTCACCTCCAGCTCCTCGGGCTCGTGGAGCTTGAACGACCGCAGGAGCGGATGGAACGCGTAGCCGTCGGGCGTGAGGAGGTGGCGGAGATCCGGGTGGTGGTCGAAGACGACCCCGACCATCTCCCACGCCTCGCGCTCGTGCCAGTTCGCGCTCGGCCAGGTGCCGCTCGCGCTCTCGACGTGCGGGTCGGCGGCGGGCAGGTCGGTCGAGAGGATCAGGTACTGCCGGGCCGCATCCGACCAGGCGACGTAGACGACCTCGCGGCGGTCGACCCAGTCGACCGCCCCGACGAACGAGAGGTGGGCGAAGGCGAGGTCGTCGCGGACCGCGCGGAACAGGTCGAGCGCGGCCTCCCGCGCGAACCGGACCCGGCCCGCCGTCCCCGGGAACGGCTCGACCCCGAGGAGGCGGGCGCCGAGCTTCGGGCCGAGCGTGCGGGTCAGGTCGTCCGGCTGCATCTTCCCCTCCCCTGCCCGGCGGCCGGGCCGGCTACTCCTTGCGCTCCCGGATCAGCTGCTCCAGCCGGAGGATGCCCTCGAGCATCGCCTCGGGGCGGGGGGGGCAGCCGGCGATGTAGATGTCGACCGGCACGAGCTTGTCGACGCCGGGCACGACCGAGTAGGCCGTGCGGAACGGTCCGCCGCCGGTCGCGCAGTTCCCCATCGCGATCACCCACTTCGGCTCGGGCATCTGCTCGTAGAGGGTGATCAGCTTGTGCGCGACCTTCCACGTCACCGTCCCGTTGACGATCAGGAGGTCGCACTGCCGGGGGGACGAGCGCGGGACGACCCCGAACCGCTCGGCGTCCCACCGCGCCCCGAATCCCGCGGCGAACTCGATCGCGCAGCAGGCGAGGCCCCAGTGGAGCGGGAACAGCGAATTGCGTCCCGCCCAGTTGAAGACCGGCCGGATCAGCTTCGCCTGGCCCTGCTCGGCGATGAGGTCGGTCAGCGCCTCCTTCGCGGCGGGGATGAACTCCTTCACGCGGAGGGTCTCGATCTCCACGAACGGGACCGGCGACTCGGAGACGATCGGCAGCTCCGCCGTCCGGGCGACCGTGGGAGGCACCGGGGCCGCCATCAGACCACCCACCGCTTCTCGCCGCTGAGCGCGTAGTAGATCCCGACGATCGCGAGCGCGGTGAACGCGGCCACGATGAACACCGGCAGCCACGCGGAGTTCGGTCCCCGGAAGGTGAGCCCCCACAGGGCGAGGATGAAGCCGAGGACGTCGACCGCGACGAAGACGATCGCGAAGGTGTAGTGCTGCGTCGGGAAGTCGATCTGCGCCTCCCCTTCCGCCTCCTCGCCGCATTCGTACGTCGTCAGCTGGAGGTACGAGCGCCGGCGACGCGCGCCCAGCACCTGGTTCGCGACGATCGACCCGGCCCCGAACGCCGCCGCGACGACGGCGAAGGCGAGGAATGTGATGATGCCGGCTCCCATCGGTTGGGCCCCCCGCGGCCGTTAGTACCCGTGGGACCGGCCGGCGTTATTTAGTCCTTCTACCGGCCGCGGCCCCGGCGGCGCCGGCCGACCGCCCGTCGGGCTTATTATCCGGTGGGGGCCGCTCCACGGACCGTGCGACCCGACCGCTTCCGGCCGCCGGTCACGCTCCGCGGGGAACGGATCCGTCTCGTCCCGCTGCGGCCGGATCACGGCGACGGGCTCGTCCGCGCGCTCCGCGATCCGGCCGTCAACGAGTTCCTCGGAACCCCCCCGGGTCGCACCCCCGAAAGCGTCGCCGAGTACGTCCGGCTCCTGCTCGCACGGCAGGATGACGGCACCGACCTCCCGTTCGCGATCGAGCTCCCGCCGGACGGCCCGCCGATCGGCGTCACGCGGTTCCTGCACATCGATCGGCCGAACGACGCGGTCGAGATCGGCACGTGGCTGGACGCCTCGCTCTGGCGATCGCCGATCAACTCCGAGGCGAAGTTCCTTCTGCTGCGTCACGCGTTCGAGACCGAGGGCGCGCACCGGGTCGTCCTGCAGACCGACCTGAGGAACGAGCGCTCCCAGCGCGCGATCGCGCGGCTCGGCGCGACCCGCGAGGGGATCCTCCGCGGCGATCGGATCGCCCCCGACGGCTACCGCCGGTCGTCGGTGATCTACAGCGTCCTCGCCGACGAGTGGCCCCGCGTGAAGCGCCGGCTCGAGCGATTCCTCGCGCGCCCCTGGGCGCCCCCGCCCCCCGGCGCCCCGCCCCGGTAGGCGCTCCGGCTCAGTGGAATCTCGGGGGCCGCTTTTCGCGGAACGCCCGGATCCCCTCCGGCAGTTCGTCGCCCCGTGCGGCCTCGACGGCCCCGCGACGCTCGAGCGCCATCTGCGCGGAGAGGCTTCCGTGGAACGCCGCCTCGAGCAGGTGCTTCGTCCAGCCGTACGCGAACGTCGGCCCGTGGGCGAGCTCCTCCGCACGACGCCGGGTCCGCTCGACGAGCTCCGTTGCGGGGACGACCTCGTGGACGAGGCCCAGCTCGCGCGCCCGCGCCGCCGGCAGCCGCGCGTTCGAGAAGAGGATCTCCTGGGCGAGGCCGAGGCCGAGAAAGTGGGGCAGGAAGTACGTGAGGCCGCCGTCGGGGACCGCCCCCAGGCCCGGGAACGCCGGCACCAGGAGCGCTTCTTCGGCCGCGATCCGCCAATCGGCCGCCAGCGCCAGCGAGAGCCCTCCACCCGCCGCGACGCCCGGCAGCGAGGCGATCACCGGCTTGTTCATCCCGACGATCTCCCGGACGCTCAGTTCCTGCTCGCCCGTCAGCTCGTGGAACAGCTGGGGCAGCTCCCCCTTCGCCCGGTGCTCCTCCATCGTGGCGACGTCGCCGCCGGCGCAGAACGCACCCCCCGCCCCCGTGAGGACGACCGCGCGGGTCGCGCGGTCGAGCGCCGCCGCCTGGAGCGCGAGCCTCAGCTCCTTCATCGAGTCCGTGTCGAGCGCGTTCCGCCGGTCCGGTCGGTCGATCGTCAGGGTTCGCACCGCGCCGTCCTGGCGGCTCTGGATCGCGCCCATGCGCCGCGGTCAGCTCGCCCGGGTAGAAATCGGGTCGGCCCGCGGTCGGTGGTTCAGGCCGAGCCGCTCGGCGGGGGACGTCGGCGGGGATCGTTGCCCGTCGACGGCGGGGAGCCGGCGGACGGGGGGGCGCTCGCGGGCGGCGGCAGCGAGCTGGGCGGGGGGGCGGAGGTGGGCGGGGGCGGTCCGAAGCTCCGCGAGTGCACGACCCGGTGCGGCGGAGGCGCGATCGGTTCCTCCGGAGCGAACGGACCCTCGAGCGACGCGTCGCCCGCGTCCTTCCCGGTCTTGCCGGCGAACGGCGACGACATCGTCGTCGCCTCCACGGACTCGGCCTTGATCTCGTCCTCGATCGAACGGATCTCGGTCATCAGCTCCTCCTGCTTCGGGATCGGTCCGAGGATATCGTCCATCGACCCGACCTTCGACTCGAGCTCGTCGAGGGTGTTGAGCGAGCGGTCCGGCACCTGCCGGCTCGTCCCGAGGTACTCGCTCGCGCCTTCCATCAGCCGGGAGAACTCGAACGGGAACAGGATCTTCGTGGCCTGGCCGTCGCCGACCTTCGCGACCGTGTCGAGCGAGAGGACGGTCAGGGCCTTCGCGTCCAGGACGCCCGCGCCGAGCGAGAGGATCCGGAGCCGCTGCGCTTCACCCTGCGCCTCGAGGATCGTCGCCACCCGGGCGCCCTCCGCCTCGAGGATCTTCGACTGCCGCAGGCCCTCCGCCTGCAGGATGCGCGAGCGCTTCTGCCCCTCGGAGACCAGGATCGCGCTCCGCTTCTCCCCGTCGGCCCGGAGGACGGCGGCCCGCCGCTGCCGCTCGGCGGAGGTCTGCTCCTCCATCGCGGCCTTCACGGGGCCGACCGGGTCGACCTCCTTGATCTCGACCGCCTCGACGCGCACGCCCCAGCGGTCGGTCGCCTCGTCGAGGATGTCGCGGAGCCGCGTGTTGATCCGCTCGCGGTTGTAGAGGATCTCGTCGAGCTCCATGTCGCCGATGACGCTCCGGAGCGTCGTCTGGGCGAGCGCGACGGTCGCGACGTGGAAGTCCTGGACCTGGAAGATCGCCTTCGGCGCGTCGACGACCTTGATGTAGATGATCGCGTCGACGTTCGTCGGCGAGTTGTCCTTCGTGATCACCTCTTGCCGGGGCACCTCGAGCACCTGCGTCCGGAGGTCGATCTTGAGGACCGTCGAGAGCGGGCTGACCCAGTTGACGCCCGGGTTGATGATCCGCTTGTACGACCCGAGGAGCGTGACGACGCCCTGCTGGTACGGCTGGACGGTGTAGATCGCGCGCGACAGCAGGATGAGCGCGATGATGAATCCGAGGATCGCGTAGACGGTGTAGAGGGTGTAATCGGTCATCGCGCTGCGTGCCCCGTCCGCGCCCGGCGGACGCGCGGCCCAACCCTCCGCAGTACCTAACCGTTGCGAACTCGCGCGTCGGCGGTCAGCCGGCCCTCGGCGGTTCGACGGGCTCGACCGCGACGGAGACGCCCTCGCCCTGGACGACCTTCACCCGGGTCCCCACCGGGATGCGGAACGGCGCCCGCGCGGACCAGACCTCCGACTTGATCCGGACCTTCCCCTTGAGGGTATCCGGGATCACCTCGGCGACGACGATGCCGTCCATGCCGACGAGGCCCACGCTCGTCGTGCTGAGCGGGTTGTGCGTCGGCGCGACCCACCGGTAGTAGAACATCTCGACCACGGTCGCGATCGCGGCGCCCGCGATGACCGCGAGCGGGCCGATCGCGCTGTCGAGCAGGTACGTCGGGAAGAACAGGTACAGGAAGCCCGCGACCAGGAGGATCGTCCCCGGGATGAACAGGAGCGCGCCGGGGTGCGCCAGCTCGGCGCCGAGGAGGGCGATCCCGATCACGACGAGCAGGATCCCGAGGCCGACGTCGATCACCATCACCGTGCCGGACGCCGGCCAAGAGGCGGCGCGGGATAAAGACCGACGGGCGGCCGGTTACCGGATGTACGACTGGGTCGACGCGCGGTCGAACCCGGGGACGATCCTCAGCTTCCGCCCGTCCCCGGTCGGCGCGCGCGCGAGGAACGGGAACATCTCCCACAGGTTCCCTTCGGCCATCCGGGTCGCGGGGTGCTCCGGCCCGAACGCCGTCCGGGTGACGTTCGCCGTCACGCGGCGCACGCTCCCCTCGTCGAGGTAGCCGAGCGAGTGCAGGTACTCGTGGGCGAGGATCACGTAGACGAACGAGTTGAGCTCGAGGGACGAGCGGGCGGAGGCGCGCATCGCGGCGACCAGCCCCTCGTTCAGCACGATCAGGTTGCCCGTCACGGGCCAGTACGCGCCGAGCTGCGGGGGGAGGTTCGACAGCGCCAGGCCGAGGCCGGGGCGCTCCACGCCGAGCACGCGCCGGACGACGGTCCGCACGACGCGGAAGACCGCGTCGAAGTCGGCGGGCTCCTCCAGGCGGCGGGCGACGGCGCCGAGGGCCGGGTCGGGGCCGGTCGGGCGACCGGCGGGCACGGCCGACGGGGCGCCGGCGGCGGAGCGGAACGGGAGCGCCATGCGGAGAAACAGCGGGGAGGGGCGGATAAACCGTTGGTGGCACTCGCGCCACAAGCCTACCCACGTCGGGGCCGCGGTCCCGAGCGCCTATGAGCGGCGCGTCGATGGCCGTGCCGATGCCCCGGCCCCACGACGTCGTCTTTCCGCGCCACGAGCGGGTCGAGGACCGCCGGAAGGAGGGCGCCCAGCGGAAGCTGCTGGACGAGTTCTTCGACCACGCGACGCTGCTCACGGTCTCCCGGCTCGTCACCCGGGGGCTGTTCGACTCCGTCGACTACCCGATCTCGACCGGCAAGGAGGGCGGGGTCTTTCGCGCCACCGCCGGGGCGGAGTTCCGGGCGGTCAAGATCTATCGGATCGGCAACTCCGTCTTCCGCAGCCTTCCCCCGCACGCGGTCGAGCAGCTCCGTCGGGAGGCGAGCGCGCGCGACTACGGCGGGCTCGTCATCGCCTGGACCCGACGGGAGCACACGATCCTGGGCCGGCTCGTGGACGCGGGCGTCCGGGTCCCCCGGCCGTACGGGCACCTGCGGAACGTGCTCGTCATGGAGTACATCGGCTCGGCCGACGGCGCGGCCCCGCGGGTGCGGGACGCCCCGATCGACGACCCGGCCGCGCTGTACGAGGACCTCGTCGTCGAGATCGGCGCGATGACCCGGCGCGCCAAGCTCGTGCACGGCGACCTCTCCCCGTACAACACCCTCTGGCACGAGGGGAAGGTCGTCCTGATCGACGTCGCCCAGTCGATCCCGACGACCCACCCGGAAGCGCGGCGGCTGCTCGAGCGCGACCTGGGACATTTCGCGAAGTTCCTCACGCGGCTCGGGCACCCGGTCGATGCGGCCGACTTCTTCACCGCGGTCGGCGGCGACACCCTCGCGGTCCGACCGGGCGAGGGGAGCTGACCCGTGCCGACGCTGTACGCGCGGATCCCCGAGGACCGGATCGGCGTCCTGATCGGCCCGGGCGGGCGCACGAAGCGGGAGATCGCGAGCCGGGTCCGCGCCGAGATCGACGTCGACGCCGAAGAAGGGGAGGTGCGCGTGACCTCGCCGGATACCGATCCGGACGGCGCGATGCGCGCGCGGGACATCGTGCTCGCCATCGGCCGGGGGTTCTCGCCCGAGCGCGCGCTCCGGCTCCTGAAGGAGAACACGTTCCTCGGGATCCTCGACATCAAGTTCACGACCGGCAAGCGCGAGAAGGCCGCCCTCCGTCGGATCCGGGCCCGGGTGATCGGCACGCACGGCCGGGCCCGCACCCGCATCGAGGAGCTCTCCGGCTGCTCGGTCAGCGTCTACGGCTCGACCGTGGCGCTGATCGGCGAGGAGGAGCAGCTGGAACGCGGCACCCGGGCGATCGAGATGCTGCTGCGCGGCAGCGAGCACTCGACCGTCTTCCACCTCCTGGCCCGGATGCGGAAGGAGGCGGCCGCCGCCGAGGCGGAGAGCCCGCTCGAGGAGCTGCCCGACGCGGAGTGAGCGTCCGTGGCGAAGACCGTCCCGCTGGAGGCCTCGACCCTCGCCTGGGTGCGGGGCCGGTTCGCGGAGTACTACGCGGACGCGCCGATCGAGCCGCCGACCCGCCTCGTCCGCCGGGAGTTCGCGGCGTTCCCGTTCGCCACCGAGACGATGATGCGACGCCACGCGTCGCTCCGGACGCCCGAGGAGTTCCGCGGGTACCTCGCCCAGGAGGTCCCGCGGCACGTCTACTACTCGTCGGCCTACTACCGGCACCCCGGGGCGCCGTCGATGGCGGCGAAGGAGTGGCTCGGCGCCGACCTCATCTTCGACCTCGACGCCGACCACCTGCGGGGGGCGGAGAGCCGCAGCTACGCCGGGCAGCTCGCCCTCGTGAAGGAGCGCCTGACGTCGCTCGTCGACGACTTCCTGTTCCGCGACTTCGGGGTCGATCCGGCGACGACGTCGATCGTCTTCTCCGGCGGACGCGGCTACCACGTCCACATCCGCGACGAGCGGTTCCTGCCGCTGTCGAGCCCCGAGCGCCGCGAGCTGGTCGACTACGTCCTCGGGACCGGGGTCGAGCCGATGCGCGCGGTCGAGACCGTGCGGACCGACGTCCGCCGCGGCGCGACCGTCGCGGACGCGGAGGACGCCGAACCGGCCGCCGGGCGGGGGCGCGCCGGCCCGAAGACCGTGCGCCTCGCCCGCGACGACGCGCCCGGCTGGCGCGGCCGGACGACCCGCGCCGTCCTCGCGGTCCTCGCCCGTTGGGAGGCCCAGGGGGCGAGCGTCGCGGTCGCCGAGCTCACGGCCGCCGGGGTCCCGGCCCCGAAGGCCCGGCGGTGGACGCGCGTGCTGCTCGAGCACGGGGGGGCGGAGAAGGTCCGCTCGACGTTCACGATCGACGTCTTCGGAAAGGAGAGCCCGGAGGAGTTCCTCGCGGCGATCGTCCCCCGCGCCAAGATCGAGGTCGAGGGAGAGACCGACGCGCCGGTCACGACGGACATCCATCGGCTGATCCGGCTGCCGAACTCGCGCCACGGCGGCACCGGCCTTCGGGTCGTGCCGCTGTCGCGCGACGCGGTCGACGGGTTCGACCCGTTCCGGGACGCCCTCGTCGACGACGGGACCACGACGCGGGTGACGTACCTCGCCGATGTCGACTACCCGTTCCCCGGCCGCGTGCGCGGGCGCGCGGGCGGCACCGACGAGCTGGCTACGCCGGTGGCGACGTTCCTGGTGCTGCGGGGGGAGGCGGCGCTTCCGCCTTCACCGGCATGACCAGGCGGCCGATCCGCTCGATCGACGCCTCGATCTGGTCGCCGGCTTTCAGCTTTCGGCTCTCCTTGCCGAACTCGAAACCGGGCGTCCCCCCCAGGCTGCCCAGCGAGAAGATGTCCCCGGGCTCGAGCGTGATCCCCTGCGAGAAGTGCGCGATGATCTCGGGCAATCGGAACAGGTAGTCGTTCGTGTCGCCGGCCTGCCGGAGCTCGGTCCCGACCTTGAGCTCCATCCGCAGCGGGTACGGGTCGCCGACCTCCTCCTTCGGCACGACCCACGGCCCGATCGCCATCGCCGCGTCGAACCCCTTTCCCATCACCCAGTCGACCGCGCCACCCGCCGGATACTGGAGGTCGCGGTAGCCCATGTCGAGCGCGATCGTGTACCCCGCGACGTGCTCCATCGCCTGGGCGGCGGCGACGTGCTTCCCCCGCTTGCCGATCACCGCCGCGAGCTCGAGCTCGACGTCGGGGAACGTCGCGACCGAGCTCAGCACGAGCGACTCGCTCGGCCCGACGAGGCTGTTGAAGAAGCGGCAGAAGGCGTACGGCCGCGCCGGGGCCGGCTTTCCCTGCTCGGCGAGGTGGCTCTTCGAGTTCGTCGCGAGGCAGTAGATCTTCCGCCCCTGAGGGACGGGGGCGAGCAGCTTCACGCCCTCCTCCGCCTTGAACAGGAACCGCGCCCCGGTCGCCGCGCGCGGGGTCCACCCCATCGCTCGGCGCCGGTCGATGTACTCGCCGATCTTCTTCGTGAGGGCGACCGAGTCGGCGCCGCCGGAGAAGAACGCGGTCATGTCCCGGAACCGGCTCGGGTCGGCGCCCTTCACCGGGTTCACTCCGTAGTAGTCGCGGCACGCCGTGTCGAGGTCGATGAACTCGTTGGCGTCGGTGATCATGCCGAAGTGGAACTGGTCCTGCAGGGTGAAGTGGACGAGCTTCACGGGGGCCTCGCGGCGGGGGGAACTCTCCGCGCTGATAACGGGTGCGCGCCGCCGGCGGCGCTAGCGGAAGTGGTTGTGGACGGCGATGAGGTAGACGAGGAGGATCAGCCCGAGGAAGAAGCCGAGGCCGAAGGCGTGCGCGATCCCGTCCGAGATGACGACGACGAACAGCACCAGGAGGGCGAGGATCAACGCCCACATCCGCTGGTGCCAGAGCCCGAGCGCGATCCCGAGGATGATGAGGCCGACCACGAGCACGATCGCCCCGGCGATGACGCCGGTGAGGCCGGCCAGCCCGAGCAACGACCCCTGGTCGAAGTAGGCGAACGCGGCGCCGGTCGCGAGCAGGATCACGCCGCCGACGATCCACAGGACCCCGAAGATCCCGATCAGGACCGCGAGGATCCCCACCCCGAGGGGCCGGGGCGGGGTCGAGTAGCCGCCCGCGCCGACGGTGCCGCCCATCGCTCGCCGGCCTCGACGCGGCCGTCCGATATGAACCTACGGTTCGGGAGGACGGGGGCTTCCCGCGCGCGCCGGGCCCGAACGGACGGGGCGGTACGAGGCGACGTAGCCGACCCCCGCACGCTCGAGCGCCTCGAGCTCCAGCGGGCGGGCGTCCTCGAAGGAGGTGGCGGCCGGTCCGGTGGCGATCGGCGGCGCCGTCGCGCTCCCGAAGACCCAGGGAGCGTAGTAGACGGTGAGCCGATCGAACGCTCCCGACCGCAGCACCGAGCCGAGGATCTCCGCTCCCCCCTCGACCAGGATCGAGCGGATCCCGAGCGCCCCGAGCTCCTCGAACGCCGTGCCGAGGTCGACCCGCGCGTCGCCCGCGATCACGCGACGAACCGACGCCGGGTACTGGCGGTGGTTCCGGGCGGTCGTCACGACGATCGTCGGGACGCTCCCGTCGAGCACCCGTGCGGTCGCGGGCGTCCTCCCGCTGCCGTCCACGATGACGCGGGTCGGCTCCCGACCCGGCGCTCGCCCGAGCAGCTCCCAGTGGACGCGCAGCGACGGGTCGTCGAGGACGACGGTGCCGACCCCCACCAGGACGGCGTCGAGCTCGGCCCGAAGCGATTGGACCCTCCGAAGGTCCTCGGGCGACGAGAGCCGGGCCCGCGCCCCCCGGGCGAAGGCGATCCGACCGTCCATCGAGGCGGCGCAGTTCACCCAGACGGTCGGACGGGGCCGAGCGGTCGATGCCTCGCCCATCCGGCCGGTCACCCGGGCGGCCTAAGCCGCGCGATCTCCGTGTCCATCGACGCCGTCGACTCCCCCGCGGCCCGGAGGTCGTCGAGGTTGATCGCGACGTTCGCCAGCGCGCCCTCGGTCGCGGCGCGGAACAGCGCGAGGGAGGTGACGAGGTCGCTCGCCAACGCCGCCTTCGTCTGGCCCCGGACCGACGCGACGGCCGCCGCGAGCTCGACCGCCGCGCGCGCGGTGTCGAGCGGCACCCCGGAGGCGTGACGGAGCGCGTTCAGGTGCGCCTCCTTGGCGGCCCGGTCGTCCGGGTGCTCTCGGAGGCTGCGCTTCGTCGTTCGGACGGAGTCGTACGAGCGCGCGTCGTCGTCGGCGAGCTCCAGGAACCGGCCCCGGGCGGCGGTCAGTCGCGCCCGAAGCTCCAGCAGCGGAGCGGCCGGGGCCTTCGGGTCTATCGAGTAGGCGAGGACCATCTCGCCCAGCGCCGCGGCGAGGGCGGCGACGATCGCGGCCGCGCTCCCCCCGCCGGGCGTCGGCGTGCGGGCGGCCAGGCGAGCGGCGAACGAGGCGATCGGCTCGTGCCCGGGCTGCGCGGCGTCGACCGCCCGGACCTTCCGCTCGAGGATCGCTGCGCGATCGAACTCGCGGAGCCGGAGCGATCGCTCGGCGGCGTCGAACAGGGCGTCCTCGGGGACCAGGCCCACGATCTCCGACTCCTCGACCCGGACGCCACCCGCCTCGGCCGCGGCGCGGACCGCCTCGAACGCGGCGGCGACGGACGTCGTGCGGTAGTCGGTCAGGTTCATCGAGACCTGGGCGAGCCCGCGCTCCTTCAGCTCGAACCCGAGCGCCTTCACCTCGGGCAGTCCGCCGTCGCGGGCGCGGACCTGCTTCGCGATCCGCTTCGCGACGGCGACGTCGGCGGTGGCGAGGTTGACGTTGTAGGCGATCAGGATCGGCCGAGCCCCGATCGCGACGGCGCCGGCGGTCGGGTGGAGCCGGTGCGGGCCAAAATCCGGCGTGCGGGCGGGGTCGGTCGCGATCTGCTCGCGGATCCCCTCGAACTCCCCCTCGCGCACCTTCGCGAGGTCGGCCCGCTCCGGCCGCCGGGCGGCCTGCCCGTAGAGGTAGACGGGGATCGCGAGATCGCGTGCGACCCGTTCGCCCAGCCGCTCGGCGAGCCGGACCGCGTCGGCGGTCGTGGAGGCCCCCAGCGGAACGAACGGGACGACGTCGGTCGCCCCCATCCGCGGGTGCTCGCCGCGGTGCTTCGTGAGGTCGATCGACGCGGCGGCGACCTCCATCATCCGGAAGGCGGCCTCGACCAGCCCATCGCCGTCGCCGTAGAGCGAGATGACGCAGCGGTTGTGGTCGGCGTTCCGCTCGACGTCGAGCACCGTGACCCCGGCGATCGCGCGGGCGGCGTCCGCGATCCGCGCGATCTTCGCCTCGTCCCGGCCCTCGGAGAAGTTCGGCACGCACTCGAACGGCGTCACGGGAGCGACCCCCCGAACGTGTCGAGGAGCGTCTGACGCCCCCGGGCCTCGGCGGGCGAGGTCGCCGGAGCCGGACGGTGCCGGGCCCGGGAGACCGCGGCCCGGACCCGCTCGGAGGAGAAGCCGTGCTCGTCCACGAGCAGGCGCACCACCGCCTCCTCGTCGACGGGGCCGAACGGGGGAAGCTTCAGCTCGCCCGGCGGGCGCGGCGAGAAGATCGCGGCGACCTCGCGGGCCTCGGTCGGGTCGAGCCCGGCGCGCACGCACGTCGCCTCGAACCCGAGGTGCTCCTGGACCAGCTTCAACGCCTTCTTCGGCCCGAACCCGCGGGCCCCCTCATTGAAATCGGTCCCGACGACGACCCCCAAGAGTATCAGCTCGTCGCCGTCGATCCCGAGCGACCCGAGGAGCTCGTCGCGGTCGATCAGCTGGGCGTCCGCGGCCTTTCCGCCCCGGCCCCGGGCCGCGAGCCCCCGGACGAGCCGACGGGCTCCGAACAGCAACGTGTCGTAGTCCTCCGAGGCGGTCCCCCACGTCAGCCCCTGGGCCGAGAGCGCCGCCGCCTCGGCCTCCCCTTCCCCCGGCGCCTGGACGCTCGGGACGCCGAGGGCCCGGAGTAGGGTGCCGATCTCCTCGACCATCGGACGGGTGAGGTGGGACGTCTGCGCCGCCTTCCGACGGGCGGTCTCGAGGTCGCCCGCCGCGAGCGCCTCCCGCCACTGCTCCTCCGCCCGCTCCTTGACCGCGATGCGACGTCGGATCGTCCCGGCCTTCCGCTCGGGCGGCTTTCCATCGAACACCCAGACCGGAAGGACCCCCTCGTGGAGGAGCGACGTCGTTCGGTAGAACACCCCCATCAGGTGGCTCGTGACGCGCCCCTGGGCATCCGAGAACAGCTGGCCGTCGCGCTGGCGCATCGTGGCGAGGAACTGGTAGGCGGCGTTGTAGCCGTCCACGGCGAGGGTCCGGCCGGCGAGCGCCTCCCACGGCAGCTCCTGGGCGGCGACGATCTCCCGGAGCGGTAGGCCCATGGCGGCGTTCAGGCGGCGTTCAGTACATGGCCTTGGCGAGGGCGGTGCGCCCCCGACCCGCCGGGTCCGCGCCCGCTATAGGCGCGCGCGCCTCGTCCCGCGCGGTGGGCGGAGTGGAGTTCTCGTGGCGGGACGAAGGGTCGGCGGGGGGCGGACCGACCGCGGGGAGCGTTCTCCTTTCGTCGTTCCCGAGCGCCGGACTCGCGACGACCGTCGCGGGGCACTACATGGTGCGGGCGCTCAAGCTGCCCCGGACGGGCCGGTTCGACTCGGCCGACCTCTCCCCGGTGGCCGTCGTCCAGGGCGGGGAGGTGCACCCCACCATCCGGGTCTACGGCCGGCCCGATCTGGGCCTCGTTCTCTCCGAG
>DATJZK010000075.1:0-12616 GCA_035499145.1 Thermoplasmata archaeon
GAGGGTCCTTTGGGGAGTCGGACACGGCGGGCGATCGGCCAGTTCCCCAAGAAGCTGCTGGCCCAATCTCCGTAACGCGTCCGACAGCTGCCCGGGGTCCGCTCTATCTACGAGATCCGCATTCAATATCCCAGCCGGACCGGCAAACGGCCCATCGGCTCCGGTCCTCGCGAGTGAACTCCATCCCGGCCCTTGTTCGGACCGCGATCGACCGGTCCGCGGTGAGGCCGGTGTACAATATACATATGTATATGCATACATGTCATTAGGCGGCCAGGCGGGACCAACTCTCTGCCTTGCCGGTACCTCCGGGCGAGCGGAGCTCGTTCATGGTCGGGATGGCTCGATCGACCGGCGGCTCGAGTGGACGGTGGATCGGGAGGCGGGCGCGGCCCTGGCGCGGGGCCCCAGGTACCGGCCGAAGGACTCCCCGGTCGGACTACCACGCCGACATCGCCGAATCGGCCGGCTCAACCTGAATCGTGGGCAATTGCGTCGACAGGATTACTACGAATGCCTGTTACTGTATCTACTTGTCTTAGTTGTCATTGCGTGGATTCTGCAGGGGTGAGTGGGTGTCTCGGGTCATAGCCCAGGCTGTTTGACCCTTCGCGAGGGGGGGGTGATCGGGGCGAAACGACCGTCTCGAGCAGTGTGGTATAACTCGTGTTATACGAATTCGCCGTCAGAGACGAGGGAGGAATGGGGGTCCCCACCATCGGTCGGGCTATCAGATGGGACGGAACTAAACTCGTATAGTAACGCAATAACCATTACACATTATGCGTTTGTCCGCACCTTGGTCCCCGGGTCGTTCGATCCTGGCGGGTCTGGGTCGGAAAGGGGTGGGGTTCGCGTGAAAACTGGCTGATTTCAGCATGTTCAAGCCGATTACGTGTGTGTGTAATCGTGTTACCGTTACTAGATTTTCTTGGATGCCTTCTCCCCGATTCCAGCGACCCGGAACCGCCACTTTCCAGGGATCTGGCGGGTATCGTCCGTCAGGAGCTCCTCGCATCCGCTCGTCTCCAGCGAGGCCAGCATCGCGAGAACGGTGGGGGATGGGAGTCGGCCCTCCCGCTGCGCCCGCCGCTGGACCTCATCCCCAGCCCGAGCATCGAACGGCAGCACGGTGAGTCGACGACGGAGGCGTCCGAGGGCGGCCAGACGACCGGCTCGTCCCCGGGCCGGCCCCTCGGCGGCGATCATCGTCAGCTCGAGCAGGTTCGCCTCGGTCGTGGCGAGCTCCTCGCCGCGGGCGCGTTTCAGCGCCTGGCGAACGCGGACATCCCCCTCGAGAAGGGAGAGCAGCACGGGGGTGTCGAGCGCCTTCACGACAACCTCCGGGCGCCCCGCAACGACCTCAACCGGAGGCGATCCTTCTTCGATCGAACTTTCCCCCAGCTGCCCGCCACCTCCTCGAGGCCGCCCTTCTGCTCGAGGAGCCGTCGGAAGAGGGCTGTGAAGCTCTCCCCTCCTCGTTTCTCTTGGACGAGTCGGTCGTACACCAGCTTCTGGACGGCCACGTTTCGGGAAGGCATACATATGCATCGATATATGTGGTATTTGAGCCGGTCGGCGGATGTCATCGCGGTTCCGGGTCTGTCCGGGATCCTCGGGGGACGCGGCCCCCCCGGGGGCGGGAGCGACCGCGATCGGTGCGAGAGACGGGGCGTGGCGGCGAGGAGTGGGTCCCATCCGTCCGCCCTCGAGGGGGCACGCAAGCTAGAGGAGGCGAGGCCCCGGACCGGTCAGGAAGGTCGAGGCCAGGAACCCCGAGGAGGTCGCCGAGCGAGGGGTCGGGAGCCAGAAGGAGACCTGGATCTCGACCGGCCGGGCTCGCACGTGGATGACCGCCGGCACGCCGGCGTGGCGATAACCGACGGGGCCGAGGAGGGTGTAATGGTACGTGCCGTTCACGGCTTCGAGCACCAAGGTCGATGCGTTCGTCGTGAAGTTCTCCCCGTCGATCCGAACCCCCCAGGTGGAACCCGCGGGGAGGCCGGACTCCGTGAAAGTCAGGTCGTAGTAGTACGGCCTCAGGTCGACGATCACGAACCCGCCCCCGACCGTGACGTTGACCGTTCCCGGTGGGGTCGGGTAGAATCCGGGGATCGCGGCCACGGAGTACCGGTAGGCCCCCCACGGCACGTGGAACCCGATCCAGAACGCGGTGCGCGTCTTCGTGATCGAGTGGCCCGTGGCCACCGAGGTGAGCGTGATGCTCCAGCGGACGCCGGAGTAGTAGTTCGGCCCCCCGTCGAACCACAAGTACGCCAGGATCTGTCGGTAGTGCGTCCGGACGGTGGCCTCCGCCTGGTGGAGGGTCACGGTTCCGTTCTTGTCGTGATGATGACCGGACGTGCCGACCCAGTAGCCGGTCGGGGCGATCAGTTCGTACCGGTACGTCGCGGGGGTGGCGTTCAAGATTTGGAGGTCCGCCGTGGATGAGCAGATCGTGCCCGCGAGATCGACGCACCAGCTCGTGCCCGCCGCCAGGCCGATCGACTCAAAGTCGATCGAGTACGTCGTTCCGGCCCCGAAGGAGGCGTCGACGGTCGTGTTGGCCCCGAGAACCTCGACGGCGCCCTCGGGCACCATTCCGAGGAGCCGGTATCCGGCCGGGCCGCTGATCAGGTATGGGTACGAGCCGTTGAGCTCGTCGAACACCTCGGTCGAGTTTCCCACGGACGCGGTAGATCCGGAGAATTCCAAGCGCCATGGGGCCCCGAGCGGCAGGCCGGACGCGACGAAGCTGACCCGGAACGAGATCCGGTAAAAGTGGAGGCGAGCGTGCGCCGGGCCGCCCTGCACGACCAGGAACGGAACGTAGCCGAGATGGTACCGGGCCTCGGCCGCCGGAATCAGGGAGTAGGTTCCGTTCGGAAGGGCCGTCGTGATCGTGGAGGTCGTCGACGTGAGGAACCCGCCGTTCACGTACACGGTCCAGGAGAACGGCACCCACAGGCCGGATTCGGTGAGCTGCACGGGATACGTCGGCAGGAAGTGGATCAGCACGGTGCGGGGCCGGAGGTCGACCGAGAACGCCCCGGCGGGCGGTTGGGCCAGGTAGTTCGGGACGCTCGTGTTCGCGGCATATCCGTACAGGCCGTCGGGCTCCTCGATGGAGTAGGTGGTCCCCGTCAGCGTGACCGGCGGACGCGGCGCGATCTGCAGCGTCCAGGTCGAACCTTCCGGAAGGCCCGATTCGAGGAACGTGACCGGCTCCACGCCCGTGACCCAGAAGGTCGCCGTAACGACCAGCGAGTTCCCGACGCTGTCGTCCACCGTGACCGAGATCGGGAATTCGCCGGGGGCCGAGGGGGTACAGTTCCAGCTGGGTCCCCCGGCGGCGTCGCAGGCCGGGGGGAGCCCGCTAAACGTGTAGGTGAACGGGGCGGTCCCCCCGTTGAACTCGACATCGGCCGAAACCTCCGTGCCGTTCATCGACTCTTCGGGGGCGATGAGTAGCCGCGGATCGGTCAGGAGGCGACCCGGGGAAGCGGCGATCTCGAGAACCGTCCCGCCCCCGGGGTCGTTCGCAAAGACGCCGACGCCCTCGACCCAGACCCCGGAGGCGGTTTCGACGCCCGCCGGGATCGACGTGAGGTCGCCGTCGGTGAAGTTCCAGACGACGATCTCGTCCGAGTAGAGCATCAGGAAGGCGTCCCCCGAATCGGGGTCGACTGCGATCCCGCTCACGAACGGAACATCGGCGGTCGCGATGACCGCCCCGTTACTCGCATTGACGCGGTAGACGTCCGGCGTTGCGTAACTCGCGACGAGGATCGAGTCCGAGAAAGCATCGTAGGCCCCAACGGTCGGGAGGAGGGGGAGAGAGATCGTGCCCGTCACCGTGTCGTTTCCGGCGGAGATGACGGTGAGATTCTGGGAGTCGGAGTAGGCGACGTCGAGCTCATCGAGCGCCGAGATCGAAAGCAATCCCGAAGGGTAGTCCGGGAGGGCGACCGATCCGACCCGAGCGAGGGAGCTCGCGTTGAAAACGGAGACGTTGTCGCTCGCGAGGTTCCCCACGAACACCCGATCCGCCCCGGGCGAGTACGCGAGCGCGGCGGGGGAGTACCGGTCCGCCAGCGTGGTCTCCACGGCCCCGGTCGACCCATTGTAGATTCGCACGATCGACGCGCTGAACAAGCCGTCGTAGGTGACCCACAGGGACGCATCGGCAGGGTCGTAGAGGAGCCCGCTCGGGAAGATCGGAATCGGGACGATCCGATCGACGGCCAGGGTGCGATCGTCCACGAAGTCGAGCGCGCTTTGCGCGTCGTCGTAGACCACCACGCAGCCGCAGGCGGCGTCGGCGACGCTGCCGGTCGGCCGCACGCCGAAGTTCACGGTGCCGTTCGAGGACGGCTCCGTAGCCGAAAACTCATCCACGGTTCCGCCGGTGTAGGTCGCTACGTAGACTCGGTCGATCTGAGGGACGTCGACCGCCTGCACCTGGAACACGATCAACGGATTGTCCTGAGCCATCCGGACCTTTTCGACGAACGAGAGGTTCGACGAGGCGTTCAGCACGGTTAGGAACCCCCGGGCGGGCTCCGGGACGTAGAGGTCGCCCGTGTACGGATCGAACGCCGTTCCGCTCGGGAACCCCCCGACCGAAGCAGTATCGATCACGTGACCCGTCACCGGAGAGATCTCGAGGATCGTCCCTCCGACGCCGACCTCCGTCACCTCGAGGTTGTTGTTCACCGAATCGAGCGTGATGCCCCCCGCGAAGCAGCAGTAGTCGGATAGGTCGATCGATCCGAGGCTCGCGAGGGTCGATCCGTCGAACATCTCGACCTCGTCGCGGTCCCAGTTCACAAGATAGATCCGGCCGTTCAGCGGCTCGTAGACCCCTCCGACCACGTCGACGAACTCGGCTGCGACTGGCCGCATCCCGATCAGAGATCGGCTCCGGAGGTCCACGATCGAGACGTTACCGGCGAGCTCGCTCGTTACCCAGACCTGATCCGTCGCGGGATCGAGGACGAGCGTGCCGTCCTGGCCGGCGGAAGCGATGGGGTCCCCGATGGAGTACTCCACGCTGCCGGTCCGTGGATCCACCGCCAGAACGCTCGAGTTCGATTCGACTAAGAGAGTCCCGTCGGCCGAATCGTACGCGAGCGCCCCGGCGTACCGTCCCAGGTCGAGCGTCGACACCAGTGCGAATCGGCTCGGGTCGATCACCAGGATCCTATCGGTCCCGCCGGAGACGTAGAGGCGCTCCGTCGTGGGATCGTATACCACAAACTGAGGCCCCGTCAACCCGGCCCGGGAGACCGCCGGATTCCCGGCATCTACCGTGCCGTTTCCCAGCTCGGCGGTGTACTGCGTGGCCCACTCGGTCGACGTCGGATACGCCCCGTCGAATGACACGGGCGATCCGGGGAAGGGAGGGGACGACAGCGGGGTCTCGAGCGCCGGGACTCCCGACGTGCCGAACGCCGTGTCGTTCCCGGCACGCGAGTACATCCCCTGCTCCAGCATGGAAGATCCCGACCAGCTGGGCACCGGCGGTGCGCCGAGCCCCGGCGATTCGCCCGTCGACGGGGCGGGGGACGAGTTCGCCAAGCCCGGGGGGCCGACCGAGGGCTGAAGCTGCGTAAGATTCGAGAGGAGTCCCTCGGGAAGGGTCGCAAGAGGGATTCCGGTTGAACTGGGACTTCTGACAATCCCGACGCTGGGGGCCGCCAAGGCGAGGACCACGAGCAGGATCGTGGCGACCCGGGTCGACGGGTGCATCGGCCGGGGACGGTTTCGCGAGATTTACCGTCTCCGCCGGCGATGCGGGTGCATTCCTGACGGTAGCCCCGTCGCTAAGAACCGCTCAAACGTTCGCGATAGGCCGACCTTGGAGCTCGGGCGGAATCGGTACTCCCAGGATCTCCAGCACGGTCGGGGCGATGTCGATCAGCCGCTCCTCGGGCCCCCGGGAACCTTTCCCGGTCCGAGGATCGGAGATCGCGTACACGCCCTCGAACGAGTGGACGGAATCGTCCGGGCCGGTGTCGTTCTCGGCCAGATAGAGCGAGTCGTAGCCGATGGTACCGGCCGAGCGCCACGCCGCGTTGTCAAAGTAGACCATCAGGTCGGGCGAGTCCCCGCGGACCTCCTTGTAGATGTTCTTTGGGAGCCGCACGTCCACCGCGAGGGACTGGCCGTCCGGCTTCTTCAGCTGCTTCAGGTCGGTGGTCAGCTTCGCCTCGAACGCCGGCACATCGGCGGGGGCGATCGCACCGTTCGGCTCGCGGCCCTTGACGTTGTAGAAGATGCGGGCGTAGTACCCGCCGGCCCCCCAGGCGCTCGTCTTCGACCAGTCGATCGGCGCCTGTTCGATCGGAGTCCCGGCCTTCGGCCGGGGGCCCTTGAGGGTCAGGTACCCCTTCTGGATCAACCACTCGTTGATGCAGAAGCACCCCTGCATCGCCTGGCTGCCGTGGTCGGAGGTGACGAGGATCCGCACGTCGTCGCCGACCAGATCGAGCAGCTGGCCGATCTCGGCGTCGAGCATCGCGTAGTAGTCGTCCACCAGGGCGAGGAACTTCGGATTCGCCTCGTACCGGGGGTGGGTCGGGTCGAAGAACTTCCAGAAGGTGTGGTGGAGCCGATCCGGACCGATCTCGTGGAGGGCGAAGAAGTCCCACTTCTCCTTCGACCAGAGGTGGCGGGCGACCGCGAAGTGCTTCTGGGTCATCTCGAACAGCTCGCGACCGATCCGGTCGCGGTCGTCCGCTCGGAAGGTGACGTCGAACGTGTACCCTCCGGCGACCCGCTCGATCTCCGGCCGCAGGTGGGCGGGAGAGACGTAATCCTGCGCGTTGTCCGGCGTGAGGAAGTCGGAGATGTAGACGCCGTTCACCTGGGGGGGCGGGTAGCCCGGGGGCATCCCGATGATGCAGACCCGCTTGCCGAGGCGGGAGAGGCGGTCCCAGACCATCGGACGCATGATCGTCTTCGAGGTCGGGATGTACTGGTCCCAATAGCTGCCGGGGCGACGATGACGGAACCCGTACACGCCGAGGGTCCCGGGGTCGACCCCCGAGAACATCACGGCCCACGCCGGCACGGTGATCGGGGGGTCGATGCTGCGGAGGGTCCCATACCGGGATCGGGCCAGCAGCTGCCGCATCCGCGGCATCTTGGGGAGGAACCGCTCGAACAGGAGCCACGGCGACACCGAGTCGAGTCCGAGCACCAGGACGCGCGGCCGCGACTCGCTCATCGGTCCGCGCAAGGACCGTTTCTAATAAGTTTGGCCTAGGAACCGGCACCCTCGACCGCACCCCGTACCTCGAACGGAACGCGGGAATGGAGACCGCGAAGCTCCGGAACGCCGCCGTCGACTGAGACGGGGGTCAGATATACCGAGCGGGGCGTACATTGGACGCACAATTCGCGCAGGAGCGACCCAGATGGAAGCAGGGGGCAGTAGATCTCGCGGTCGTTCCCCATTCTTTCCGGCGGACGCGGTGCGGGTCGTGCGCCCCCGGACCCGCGGGATCACCGAGATCCTCGACCGGCTGTCGGGGTTCCATCCGGAGGAGCTGGCGAACCTCGCCCCCTACATCGACGTCGCCCGGATCGGCTGGGGTCTCCCCCTGCTGGTCGCGCGAGACCGTCTCAAAGATCGCATCCGCCGATACCACGACTCCGGGATCGACGTCTCCACGAGCAGCGAACTGGTCGAGTACGCCGCGGTCCAGGACCGCGTCCCCCAGTTCCTCGACGAGGCCCGGGGGCTCGGGTTCGACCTGATCGAGGTCTCCGCCGGCCAACCGGGGGTCAGCGATGCCCATCTCGAACGGGTCTCCCGCGCGGTGAACTCGCGGAGCCTCGGAACCGTGATCGAGGTCGGGGGTCGCGATCCCTCGCAGCAGCTCTCCCTGCAGGAGCTGATCTCGCAGATCGGGCGGGCACGGAGCTACGCCCCGAGGCGGGTCTCTCTGCCGGCCCCGGAAGGCGGTCGCGCGGGCGGGATCTACGACGCGGACACCGGGATCAAGTACGACTGGCTGCGCGCGATCGTCAACGACCGCCCCCACGACGACCTTCTGTTCGAGGCGCCGCTCGAGGTCCAGCAGACGTACCTCCTCCGGGAGCTCGGGCAGGACGTCAACATCGGGGGGGTCGCGATCTCGTCGGTCGCGCAGCTGGCGACCGCCCGGCTCGGCCTGGCCGCGAGCGCCGCGGCGGCCGCCCCCAAGGGGAAGGAGATCGGCGGCCCCCCGGCGGCGAAGTTCCTGTTCTACCTGCTCGAGCGACACCGCGGACTCGACCAGGGCCAGCTCGTCCGCCTCTCGCGCCTCCCCCGGCGGACGGTCCAGAGCGCCCTCGAGTCGTTGCGGAAGCAGGGGTTGGTGAAGGAGGCGATCGTGCTCCACGACTCTCGACGTCGGGAGTACCGGATCGCCTGACCCGAGGATCCATGACGGGAGGGTCTCTCGCGGGGCCGTGGGCCGGGACGGTCGCCGTCGTCACCGGGGCGACCTCGGGGCTCGGTGTCGAGATCGCCTTCGGACTGGCCCGGACCGGGGCCACGACGGTCGTGGTCGGCCGAGGCGAGGATCGGGCCCGGGACGCGGCGCGGGCGATCGCGGCCCGATCGGGGAATCCGCTCGTCGAGTCGGTCGGTGTCTCCGATCTCGCGCTCCGGGCGGAACAGCGACGCCTCGCCGAGGTCCTCGCGTCCCGGTACCCGGCGATCGGCATCCTGGTGAACAATGCCGGGGGGATCTTCACCCGCCGCGACGTGACCTCCGAGGGCCTCGAACGGACGTTCGCGCTCAACGTGCTCGCCCCGTTCGTCCTGACGGAGCGGCTCGCGGCCCCGCTTCGCGGGGGCCGCGGCGGTCGGGTGGTGAACCTCTCCTCGGGCGCCCACCGCGGTCAGCGGCTGGTGCTGGACGACCTGCAGATGGGCCGACGGTACTCGGGGTGGACTGCCTACGGCCGGTCGAAGCTCGCCCTCCTGCTGCTCACTCGCGAGTTCGCCCGCCGGTTCGGAGCGGCCGGTCCGACGGTGAACGCCGTGCACCCCGGCTTCGTCCGGACCGGATTCGCCCAGAACAACGGCGGCTGGACGGCCCGTTTCGTCCGGATCGCCGGTCGCGTCGGGGGGCGAACCCCCGAGCACGGCGCCGAAACCCCGATCTACGTGGCGACCGAGCCGTCGCTCTCGGGGGTCACCGGACAGTACTTCGCCGACCGCCGGATCCGTCCGGGCAGCGTCGCCTCCCGCGACCCGGCGATGGCGTCCCGGTTGTTCGACGCCGTCTCCGCGATCGCCACCGCCTAGCCGAGCGGCTTCGGGGTCCTACTCTTCCGCGACCTGTCCGCGGCTCTCCGACTCGGCGTACTTGTGGACGACGTCGACGAACGTCGAGTGCGACCAGGTGAGGGGGGTGGCGCTCTTCGGCTCCCCGGTGTTCCGGTCGACCTGCTCGGGGAGCAGCCGGGTCGGCGTGGCCCGGGCGGCGACCCACTCGATCAGATCGCGGCACCGCGGGCGGTCCCCGAGCCGGAGGCGCGCCTCGGCGAGCCAGAGCGTGCAGATGATCCACGGGTTCTCCGGCCCGTAGTACGTGTCGCCCTCGTACCGGGCCAGGCCGCCGATCCCCGGCACCCACAGCCGCTTCTCGATCGCGTCGACGAGCCCGCGCGCCCGCGGGTCGTCCCACGGGAGCAGCCCGAGCTTGAGGCCGAGGAGGATCGACGCGTCGATCTTCTCGTCCCGGGGCGAGACCGACCGAACGAACCGGCCGAGGGAGTCGTCCCAGAGGTGGGAGCGCGCGGCCGTCAGGACCTCGTCGCCCGCCCGCTTCCACGCGGCCGGGTCCTTCCCGAGCTCCGAGGCGATCCGCGAGGCGCGTTCGAGCCCGTGGGCGACCGCCGCGGCCGAGTACGTGTGGGTCCCGAGCCGTTCCTCCCAGAGGTCGAAGCTCGGGGACGGGAGCCCGGTCGTGGGGTCGCGGAACGCGGCGAGGAACGTCGCGGCCCCTTTCACCAGCGGCCAGTGGCGGAGGAGGACGTCCGGGTCGCCGTTCCGCTTGAAGTGGTGCCACGCCGCGGCGATCACGGTCGCGGTCTGGTCGATCTGCAGGAACGGGGGCGGATGCCACGTGCTCCCGATCGCGCCGTCGGGGAAGTGGCGGTGGAAGAACGAGCCGTCCGGGTTCTGGCACTGCTGGGCGAAGGCGAGGAACTGCGCGGAGTTCTCGTACAGGCCGGCCTCGTCCATCGCCTTGGCGATGTAGCCGCCGTCGCGCCACCAGCAGTAGTTGTACGTGTCGCCCGCCATCGCGAGCGACCGGGTGTCGGGCGAGGCGATGATCGCCCCGCTCGTCCCCGCGCAGTGGCGCATCACGAGCACGCTGGCACGGTACAGCTCCCGGGCACGGGGCGAGAGGTCGGCCGGCGGGTTCGGGAGACGGCGGCCGACCCACGTTTCCCAGAACCGCTCCGATTCGCGCACGAAGCGGGCCGGCCCGCCCTGCACGACGTACCGGCGGACCTCGTGGACGGCCGGCAGGCTCCGGCCGGCGGCCATGAACAGCTGGATCTCGCTCTCCCCGCCCTCGACCGGCGCGACGTCCCACTGCATCACGCTGTCCGCCGCCCCGTGGGCGACCGGACGGCCCTGGAGGTGGCCGTCCTCCGCGTCGACGTACGTCCCCTGCAGTCCCTTCAGTGTGTGCTCGCCGCAGACGGCGTGGGTGAACGGGGGGTTCGAGAAGAACTCGAAGAAGAACCCCCGCTTGTAGTGCATCAGCGACGGACCGGTCGGGTCGACGTACGCCGTGTCCTGGTACATCGATTCGGCGATCTGGAACGCGTGGTAGGCGAACAGCCGCACCGGACGGGGCGGGTCGGCGCGGATCCGGAACACCCGCGCGACCAGGTCATGGTTCGGGTGCACGTGGTCCCGCACGGAGATCGTGATCCCGTGTGTGTGCCAGGTCGACTCCGGCAGATGGCCGGGGCCGTGCGGCTGCTGCGAGACCTCGTGGCCGTTGCCGGCGCGGAGCCAGCCGAACTTGGCCGCGGCGACGTCGTACAGGCCGAGGCGGGCCTCCCGGAGCTGCTGGAACTGACCCGGGTACGGGTAGAACAGCTCGTTCCAGTCCCCGTTCTCGTTGACCGTGAGGAGGAGGCGCCCGTTCCCCGTGACCTGCGTGATCATCGATCGGATGCGCTCGGGAAGCGTCCGCCCCGCCGGTCGCTCCGCCGGGACGGTGGCCGCCCCGCTTCTTTAACGGTTCCATCCATACGCGGGCCCGCGGTCGTCCGCCGCGACGGATCGGCCCGTCTCAACGACCCCGGCACCGGCGAAGGACCCGCAGCGGAGCGCGCTCCAGCGCTCCCCGGCACTGACCGGGGGTGAGCCCGGCCCCCCGCGCGAGCATCGCGGCCGTCTCGTAGTCGAGCAGCTGGCTCGGGGAGTGCGCGTCGGAGTCCACGACGACGTCGGCCCCGGCGGCGAGGGCGAGACGGGCGACGTGGCCGTTCGTCCGGCTGTGGAGCGAACGGCCGGAGATCTCGAGGGCGACCCCGTTCGCCGCGGCGAGCTCGGCCTCCCGCTCCGTGAGGAACCCCGGATGGGCGAGCACGTCGACCTCCCCGGAATCGATCGCGGCCCGGTTCGTCCCGACGGGGACGTACTCGGCGGTCGTCTCGCCGTGAACGATCACGATCTCGGCCCCCGCCGTCCGGGCGCGGCGCGCGGTCTCCGCGATCCGACGCGGCGGCAGGAGGGTCAGCTCGACGCCGACGAGCGTCGCCATCGGCCCGCCCGCGAACGCCTCGGATTCGGCCCTGAGCTGCGTCAGGATCCGACCCGGGTCCTCGAGCGCGATGTGGTCGGTGATCGCCAGCAGCCGGTGGTCGAGCCGGGACGCCGCGAGCCACATCGACGTCGCCGACTCGTTGCCGTCCGTGAGGTAGGTGTGGGAGTGGAAGTCGAACCGGCGACCGCCGGGGCCTCTCGATCGCGCCACCCTCGATCGATCCCTCGCCCGGTCGAATCGCGCGACGGGATGAAGCCTTCGCCGACTCACTTGAGGACCGGCACGCCCAGCCGCTCGAGGGCGCGCCGACGAAGGTCGGTGAGCGCGTTCATGTAGTTCGCGTAGGCGTCGTACGGGCTCTCGTAGCTCGAGAAGTACTGGTGGACGCCCTGGTCGGCGCCGTGGCCGCTCACGTACATGTAGTAGAAGTGGTCGGACGTGAGCAGCTTCCGCCAGTCGGTCAGGATCGGCGGGTCCTCCGTCTGCCGCGCGAGCACTCCGACCTTCTTCGCCGCCTCGAACGCCGAGCGCTGCAGGTCGTTCCCGAGCCAGGCGCCGAGGTCGCGGTTCTGGTCGGCCCAGCTCATCGTGTACGGGACGCTGATCGGGGCGTGCGGCGGACCCTCGATCGCCTCTTCGACCGTTGCCCAGCCGAGCTCCGGATGGCGCGCGACCTCCCGAGGGAAGGCGCTGAGGAACTCGAAGATTCCCGACGCGGCGGGGTGGTGCTCGCCGAACGTCTCGAAATCCATGAACAGCCCCACCAGCTCGCCGGGGGTCGCGGCGATCCATCGGGCGTACTTCTCGGCGGTCAGCGGGAACTC
>DATJZK010000076.1:0-13453 GCA_035499145.1 Thermoplasmata archaeon
AACGTCTCCTCCGTCTCCTGGCAGTTCATCGGCCTGTCGATCGTCGCGGCGATCTTCGCGGCGTTCGGCGTCCACTACGCCCTGAAGACCGAAGGGATCGAGAGCCCGATCCGACGTCGGGAGGAAGAAGAGGCCGCCTTGGCGGACGAAGAATACGACCCGGGCGAGCCCGGCCGCCACGGCTTCCTGGCCGGCCTCCGGGCGTGGCACCCGGGCGGAGGCGCCGGGGACGACGACGAGATCGACGACCTGCCGCCCCGACCCGCGCGCACCGCGCGATCCGGCCCCGCTCGGAGATCCCGGGAGACGGTGAGCGACGCGCACGGGCGACCTCGCCCGCGGGTGCGACGGCCGAGCCGCCGGCACCGCGACGAGAAGGACGACCTGTAGGAGGGCCGACGGAGACCCGCCGGCTCAAATACCCTCGCCCGGCTCGCCGGCCGTTCGGATCCCGATGCACGTCATTGGCGGCACCGCATCGACCGCCCTCGCCGAGCGGATCTCGCGCGAGCTCGGCAACGCTCCGTTCGGGATCCCGTTCTCGAAGCGATTCTCCGACGGCGAGCTGTACTTGCGCGTCGGAGGCCGCCTCGAAGGCGACGACGTCGTGATCGTCCAGTCGACGCGTACCGACCAGGACCTGCTTGAGCTGCTGCTGCTCGAGGACGCCGTGCGGGAGGCCGGCGCGCGACGGACGTTCGTGGTCGTGCCGTACTTCGGCTACGCCCGCCAGGACCGCCGGTTCTTCCCCGGCGAGCCGGTGAGCGCCCGCGCCCTCTGTCGCCACGTCGAGCTCGATGCGGACGCGGTGATCACCGTCGACCTCCACTCCGCCCAGACGCTCGGCCATTTCCGGAAGCCGGCGTTCGAGGCGAGCGGGATCCCGGCGCTCGGCCGCCTCCTGCGCGAGCGGCCCGTCGACATCCTGATCTCGCCGGACAAGGGGGGGGTCGACCGGGTCCGGCGGATGGCCCAACTGCTCGACCGCCCCTGGTTCGCGCTCGACAAGCGGCGGATCGACAGCGAGCACGTCGAGCTCGCGCTCCCGGCGTCCGGCGGGCTGCCCGTGGACGGAAAGCACGTCGTCCTGATCGACGACGTCATCACGACGGGCGGAACGATCGTGGAGGCGGCCCGGTTGCTGAAGAAGAAAGGGGCCGGGGCGGTCAGCGCCGCCTGCACGCACGGGCTGTTCCTCCGGGACGCGTTCGAACGCATCAAGGCGGTGACCGACGAGATCTACTCCACCGACACCCTCGGCAACCCGGCGGAGAAGGCGTCGGTCGCCCCGGACATCGCTCAGATCCTCGCGCGCGAGTACTCCTCGTAGTCCGCCCGACCGTGGACGCTCCCCGACCGACCCGCGGCGCCCCCCGCCCGGAACTCGAAGCGCTGCTCCAGTCGGTCCGCCGGGAGCTGACGCGCCGGGAGGATGCCCCGAGCGGCACCTGGGTGGAGGAGACCGCCCAGGAGCTGGCCGTCGGGAGCCGGCCGGGTTGGTTCCTTCGTCCCGAGCCCGCCGGGGGCCTCGCGTTCGGCAGCCGCCGGGGGCGAGAGCTGTACGGACACGTGCATGTCGACGCCGGACCCGCCTCGGTCGAGCGCGCGGTCGCGTTGGCGAACGCCTTGCTCGAGGAGGTCGTCCCGACCACCGAATCGGCGAACCTCGGGTTCACCGGACTGTCCCTCCCCGACGAACGGACCGTCGTCGACCGGCTGGCGGCCCGGCCCGGCTCCACGACGATCGCCCGACGTTCGATGGAGCGGGAGCTCACGGCGCGCGACGGGGGTCCGGCGCCCGCGCTGCCTTCGGGCCTCCGGCTCGTCCCCGTGCGCGAGGTCACCCTCGAGGCGCTCTCCGACCTCGACCGGCGGTCGTTCGCGGGGTCGATCGACGCGCTGCTGGTCGGGTCGGCCGCGGACGGGAACCGCGAGGCGCTCCGGGCGATGCTGGACGGTCGCCTCGGACGATTCGTCGACGAAGCGTCGGTCGCGCTCGTCGGCGGCGAGCCCCTCCGCCTGGTCGCCGCGGTCCTGACGACCGAGCAGTCGATCCGGCGCGCGATCCTGGTCGACCTGATGGTCGATCCGGCCGACCGGAGGCGAGGGGTCGGGCGATTCGTGATGACGTGGGTCCTCCGGGCGCTGCGGGGGCTCGGCTACGACAGCGTCCGGCTCTGGGTCACCGAGTCGAACGTCCCGGCGCTCGGCCTGTACGATGCCTTTGGGTTCCGGACGATCGGCGGGGCGACGATCTACCGCTGGGACCGGCCCGCCTCGGCGCCACAGCCGCACTGAGCGCGGTAGGGGCAGCCGTCGAACATCCACGCGGGGCACGCCGGCAACCGGGACGGATCGCGTCGGGCGATCGCGTCGGTCAGCCCGTCCCGGCGGCCCGAGCCGAGGCGGGCGAGCTCGGGGAGATCGTCGAAGCGGTACCGAAGCGCCTGGAATCGGTCGACGTCGCGCTCGGCGTGCTCGTACGCGATAAAGACGAGGCCGTCCGGCGCGTCCGCCGCGGCGCAGCGTAGTCCCAGCTCGAGCGAGTAGTGCGGGAACCGCGCGTCGACCTCCCGGGGGCGGATCCGGGCCCACGCCCTCGAGGTCTTGAGTAGGTACGGGAGACCGCGGAATCCGGTGACCTCGTCCTCCGAGAAGCCGGCGGGAGCGAACACCCGCGCCACCTCTCCGGTCGGTCCACCTTCGATCGCTCCGACGAGCCGGTCGTACAGGTCGGGAGCCTCGGTCGGGGGGGCGGGGGGCGGCGGCGCCGGGGGCGGGGCGACGCGCTCGTAGTACGTTCGACGGGGGTAGATCAGTTCGCGGATCCGGTACGGGCTCGGGTCGGGACGGTCCTCGGCGATCGCCCCGAGGGCGACCCGCCAGCGGTCTTCGACGTCCGGTCGCGCCGTACGTTCGACGACGTGCTCGAGGAGGTCGGTCCCGGCCGGCGGATCGGTCTCCGCGCAGGCGCAGACGCGGGCCTCTTCGAACTCGCACCGGCGACCGCGCCACCGGCAGCCCGGCAATCCGTCGGAGTTCCCCGCGCGCCTCGCGGAGCGGATCTGTTCGGCGCGCCGATCCATCGCCGCGCGGACCGCGGACGGCTCGTCGATCGAGAGGTCGACCGCCTCCACGCCCCACGCCCCGTCGACCCGGGGGGACAGCGTCACGACGCGTCCGGTCCGTCGGTCCGTCAGGGCGCAGTACATCGCGATCTGTTCGACGTGGTCCGGCCGCTGGTCGACCAGGTGGTCGGCGCCGACCGGGAGGCCCGTCTTCACCTCGACCGGGACGTCCGCCCACAGGTCGATGCGGCCGGCGATCCCGCCGCGCCGGAGGTGTACCTCGAACTGTCCCTCGCCCCGGAGGGCCCGGTCGAGGCGCGCGTGGATCGAGCGCCCCGACTCCATCCGCTCCCGTCGTTCGTCGGCGATCGGGGTGCGCGGGGCGAGCCATCGGTACACGGCCCGTCGCGGGCCGAGGAGGTCGCTGACGGTGAGCGAACGGAACGGGGCCGGGGGCGAACTCCGATCCTGGACCGTCCGCGCGAGGTCCGGGTCCTCCTCGACCCGAACGGTCCCGAGGGGGGATCGGGCGGACGAGGATCGCTCCACGGCGCCCCACCTCGCGCCGGAAGATGAGGCGTCGCCCGCGGGGGGAGTCGCTTTACTCGATGCCGTATCGGCGGGCGATGGGCGGGGAGGACGGCGCGCCGCTGATCGTCGGCAGCGGGATCGCCGGCCTCTACGTGGCGCTCCGGGCTCGGGAGCTCGGGCTGCGTCCGACGATCGTGACGAAGGCTCGGCTCGAAGAGTCGAACACACGCTACGCCCAGGGCGGGATCGCCGCGGCGGTCGGCAGCGGGGACCGTCCGGCGCTGCACTTCGAGGACACGGTCGCGGCCGGGGACGGGCTGGTCGACCGAGCCGCGGCCCACATTCTCACCTGGGAGGCCCCGGCCCGGATCGCCGACCTGGTGCGGTTCGGGGTCCCGTTCGACACCGTCGACGGCCAGATCTCGCTCGGACGCGAAGGGGCGCACTCCCGGCCCCGCATCCTGCACGCCGGCGGGGACGCCACCGGATTCTCGATCGAGGAGGCGCTCCGCCACTCGGCGATCGACGCGGGGATCGACGCGCGCGAGGAGCGCGTCCTCCGGGCCCTCCGTCCGGGGACGGCCGCCGGTCCGCGCGCGGTCCTCTCCCGGCCCGACGGGCGGGAGCTCGAGGAGCTCGCTCCCGGCCCGGTCGTGCTCGCGACGGGAGGCGCCGGCAGTCTCTACCGCCAGAGCACCAACCCGGCCGTCGCGACGGGCGACGGGATCGCGATCGCGTTCCGCGCGGGCGTGCTCGTCAGCGACATGGAGTTCCTCCAGTTCCACCCGACGGTCTTCGCTCGCGAAGGCGCGCCGCGGTTCCTGATCACCGAGGCATTGCGGGGCGAAGGGGCGATCCTCCGGAATCAGGCGGGCGAGCGGTTCCTGAACGCACGCCGGGGCGAGGCCGAGCTCGCGGCCCGGGACGTCGTGGCGCGGGCGATCCAGCGGGAGATCCGGCGCTCCGGCCACCCGAGCGTTTACCTCGACGCGACCGGGATCCCCCGCACGCGGCTGTTCGCCCGGTTCCCGTCGGTCTGCCGCTTCCTGCAATCGTTCGGGCTCGACCCGTCCAAGGAGTGGATCCCCGTCGCCCCGGTCGCCCACTACATGATCGGCGGCGTGACGACCGACCTCGAAGGACGGAGCTCGCTCTCGGGCCTCTACGCGGCGGGGGAAGTGGCGGCGACCGGGGTGCACGGGGCCAACCGGCTGGCGAGCAACTCCCTGCTCGAAGGCCTTGTCTTCGGCGAGCGGGTCGCGCGGCAGCTCGCCCGGCCGGTCCCGGGGGGACCCGCGGTCCCGGCGCGCCTGCTCTCCCTCGCCCCGCAGCGGGGCGCGGGACGGCGAGGCAGTCCGGGGCAGCTGGCGCTCGTCCGCGAACAGCTCTGGGAGAACGTCGGGATCGTCCGGAACGCGACGGGACTCCGGAACGCCATCGGCGCGCTCCGCGACGTCGTGCGGTCCGTCGCCCCGACGAACGGCGACGACCTCCCCGGCGCCGTCGCCAACGCCGCGCTCACCGCGTCCCTGATGGCGGAAGCGGCCCTCTGTCGGACCGAGAGCCGCGGCGCGCACTTCCGCGAGGACTGGCCCCGTCCGCGCGCAATCTGGCGGAAGCACATCGGGCTCCGGCTCGCCCGCCGCGCCGGCCCGTCGGCGTGAGCGGTTCGACAACCGTTATCATCGCCCGACCCTCCGTTTTCGTGTGGAGCCGTCGCTGACGTCCGAGGAGCAGGACCTCCGCGACGCCGCGCGCAAGTTCGTCCGACGCGACGTCGCCCCCGTCGCCGACGCGATGGACCGGGACGACCGGTTCCCCAAGGACGTCTTCCGGCGCCTCGGCGAGCACGGGTTCCTCGCCCCGACGGTGCCCGAGGAGTACGGCGGGCTCGGACTCGGCTACCGCGCCCAGGCGATCATCCTGGAGGAGATCGCCCGCGCGAGCCCCGCGCTCGCCCTCAGCGTCGGCGCGCACTCGAACCTCTTCGCCGACAACCTGGCCCGCAACGGGACCGACGCCCAGCGTGAGCGGTTCCTGCCCAAGGTCGCGTCCGGCGAGGAGCTCGGCGCGCTCGCCCTCACCGAGCCGAACGCGGGGTCGGATGCCGTCTCGCTGAGGACGCGGGCGGTCCGGCACGGCCACTCCTACGTGCTGTCGGGGACGAAGCAGTTCATCACGAACGGGCCGGTCGCGGACGTCGTCCTCGTCTACGCGAAGACCGACCCCGCGAAAGGGAGCCGCGGGATCTCCGCGTTCCTTGTCCGGACCTCGAGCGAGGGGTTCTCGGTCGCGAAGAGCCTCGACAAGATGGGGATGCGCGGATCGCCGACCGGGGAGCTCGCCTTCCACAACGTCGCGGTCCCCGAGCCGCAGCGCCTCGGCGCGGAGAACGAGGGGGTGGCGATCATGATGGGGGGCCTCAACGCCGAGCGGGCCGTGCTCGCCGCGATCCCGGTCGGGATCATCGCCGAGTGCCTCGACCGCTCCGTGGCGTACGCGCGGGAGCGCGAGCAGTTCGGCGAGAAGATCGGCCGGTTCGAGCTGATCCAGGCGAAGCTCGCCGACATGTACACCGACCTCGCCGCGTCGAGACTGATGCTGTACGCCGCGTTCGAGGAGCTCGCCAAGTCGCCGAAGAGCCTGCGGGCGAGCGCCGCGGTGCTCACGTTCGCCTCGGAGGCGTCGACGCGCGCCGCCCTCGAGGCGGTCCAGATCCACGGGGGCTACGGCTACATGCGCGACCTGCCGCTCGAGCGGCTCGTCCGTGACGCCAAGCTGCTCGAGATCGGCGCCGGCACCTCGGAGATCCGGCGGTTGATCGTCGCCCGGGACCTGCTCGGTCCGGGGTTCGCCGACTGAGCCGCGGGCCGACGCCTCAGCGCGCCTTCGGCTTCCGAAGCCCGAGCCCCTCTTCGATGTAGAGGGCGGCCTGCGTTGAGGTCGACCGCCGATCGTCGTCGGCGGCCTTTCGCAGCCGGCGCAGGATCGCGGGCTCGAGATACACCGCGAGGCCGACTCGTCGCTTCTCCTTGCTCTTCGGTGGGCGCGGCATGTTCGCTTGCTCCTCCTAAGTGGATACTCCACGCCACCGGGGCACCCGGTACCGCCGGTCGCGCGTCCGACGCAACGAGGCACGGAGGCTCCCTTAATAGTTATCCGTCAGATGAAGCGAGGGAAACCGTCGCACGGTCGGCGGAGAGTTCCGGAACGGCGGGTCCGACGTCGGTTCGGCCAACGTATATAGGCTCGGGGGGACCATCCGTCGCCGATGGCCGGTCGCCCCGCTCCCACTGGCGCGCCGCCCAGTTCGCTGCGCGTCGAGGTCCTCAAGGAGCTGCAGTCGCTCATCGACGAGCGCGAGGTACGCGATCGGCTGGACCGGGGCCCGCTCGCCGAAGCGAAGGGGCGCGAGCACTGGGTCCTCCACCTTCTGCTCCGCGCGGCCGAGGTCGGCCAGTCGCAGACGAACACGCTCATCGGGACCGCGTACTCGAATCTCACCGCGCGGCTCCAGTCGATCGAGGACCGACTGCAGCACGTCGAGGCCTCGGGGTCCGGGCTTGGCGAGGAGCTGAAGACCCGGCTCCAGGGGATCGAGGCGGCCCTCGGCGAGCGGGTCTCGAAGGACATCGCCACCGGCTTCGCCCAGGCGACCGAGGGGCTCAACGCGTCGGTCTCGACGAACCTCGACGCGAAGTGGAAGCCCGTCAGCGAGTCGGTGGAGACGTTCGCCCGCTCCTCGCACCAGCTGACGAAGGACCTCTCCGACACGTACCGCGTATCGACCCAAACGCGGCTGCTCCTGAACGAGAACGCCCGCCGGATCACCGACCTCGGTCGGGACATCGTCGCGCTCGAGGAGAGCCTCAAGCTGTCGCTCACGAAGGCGCTCGAGGAGGTCCTCGAGCCGCTCGAGGGACGGATCGCGGCGCTCGAGAGCCGGCTCGGCGGCGGCGTGGCGGCGAACGGCACGACCGGAGCGAGCGACCCCCCCGCGTCGGGCTAGGCCCCGCGGATGCGGCTCTCCCGACGGCATCCCCGCTACCGGAGCCTCGTCGTTCGGGCGCGGTTGGCCGCGGCCCACCGGGACGGCGTGGTCGTCGGCGAGGGGCTGATCGCCCACGGGCGGGCCGAAGCGTTCGACTACCTCCTCGGAGAGCGGACGACCCCGAGCGCCCGGCGCGCCGAGCGAGCGGCGGCCGACTGGCTGCGCGCGGCCCGGTCGCCGGTCGTCAGCGTCAACGGCAACGTGGCGGCGCTCGCGGCGCCCGAGATCGCAGCGCTCGCCCGGGCGATCCCGCACCTCGCGGTGGAGGTGAACCTCTTCCATCGTACGCCCGGCCGGGCCGAGCGAATCGCGCGGATCCTGACGCGGGCCGGGGTCCGCGACGTCCTCGGGGTGCGTCCGACCGCGCGGATCCCCGGGCTGCCGTCCGACCGCGCCCTCGTCGATCGGCGCGGCATCTATCGGGCCGACGTCTGCCTGGTCCCGCTCGAGGACGGCGATCGCGCCGAGGCGCTTCGCGCGCGCGGGACACGCGTGATCGCGATCGACCTGAACCCCCTCTCCCGTACGAGCCTCGCGGCCGACGTGCCGATCGTCGACGAGCTCACCCGGGCATTGCACGCGATCGCGCGGTCGGCCCGGGCACGCCCCGCGCAGGGTCCGCGGACGCGGGGACCGAGGTTCGACGCGGCGCGAGCCCGGGCCGATGCCCTCGCGACGATCGCCCGGCGCCTCAGTCGGTCGGCGGGGCGGCGGCGATCGCCTCGACGTCGCGGGTGAGCTTCGGCGCGACCGCTTCCAGGAAGGCGCGGTCGCTCGCATCGAACGCGCCGACGGAGTTGCCGTCGATGTCGATCTCGCCGATCACCCCCGCGGCGCCCCGGATCGGCACGACGATCTCCGCGCGGGTCTCGAGAAAGCAGGCGAGGTACTCGGGGGCCGTCCGCACGTCGTCGACGATCACCGTGCGCTCCTCGCGGACCGCCCGGCCGCAGACCCCGCGCTCGATCGGGATGCGGGTATGCTCGGTCGGGGCGTCCCCCTGCCAGGCGTCCAGCACGAGCTCCGATCCGTCCCGACGGTAGATCCCGACCCAGCGGTAGTGGGGGTACGAGCTCCGGAGGAACCGGCAGACCTCCTCGAGCGCCGCGGCGCCGGTGAGCCGGCCGAGGATCGCATCGATCTGCAGCAGCGCCGGACGGGTCGACTTCGGGGGGACGCTCATCGGACGGCCCCTCCGTCGGACGCGTCGCCCGAGAGAGGAGCGCCGAGGGGGAGACTCTCCGCCGCGGCGGGGCGGCCGCCCGCGGCGTTTGAACTCCCGAGGCGTATTCCGCCACGAGCTTTCCAGACTCGCGCCGTACCGGACTGAGCCACCTCGGCACGCCCTCGGCGCCGGACGGGAGGCGAGCGATAAGCTTAGCGGCGGAACGCCGACCCGGCGCTAGTCGCGCAGCGGATACCAGCCGCACGACGCGCAGCCAACCGCGCGTTCCTCGCCGGGGATCGTCCCGCCGCACCCCGGGCAGGGGCGGGCGACCGGGACCGACAGCGCGAGGCAGTCGAAGCAGCTGCCGCCGCGGCGGTCGTTCGGCAGAACGACCATCTCCTTGCCGCAGAACAGGCACCGGGCGTATCGTTCGTCGGCGGGGTTGGAACCACGCGCATCGGCGAACGAAAGCATCGGCCGCCAGCACCATGAGCCCGGTACATAAGCACTCGTGCCCCGCGTCGCGCCGACGCGCGCGAAACCGGCCTACGGCTCCTTCCAGCGCGCCTTGAACGCCGCGATCAGGAACAGCGCCACCGTGACGCTCCCGAGCACGGCCCAGTCGAGCGCCGCGGCGCCGAGCGCGATCGTGTGGCCGGGGATCGACACGCCCTGGACGAGGTTGGCGGCGTACGTCGTGGGGGAGAACCGGGCGACCAGCTGCGCCCACGGCGGCAGCTGCGAGAGCGGATAGTACACCGGCGGCAGGACGGTGAGGAGGAGCGAGATCATCGGGCTGAACATGAACGTCTCGCGCACGTCCTCGAAGTACGTCGCGAGCGTGAACGCCAGCGCGGTCGCGAAGCACCAGACGAGGAGGAGGACGCCGCCGACCACGACCGCGCCGAGCGGGCTCGCGTAGCCCTTCACGATGAACAGGAAGATGAACACCCCGATCCCGGGGAACGAGTAGACGAGCTCGCTCAGCGCCATCCCCGCGACGTAGACCGGCGCCTCGACGGGCGAGGCGACGACGACGTCCTGGAACTTGAGGTCGTGGCGGTAGTGGGTGAGGTCGGACTGCAGGCCGGTCCCCGAGGAGAGCATCAGGAGGACGAGCCCGCCGGTGATGCCGTAGGCGACCAGCCGGCCCTGGGAGATCACGTCGATGAAGAACAGGAACGACAGCGGCGAGCCGAGGAGGTTGACGAGGTAGAGCGGCTGGCTGCGGATCGGGATCACGCCGTTCAGCATGACCAGGGTGAACAGCGAGCGCAGGCGGTTCCGCGTGGTCACGTCGCCGCCTCCCCGTTCGACTCGAGCGCGTCGGTGTCCTGGTCGATCGCCCGGCCGACGACCTCGAGGAAGATGTCCTCGAGGCTCACGGGGCCCATCGAGAGGCGTGCCCCGCGCTCGAGCGTCCGGCGGGCGAGCTCGCGGGCCGCGTCCTCGCGGGCGAAGATGAGGTAGCCGCCCTCGATCTCGGAGACGTCGCCGTACCCCTCGATCTCCGACCGGGGAACGGCCCCCTGGATCGTGACGCGGTACGGGTAGCGGACCCGCGCGCGCAGGTCGGACGGTCGGCCCTCGAGCCGCAGCTCGCCCTTCTCGATGAGCGCGAGCCGGCCGGAGAGTGCCTCCGCCTCGTCGAGGTAGTGGGTCGTCAGCACGATCGTCCGGTGCTCGCGGCTCGCGCGCCGGATCGCCTGCCAGACCTCGCGTCGGGCGATCGGGTCGAGGCCCGTCGTCGGCTCGTCGAGGAACATCACGTCCGCGTCGGACGCGAGGACCATCGCGCAGAGGACCCGCCGCCGCGTTCCCCCCGAGAGCCGGCTCACCAGGCGCTTGGCGTGCTCGGAGAGCGACAGCTCGTCGAGCGCCTCCCGGGTGCGCTTCCGGGCGTCGGCCGAGGGGAGCCCGCGCATCTTGAGGTAGAGGTAGACGACCTCCTCCGTGCGGAGGAAGTAGAGCGGGCGCGACTCCTGCGGGACGCAGGCGATGCGCGCCCGGATCGCGCGCTCCTCGGACGTGACGTCGTGGCCGAGCACCCGCATCGAGCCTGCGGAGAGCGCGAGCTGGGTCGCGGCGATGCGGATGAACGTCGTCTTCCCGGCCCCGTTGCGGCCGATCAGCCCGTAGACGCCCCCGGTCGGGACCGTCAGGGAAATGCCCTTCAGCGCCGCGACGCCGGGCGGGGCGTGCGGGTAGACCTTACGGACGTCCTCGGCGACGATCGCCGCCGAACCCGATCCCATCGGTCCCCGGTCCGCCCCCTGACGCCGGTCGTCCGGGCGCCTCAGCTCAGGATCTCGGCGAGCCGGCCCTCCGCCTGGCCCCGCTTCAGCTCCTGCGCGATCCGGCGGCCGGTCGAGAGGCCGGGCTCCATCAGGTCCGAGTAGGGACTGCCGGAGATGAACAGGTTCGTCCCCGCGACGATCCGGGTCGATATCTCGAAGACCTTGAACTCGAGCTCCTCCGTCATGATCCCCTCGACGCAGAACGGGCCGACCATTCCGCCGAACAGCTCGATCGACCGCTCGACGATCCGGGCGGCGACGTCGAACGCCTTGCCGAGGAGCGACTCCCGCAGGATCACGGGCACGTTGCCCGTCACGACGAAGGTCGGCCGGATCCCGGCCTTGAGGAGCTCCTCCTGCGCCCCGAGCTTGTACAGCTCGTCGATGTTCGCCTCGTCCCGCCGGTCCATCCCCAGCAGCTCCAGCGAGCCGTGGCCGACACGGTAGCCGCGGTCGGAGAGCGGCGAATAGAAGAAATGCATGTAGTAGCGCGTGCCGAGGACGTACTCCTGGATCACGTACGGTCCGGTCGGGTGGAAATCGGCGAGCGCCTCGCGGTTCTTCGCGAGGAAGAATCCTTTGCCGCCCTTCGCCCCGTAGTACTTCACGATCACCGGCCCGTCGACCTCGGAGGCGTCCTCGAACCGCTCCGGCATCGACACGCCGGCGGACTCGAGCCAGTCCCGTTCCTTCCGCCGGTCCGACTCCCAGCCGAGCACGGCCCGGTTGCCGAAGACGGGGACGTCCAACTCCCCGAACGCCTCGGGCCCGAGGTACTCGACGAACGAGCCGTGGGGGATCAGCACCGCGCCGGCGTCGCGCAGCGCGGCGGTCGAGTGGGCCAGCTCGCTCACTTTCGGCACCGAGAGGAACCGATCCGGGCGGGCCCGCGGGAAGGCGTCATAGAACCGGGGCGGTGGGCCGACCGAGATGCCCAGGCTGGGGAGGCCCTCCGTCCGCGCCCCGTGGAAGATCTGCAGGGACGAATGCGAACAGAGGGTCGTGACGGTCGGCGAGCGACCCGCGAGAGGACGCAGCCGCGCCTCGGTAGAGAGGGGAATCCCCATACGCGACACTACCGGGGACGTTTCATAGCTTTTGCGCGGAGCGAACGCGTCCGGCGCCGTTCTCGGCGGCCTCGAGCTCCCAGAACCAGCGCACGCGCCGCGACCCGGTCTCGGAGAGCCGGCGGCGCACCTCGGGCGGCACTTCGGCGTCGCGCAGAAGCCGCTTCACGTCGTCCGGCGCCCCGGCGCCGAGCCGGTCGGCGAGGCCGTGCGCCGCGAGGATCGGACGGACCGCGTCGAGCGAGAACTGCCACGCTTCCTCCCGTCGACGGATCGCGACCGACCGGCTCCCCGGAACGCGGTGGACGCCGAGCTCCTCCGCCGCCCGGTGGAGCTGGTCGGCGGTGCGGGCGAGCTCCTTCTCGAGCCTCCGCTCGTCGGCCCGGAGGGCTTCGAACCGGTCGACGAGCGCGGTCAGTCGCTCGCCGTCCGGCCCGGGAACCTCGCGGAACTCCGGGCAGATCGAGCGGAAGTCGCACCGGGCGCAGTGGCGGCCGGGCGTCGGATCGAACGCCTCCTCTCGGATCCCGTCGGCGACGGTCCCGAGCCGGACGTGGAGCGGGTCGAGCGCGCTTCGCGCGCGAGCGGGGGTCCGCAACGGCGTCAGCGACCGGAGGTGGTAGAGCGTCAGCTGCTCCACCGGCTCCCGGTAGTTCTCCTCCACCAGGACCTGGTAGATCGACAGCTGATCGGAGTCGCGGGCGTCCTCGTGGGAGAGCTCGCGCGTCGTCTTGTAGTCGACAACCTCGAGACCCCCCGAGTCGGTCCGGTCGATCCGGTCGACGTAGCCGTGGATCGGGATGCCGTCCCAGCGGGCCTCCAGGTGCTGCTCGATCGCGACCGGCCGCGGCGGATCGTTCGCCAGCCGGGCATGGTATCTCAGCAGGAGATCGCGCCCCAGCGCGCGGTATCGGGCCTCCTCCTCGGGGCTCGTGTAGCCGTCCCCCAACCAGGCGCGGTCGTACGCCGCCAGCAGCTCGTCCGCCGACATCGGCCGGCCGGTCGGCCCCGGGGCGGGCGGCGTCCCCCCCGGCCACTCGTCGAGGGTCCGCTGCAGCTCTCCGCTCTCGGTCCGGCGGACGGCCGGAACGACGAACGGGCGGATCAGCTCCTCGAGGACGGAGTGCACGACCCGACCGAACGTGAAGTACCCCCGAGGGGTCTCCGGGCGACGCTCGACGTAGAGGTACTTCCAGCGGAGCGGGCACTCGAGGTACGTCCGGTACGACGAGTAGCTCAGCGCCGAAGAGCCGGCCACGTCGCCCGAGCCC
>DATJZK010000077.1:0-5842 GCA_035499145.1 Thermoplasmata archaeon
AAGCTTGACGTGAATTCTCCGCCGAGAGCCGAGTTGGGCGAGACCCGACGCAAAGACCGGGCATGCGACGGCCTGCCGTGACACGCCGACACGTGGGGAGTCGTATATCTCCCGACCAGAGACTCATTCGGGTCGGATCGCTCCGGAACGTCCCGTCCGATGGGCCATCGGAGTTAGATACCGTGCGAACCAGGTACGGAGGGTCGTGACGTTCACGGAAGGCGCGCTCACGCCCTCGGCGCCCTCTCGAACCCGGTCCGCGACCCCGGTCGGCCGACGTCCCGCGGCCGCTCCTAAGATTGCGTCCATCCTGGGGGTGGTCGTCCTGGCCTCGCTCCTCCTCGTCGTCGGCCCGCTGACCGCTTCCACTAGCCCGCTGGAGTCCGCCGCGCGGAACCCCAGCGGGGTCGAACCGGGCGTCCCCGTGCCCGTCCCGATGGCGTCCGTCCTTCGTGGGGGGGACTCGGTCAGCCGGGATCCCGGACCGGGGAGCGCGTACTCCGGAACGGAGCCGGCCCCGATGGGCCTCGCCGACCTCGGGAGCGGATCCGGCGCCCAGGCCGCCTCGTACGCGACGACCGAGTTCGTCGGAACCGTGGCGTTCGGTTCGCTCGCGACGGAGAACATCACCCTGCCCGAGCCGGCGGCGATGAGCTTCCAGTTGAACGCCTTCCTCACCTTCAGCGTCGGGTCGGGCCGGTACGCGTACTGGGTACAGGATGTAGCGTTGTTCGACACCTCCAGCCGGGCGATCGGGTGGGAGGACAACGTCTGGAACGTCACCTCCGACGGGCTGCCGACGGGGTCGCTCGCCGGAAACGGGAGCGTCACCGGCACGGGTGCGGGTACGTACTACGGGGTGGCCGCGGATTGCGCGCTCGTCGGGGCCTGCGTGACCTTGGCCGAGCCGGCCCGGCTGGTCCTGGAGTTCCGGGCCTCCGTCGGAAGCGGCGGGATCCCCACGGTCCGGGTCGGTTACGACGACCTGGGGACGTACGAGACGTTCGACACGATCACGTTCCCGTTCGCCTCCGGGGCGTCGCAGTTCTCCGGTTTCCGGGTCGATCCGGGGCTCGAGTTCGCGGGCGGATGCCCGCGCTGCTACGGCGACGTGGAGCTGGTGGCGGGGGGACCCGGGGACGGGTTCCAGACCTCCCTCACGGGCGCTTCCGGGCTCACCTTCGACCTTCAATGGTGGAACGGGCACAATCTGGAGGCGGTGCCGAACGCGGTCGACCACGGGGAGGCGACCGCGGAGGGGATCTCGAACGTCGCGATCGGCGAGGGGAGCGACGCGGCGGGCGCCCCGATCGCGGTCGGATCGGTCGGGGGCGGAACGCTCGGGTCGCTCTGGTCGGAATCGACCGTGGCGACGATCGAGGTGTCGGTGCTTCCGGGGAGCCCGACGGGGACCGTCTCGAGCGGCGGATCGCCCGTCGCCTTTCAGGGGGGGTTCTTGGAGGAGGTGGTCGTTCCCGGGACGGTCAGCCTGACCGCCACCGTCGGGGCTCGCTCCTATCCCCTGGGTAGTCCGGTGCTCACGGCGGGCGAGGCGCTGACGCTCGAGGTCGGGGGCGAGCCGCTCGTCTTCGTTCCGAGCGGGCTGCCGCCCGGGACCCTCTGGTCCGTCGCGGTCGGAAGCGGGTCGCTCAACGGCACCGGGAACATCACGTTCGGCGAGCCGAACGGGACGTTCGACTTCACGGTACGCTCGCTCACCGGTTATCGGGCGAGCCCGACCTCCGGGAACGGGTCGATCTCCGGGGCCGCGGTCGACGTGGCGATCGCCTGGAGCGCCGTCCCCTCGCCGTGGTCCACGTTCCTGCATGACCTCGGCGAAGTCGCGCCGCTCCTGGCGCTGCTGTGCATCCTGATCGCGGTCGCGGCCGTCGTCGCGACCCACGTCCGGACCCGTCGGGGTCGGCGGTAAAGCGCCCCCGCGCGAACCGCCCGCGGCGTCATCTGCGCTCGGCCCGTGGGCACGGCAGATGGTCAGCGTGGTGATCGTCGCCGCGGAGTCGGACCCGGTCGCCTCCCGGGTGGTGGAGCGATGGGGGACGCCCCCGGCGACCGGGGAGTTCGTCGACGGGGCCGCGGTCCGACAGCTGTCGGGGCAGGCCATCCTCCTCCGCCGACCGGGGCCGCACATCACGGACGAGCGGCTTGACGACCGGCTCCCCGCGTCCTTCCGAGCCGCCCGGCCGACCCTGGTCTTTCCGTCGATCCACCGGGGGGAGCAGAACGTTCGCTGCCTCACCGTCCATCCGCTGGGGAATCCGGGCGCGGAGGCGGAGCTCGGGGGTCGTCCTCGGACGGTCGTTCCGACCGATCCCACCCTGATGACCGGCTATCTGCGACGGCTGGCCGAACGGAGCGGGGCCGTCGGTTGGCCGGCCACGTTCGAATCGACCCACCACGGTCCGGAGCTGTCGCTACCGGCCTGCTTTGTCGAGATCGGCTACGGGACGGATCCGGGGCCGCCGGACGAGGCGGTCCGCCTGCTCGCCGAGCTCCTGCCGGAGCCCCTGCGGGAGGGCGGGGATCGGATCGCCCTCGGGATCGGGGGTGGCCACTACGCGCCCCACTTCACCGACCTCGCGCTCCGGCGTCGCTGGTCGTTCGGCCACCTCGTGTCGCGCCACGCGCTCGCCGGGACCGACCGCACGACGATCGAAAACGCGTACCGGGGAACTCCCGGGGCTGACGGGATCCTGCTCGCGCGCGCCGCGGATGCCGACCACCCCGCGATCGCGGGAGTCGCCCCCCGGCTCCGGGACGGAGCCGCGGCCTTGCGGCCGATCCCCGATGGTGCGGCTATTCCCGCCGACCGTTCGTCTTCTGGAACATGATGGCGCCGGAGCGGTAGACGGCCTTCCCGAGTCGGACCGGCTGGGTCGAAGCAACGCCGGGGCTGCGCTCCGCGAGCATCAGGCTCTCGACGATCTGCCGGAACAGGGCGCTCTGGTTGATCTCGGGGTGGCGCTCGAGGAACTCCGCTTCCTCCGGCGTGATGGTGATGTTCTTCCGAAGCATCCCCTGGGGGCCCGCGTCGAGGTGGGCTCGCGTCGGCATAGGTCCGAGAATCGCGGCGGCGTATATGTACGTATGGGTGCGTGCCCACGATTCGCGCCGCCGGGCCTACCCGCCACCGACCGGGCCGACGACCACGGTGACCGCCCGTCGGCGGTCGATCGCGGCTTCGGCCGCCCGGGCGACCTCGCGCCCGGAGACGGCCCGAAGGACCGACGGCCAGCGCTTCCAGTAGTCGCCGGGCAGCTCGTGGTAGGCGACGTCGACCGCCAGGTCGTGGGCTTCAGCGGTCGTCTCCAGCCCGAGGGGCAGCTCTCCGATCGCGCTCTCGCGGATCGTCCGGAGCATCCCGGGGGGTGGGGGGCGGGCTCGGAGCCGGTCGATCTCCTCCGCGACCATCGGCACGACCTTCCGCCATCGGTCGCTTCCCGTGCCGGCCTGGGCGACCCAGTAGCCGCCGAGGCGCATCGCTTCGAGCGAGCTGGAGGCGTGGTAGGCGAGCCCGCCCCGTTCGCGCACCCGCTGGAACAGTCGGCTCAGTAGCGGCCGCCCCCCCAGGATCTCGTTCGCGAGGAACGCGGCCGGATACTCCGGGTCGCCGCGACCGATCGACGGCCCGCCGATCCGCACCTCGACCTGGGAGCGGCCGGGCAGCGGGACGACCCGTTCTCCCGAACGCCCCCCGGGAGGGCGGACCGGCCCGATCGAGGGAGGCTTCGCCCGCTCGAACCCAGAGAACAGACGGCGGGCCTGGCGTTCGACGAGCTGGAGCGGCGCCGATGTCGTGACGACGAGGATCGCTTCGCCGCTCGTGTACTGGTCCCGGTGAAAGCGGCGGAGATCGTCCGAGTCGATCCGGGCGACCGACCGGGGGGTACCGAGACCGGTCTCGCGGTACGGGTGGCCCCGCGGGAAGATCGCCGCGAGGAGCTCCCGTTCGGCGCGGGACGCGGGCTGCGTCCGCTCCCTCAGCTGGCGCTCGTGGAGCTGCCGCCGGAGCCGGGCGACGTCGTCCGGCGCGAACCGCGGTCGCAGGACGACCTCCGCGAGGAGGCCGACCAGCTCCTCCCGGGACGCCTCCGGACCCCAGACGGTCAGCTCCGCCGACTCCGGGCTCGCCTCG
This sequence comes from Thermoplasmata archaeon, assembly GCA_035499145.1. GTDB lineage: Archaea > Thermoplasmatota > Thermoplasmata > Lutacidiplasmatales > UBA184 > Lutacidiplasma. Next base: position 4,154 of record DATJZK010000077.1, read on the forward strand.
TGCGAAAGCGTCCCCCCGGCTCGGTCGAGGCAGCGGGCGAGCGCGATGCGGTCCAGCCGGCGGGTCGCGCACGCCATCAGGTGGCACGTCAGCCGGGCGAGCCCCTCCCGGCCCGGCGGGTCGCGCCCCCACCCGGCGGGGCCGATGTACGTGGCGCTGAAGCTCGCCGACCCGGCCGGGGGCGCCTGTCGGACGATGCGGAGCCCTTCGGGCGCCGCGCCGAACTCGACCTCGAGCGGGTCGCGGACCTCACTCATCGGCGGCCTCCCCCGTCGGTTCGTAGCGCACGACGATCCGCGACTCGTCCCGGAACAGGGCCCGCGCCCGGTCGCGGAGCTCCGCCGCGTTCGCGCGTAGGACGCCCCGGAACAGCGAATCCTCGGAGGCGATCGACCGGAGCGCCGAGAAGTACCCGAGCCGGAAGCCGGTGCGGGACGCTCCTTCGTAGGCCAGGGCGACCCCGCGCCGGACCTTCGTGCGGGCCTCCCGCAGCTCCGCCGGCGTCGGTCCGTGACGGGCGAGCCGCCCGACGACGTCGTCGATCGCGGTCTCGAGCCGGTCGAGGCCGACGCCCCGGGCGGCCTGCGCTTGGATCGTGAACAGTCCCGAGTGCTGCCGCGGTCGCCAGTCGCTCGTCGCCCGGACCGCGAGCCCCGGGTCGACCAGCGCCCGGTAGAGCCGGGCGCTCGGGTGCTCCGGCGAGCGACCCCACATCGCGCCGGCCGAGAAGAGCCGGGTCTCCCCGCCGAGCAGCGCGTCGAGCAGCATCGTCGCGGGCGTCTCCTCTTCCGAGAACGCCGGCGCCCGCCATCCGACCTGAAGGTACGGGGTGGTCCCCGGCCCGGAGAGCTCGGCCCGTCGCTCGCCGCGCGGCTCCGGCTCCCGATCGGCGACCTCGACCGGCTCCCCGGTCGCGGGGAGCGGGGAGAACCGCCGCCGCACGTCGGCCTCGGTCGCCCGGGGGTCGAACGCCCCGGCGACGATCAGCACCGCGTTGCGGGTCCCGTAGAACCGGCGGTAGTACTCCCGCAGCTCCGCGGGCGTCATCCGCTCGATATCCTCCCGTCGACCGAGGGCATCCCATCGGTACGGATGGACCCGGAACGCGAGCTGGTACAGCTCCTCCTCGACCCGGAACTCCGGCCAGTTCTCGTTCCCTTCCCGTTCCGAGTGGATCACGGTGCGCTCGCGCTCGACCTCGGCGTCCGTGATCAGCGCGCGGGTCATCCGGTCCGATTCGATGTCGAGCGGGATCGCGAGGTGTTCCCGCGGGACCGTCGTGTAGTACGCCGTGAAGTCGGTGTCGGTGAAGGCGTTGAGCGTCCCGCCGACGCTGACGACCGCGCGGTCGATCTCCCCCTTGCCGTACCGGGGCGACCCTTGGAACAGCATGTGCTCGACCCAGTGCGATGCTCCGGTGATCCCCGGGCGCTCGTTCTTCGAGCCGACCCGGTACCACACCCAGACGCTGGCCGTCGGGCTCTCGGGCAACGGAGCGAGAACGACCGTCAGCCCGTTCGCGAGCCGGAACGAACGGTATCGGGGCCGCGGGACCCCCACGCTCGGCATCGGCCGAGCGAACGCCCCTCGGATATAACGCGCCGCCGCGGCCGGGGGCCCCCGTCCGACGCGGCCGTCGCTTCCTCTCGACGCGCAGGATATTAGTTGGGGTCGGGCTCCCGGGGGCGA
>DATJZK010000078.1:0-5091 GCA_035499145.1 Thermoplasmata archaeon
CCCGATCGAGGTCGCCCGCGGACTGACCGTCCCGCTCGAGGTCACGCTCCACAACCAGGAGCTCGCGAAGGAGCTCGTCAAGCGCGGCCCCGCGCCGGCGCCGGGCCCGGAGGGCCGCTACACGTGCGGGGTCAACTACCTCGTTCGCGAGGACGGCCAGCGGATCAAGGTGATGGAGAAGAACGCCGACGCCTGCGCCGAGCTCGTCACCCCCGGCTCGGTCGTCGAGCGGCAGCTGATCGACGGCGACATCGTGCTGTTCAACCGGCAGCCGAGCCTGCACCGGATGAGCATGATGGCCCACTTCGTCCGGATCCTCCCGCACAAGACGTTCCGGTTCAACCTGTGCGACTGCCCGCCGTACAACGCCGATTTTGACGGCGACGAGATGAACCTCCACGTCCTCCAGGGCCAGGAGGCGCGGGCCGAGGCAAAGGTCCTGATGAAGGTCGAGGAGCACATCCTCTCCCCGCGGTACGGCGGCCCGATCATCGGGATGCTCCACGACCACATCACCGCCGCCTTCCTGCTCACCTACCAGAACCCCACGTTCCGGCAGGGCGAGGTCGTCTACCTGCTCTCGAAGCTCCACTACCCGATGCCCCCGCCGGCCGGCAAGGACAAGGACGGCGAGCCGTTCTGGACGGGGAAGCAGCTGTTCTCGCTCACGCTCCCGAACGACCTCACGCTCGAGTTCCGCTCGAACATCTGGGCGCGGTGCGACTGCCCGCCGTTGAGCTGCAAGCACGACGCCTACGTCGTGATCGAGAACGGCGTCCTCAAGGCCGGGGCGATCGACAAGAAGGCGATCGCCTTCGAGAAGGGGGCGATCCTGGACGCGATCGCGCGGAACCACGGGATGCCGCGGGCGCGCCAGTTCCTCGACGAGATGAGCCGGCTCGCGATCACCGCGATCGGCCTCAAGGGCCTGTCGACCGGGATCGACGACGAGGACGTCCCCGAAGGGGCGCGGAAGGAGATCGCGAGCGCGATCGACGCCGCGCGCACGCGGGTCAACGAGCTCGTGAAGCAGTACCAGGCGAACGAGCTCGAGCAGATGCCGGGCCGCTCGCTCGAGGAGACGCTCGAGGTGATGGTGCGGCGGGAGCTCGGCCAGGCGCGCGACACGGCGGGCGACATCGCCGGCCGCTACCTCGGGCTCGAGAACCCGGCCGTGATCCTCGCGAAATCCGGCGCGCGCGGCTCGATGCTCAACCTGACGCAGATGGCCGGCGCCGTCGGCCAGCAGTCGGTCCGGGGCGAGCGCCTCCTGCGCGGCTACGTCGGGCGGACGCTCCCGCACTTCCCGCGCGGGGACCTCGGCGCCGACGCCCGCGGCTTCGTTCGGTCCAACTACAAGGCCGGGCTCTCGCCGACGGAGTACTTCTTCCACTCGATGGGCGGCCGGGAGTCGCTCGTCGACACGGCCGTCCGGACGAGCCGCTCCGGCTACATGCAGCGCCGGCTGATCAACGCCCTCGAAGACCTCAAGGTCGACGAGGACGGCACCGTCCGCAACACGGCGGGCACCGTGATCGAGTACACGTACGGGGAGGACGGGATCGACCCGACGCGGTCGTTCCAGGGCCAGCCCGTGCCGCTCGACGAGGTCGTCGCGCAGGTGCTCGGCCGGCGGATCCGCCCGAGCGACGAGCGGAAGCCCGACGGCCCCACGGGCGCGCCCCCGGTCACCGAGGAGGAGATGGACCTCCAGGCCGAGGCGCAGCTCGAGGAAGAGGCCGAGGAAGAGGAGACCGAGGAGTTCGGCGCCCCCGAGGAGGGGCCCGAGTTCGGCGGGGAGTGAGCTCGATGCCGGAAGAGAAGAAGGCCGTGGCGCGCGACATCGCCGTGCGGATCCAGGAGATCGCCACGAAGGAGACCGGCGTCCCGCTGCCGCCGCTGCTCGTCGCCGAGGTGAAGGCGAAGCTCCAGGGGCTGCGGCTCACCGGGGCCGACGCGACGAAGGTCGTGAAGGAGGTCGCCCGCCGGTTCCGACGCGCCGAGGTTGACGCGCACGAGTCGGTCGGGATCATCGCGGCGCAGTCGATCGGCGAACCCGGGACGCAGATGACGCTCCGGACGTTCCACTACGCCGGGGTCGCCGAGATGAACGTCACGCTCGGGCTGCCGCGGCTGATCGAGCTCGTCGATGCGCGCCGCGTACCGTCGACGCCGATGATGACGGTCCACGTCGAGAAGAAGCTGAAGGCGGACCGCGCCGCGGTGCAGAAGATCGCGCTCCAGATCGAGGTGACGACCGTCCCCGACGTCGCGTCGATCGGCACGGTCGTCGAGGACCTCAAGGTCGTGATCTCGCCCCAGGCGGCGCTCCTCGAGGCGCGGGGCGTGAAGCGCTCCGACCTCGAGGCGGCGCTCCTCGAGAACCTCGACCCCCGCCTGTTCGTGCTGAAGCCGGGCAGCGGGGGGGGCGAGACCCGCTCGTTCGAGATCCACCTCAAGGAGTCCGCCCCCGGCGAGACGAAGACGAAGAAGGAGGAGGCGGTCGAGGAGATGCCGTTCAAGCGCCTCCTGATCGCGAGCGAGGAGGCGAAGGGGATCTGCATCAAGGGCGTCACCGGCATCCGCCGGGCGCTCATCCGCAAGGAGAAGGACGAGTACGTGATCTACACCGAGGGGTCGAACCTCGAGGGCGTCATCGAGATCGCGGGGGTCGACGGGGTCCGGACGACGACCAACTCCGTCTTCGAGATCTACCGCGTCTACGGCGTCGAGGCGGCGCGGGCCGCGCTGATCCACGAGGCGAACCGGACGCTCGCCGAGCAGGGGCTGGCCGTCGACATCCGCCACCTGATGCTCGTCGCGGACGTGATGACGAACGAGGGGGACATCCGCGCGATCGGCCGCCACGGGATCAGCGGCAAGAAGTCGAGCGTGCTGGCGCGCGCCGCGTTCGAGATCACCGCCGCGCACCTCCTCCGCGCGGCGATCATCGGTGAGGTCGACGAGCTGCGCGGCGTCGCCGAGAACATCATCGTCGGCCAGCCGATCACGCTCGGCACCGGGGCCGTGAACCTCGTCTACCGGCCGCTCGGGGCCGCCGCGCCGTCGCCCGCCCCCGCGGCGGCGCCGGCCGAGGCCGCCGAAGCGAAGGAGGCGGCGTAGATGGACCTCGCCCACGCCCTCAAGGTCGCGCTCGAGACCGGCAAGGTGCGGATCGGCCTTTCCGAGTCGCTCGACGCGGCGAAAGGCAAGAAGGCGAAGCTCCTGATCGTCTCGAAGAGCTGCCCGGACGCGTCGCTGCGGACCGACCGGACGCTCGGGAAGATCCCGATCTACCATTACGAGGGGAGCGCGGTCGACCTCGGGCAGGCGTGCGGCAAGCCGTTCCCGATCAGCGCGATGGCGATCCTCGACCCGGGCTCGAGCGCCATCCTCACGCTGCAGACCTGAGCGGGCGAGGCCGCCCCGATGGCCGAGATCGCGTTCGACACCGAGACGATCGGCTACATCCGCCTGTTCGAGGAGCGGACCGGCGCGCGCGTCAAGGACTGCTTCGAGGCGGAGGACCGCCTCGTCTACCTGGTCCATCCGGGGGACATCCCGAAGGCGGTCGGGCCCGGCGGGGTGCTCGTCGATCGCCTCAAGGGGATGATGAAGAAGGAGATCCAGGTGATCGAGTACGCGGACGAGCCCGAGACGCTCGTGAAGAACATCTTCTACTGGTACTCGCCGAAGTCGGTCGAGCTCGTCCCGAAGGGGAAGGGCCGCCACGCGACCGTGACGGTCGACCCGGCCTGGAAGGCGCGGGCGATCGGGAAGGCGGGCAAGAACCTCAAGGTCGCGCGGGCGGTCCTCGTCCGCCACACCGACATCCACAGCGTGAGCGTCGCGTAGGGGCGGGCCGGGTCCGGCCCGAACCGTTTTCCGCGCGGTCCGGTCGACGGGGCGTGCGCCGCGCCGCCCGGATCCGTGCCGTGCTGTTCGATCTCGGCGGGACGCTCGTCGACGAGCGGGACTTCCCGGGGTGGGTCGACCTGGCCCGGCGGGTCTACCTCGACCTCGACGCCGACACGCTGGCCCACTTCTACGCCGAGGTCGAGCGGGAGCTCGACGCCGACCCGCTCGGGCTCGACCGCCAGGAGCTGATGGTCGAGTTCTGGCGCCGCGTCCTCTCGCGCGCCTCGGGGAAGGCGGTCGACGCGGCGGCCGCCGACCGGTTCCGGGGGCTCCTGCACGAGAGCGAGCCGCCGATCCAGCTGTACTCGGACGTCCGCCGCTGCCTCGACCAGCTGAAGTCGGAGCGGCGGTCGCTCGGGGTCATCTCCAACTCGAGCAGCGAGGCCGCCGTCCGGCGGATCCTCGACCGGGTCGGCATCCTCCCGTACTTCGGGCGGGTCGTCTCGTCGGGGACCGAGGGGGTGGCGAAGCCGAACCCCGAGATCTTCCGTCGGGCGGTCGACCGGCTCGGGGTCGGGCCGTCGGAGGCGCTGTTCGTCGGCAACCTGCTCGTCACCGACGCCCGGGGGGCTGCGTCCGCCGGCCTCCACGCCGCCTGGCTGAACCGCGAAGGGATGGAGCAGGGCGACGACCCCCCCGAGATCATGTCGCTCCTCGAGGTGCCGCTGGTGGTGGCCCGGCTGGAACGGCCCGGGGCGACCGCCGGGGCCGCGCCGCCACGGTCTTAAATACGGAAGCCGTGTGGGCCGCCGCACCGCCCGGTGCCCCTCGGGGCGCCGGCGCGGGGACGCCACCACGGCGAGCCGGGGACGCGATGAACCGCGCTCTTCCAAGGTGACGCCACAGATGGCCCCACGGGGCGTGGAGCCCCGAGATCCCCTTCCCGGAGACGGGAAGCGACCTCTCGGGACTGACGGAGGAGAGAGATGCGTACGCGAATAGCTCAACGTAAGCGAAGAGCAAATCCGCAGTCAGTTCCGATCGGTTCACGACCTCAGCAATGTATTCCCGAGCACACAGAGTGTGCTCATCAATCCGGTTGATCCTGCCGGCGGGCACCGCTATTGGAGTTCGCTTAAGCCATGCGAGTCGAGAGGGGTAAGCCCTCGGCGCACTGCTCAGTAACACGCGGACAATCTGCCCTCGAGACGGGGATAACCCCGGGAAACTGGG
>DATJZK010000079.1:0-3111 GCA_035499145.1 Thermoplasmata archaeon
CCAGAGGCTCCTCGACGTCGCGCACGAGAAGGGGATCCAGACCGTCGTCGCGAACCGCCTCGGCGCCATCGGCAAGGTTCCCGAGCCGATGCGGGTAATCACCCGCACCGACGTCGAAGTGCCGGCAGCGCGCTAGGCCCACACCCCCGGACGCCGGTGTCGCACCGGCGTCCGGTTACCCTCGCGCATCCGCGAGTTTATCGGTCGTCGCGGCGTCGTACGGGGTGATGACGTCCCCGGCCGCCGACGCCACCCGCCGCGGGCCGACGGCCCTCGACGAGATCGCGTCGACGGCCGACATCGTGATTCCGTCGGACCCGCTCGCCCGCGTGATCGGGCAGGAGAAGGCCGTCGAGATCGCCCGCATCGCGGCGTACCAGCACCGCCACCTGCTCCTCGTCGGGCCCCCCGGGATCGGGAAGTCGATGACCGCCCAGGCCCTCGCCCTCCACCTCGATCGCCCGCGGACCGAGATCCGGATCGTCCACAACCCCGAGAACCCCGAGCGGCCGACCGTCGAGATCGTCCCCCAGGACGAGGTCCACAAGGAGGCGGAGACCGCCCGCTCCGTCGAGGGGGAGCTGATCGCGCCGACCGACGCCCCGGCGTCGGTCGCCGAGCGGCTCGGCTACCGATGCCCCCGGTGCAGCTTCTACTCGCTCCCGGGCGACCGGTACTGCCCGAGCTGCGGCAACCTGAAGCAGCTCGTCCCCGGGATCGGCGGCAGCGGCAATCCGTTCCGCGACCTCGTCGGCGGGATCCTCGAGCTGACCGTGAGCCCGGGGGGCAATCCCCAGGAGTCGGTCCGGACGACCCGGCTCCGGAACGGCGTCGAGGAGGTCGTGGCCTACGAGCGGGCCGGCGACAAGATCAAGATCCTCGACCAGCGCGCGCTCGAGCGCCGACGGCACCTCCAGAAGGAGAGCCCGCGGAAGGTCCTCGTGAAGCTCGACCGGAACACCTTCGTCATGGCGACCGGGGCCTCCGAGACGGAGCTCCTCGGCGACGTCCGGCACGATCCGTACGGGGGCCACCCCCAGCTCGGGACGCTGCCGTACGAGCGCGTCATCCCGGGGGCGATCCACGAGTCGCACGAGGGGGTCCTGTTCCTCGACGAGCTGCCGCACCTCGGGCACCTCCAGCGCCACATCCTGACCGCGATGCAGGAGAAGCGGTTCCCGATCACCGGGCGGAACCCCCAGTCCGGAGGCGCGGCGGTCCGCGTCGACAACGTGCCGTGCGACTTCATCCTCGTCGCCGCGTCGAACATCCAGGACCTCCCGCAGATCCTTTCGCCCCTCCGCTCGCGGATCGCGGGCGGCGGCTACGAGGTCCTCCTCGAGACGGCGATGCCGGACACCGACGCGAACCGGCTGCGCCTCGCCCAGTTCTGTGCCCAGGAGATCGCGAGCGACGGACGGATCCGCCCCGCGACGCGCGAGGCGGTCTTCGAACTGATCCAGGAGGCGCGGCGACGCGCCGAGACGCTCGACGGCCGGCGGAATGCGCTCACGCTCCGGCTCCGCGAGCTCGGCGGCCTCCTGCGGACCGCGGGCGACTTCGCCGCCGTCTCCGGCAGCGAGTTCATCGAGGCGGCGCACCTCAAGAGCGCCCTCGAGCGCGCGCGCTCGATCGAGGAGCAGATCAAGGCGACGTACGGCTCGCTCCAGGGCGGGCTCCGGAAGGACGTCACCGAGGTCCAGCGCCAGTCGATGGGGTACTCCTCCTGGAACGAGCACCCCGACCCGGACTCGTTCCCGGGCGGCTACGGCTGAGCGCGGATCGTCCTCGGCCAAAGCCTAAAGAACGGACCGTCGGTGGGCGGCGCGCGGGCGCGTAGTCTAGCGGTTAGGATGTCACCCTGACACGGTGAAGGTCGCCAGTTCAAATCTGGCCGCGCCCACCACCGGCCCCGTCCCTTCTTCGTTCGAAGCCTCGCCCAGACCCTTTGCGATCAGGGGGGAGTCTCGAGCGGGAGCCTTGATCGACCGTCCCGGTGCGTCGGCCGATTGAAATCGCGGGCAGCGGGACCCCGCAGGCTCTGCCTCCCCTCTCGAGAGTCCGAGTTCGGGGCGAGCCGCGCCTGGGGAGTTCCCGGGGCAAGCCCGTTCCCGGACGAGGGGGCCGAAAGGGCGGGGCCGCGGACCGCATGGCCGACTGTCGAGCCGGAACAGCCGAGTCCCGCGATGCCGATCGCGTAGATCTTGCCGTTCGTCGACCCCTCGTAGATGCAGTTGCCCCAGATCGACGCCGCCCCGTACATCATCGCCCCGGTCGCGTAGCTGTAGAGCAGCTTCCCCGTGGCGGCGGAAAGGACGACGATCGACGAGCCGGCTCCGGCTACGACCAGGCCGTCGCCGTAGGTGAGCGCCGGGAGCACGATCCCAGGGGCGCCGTACTCCCAGAGGAAGGCGCCCGTCGCCGGGTCGATCGCCCGGACCGAGCCGGAGTAGTTCGTCCCGCCGATCGCCGTCTCGCCCCCGGCGAGGAACAGCGTCGTCCCGTTGTACGCCGCCGACGAGGCCGAGCCGTTGCCGCACTCGGGGCACGGTCCGCCGATCGCGATCGCGTCGGACCAGACGGGGCCGGCGGCGAGATTCGACCGGTTGAGCGCGTAGGCGAACCCGTTCTTGTTCGTCGCGACTACCATCGGGGCGCCGTGCGCTCCCTCGAACAGGGTCGGCGTCGTGCCGAAGTCCGCGTCCGACTGGGTCGCATTGAGAGGGACCTGCCAGTAGCTCTGCAGGGCGAGCGTCGTCGCGTTGAGCGCGATCACGGACCGGACCATCTTCTGCGTCGCGGTCTGGCCGTTCCCCGTGCTGAGGAACACGGTGTTCGTCGTCGCGTCGTACGTCGGCGACGTCCACACGCTGCCCCCTTTCCCGGGGTTCGCGACGACGTCGAACGAGTGCACGAGCGTGTGGCTGGTCAGGTTCACCATCAGGAGTTCGCCCTGGATCAGCGGATGATCGCAGCCGCTCGAGAGCCCGATGTACGCCGAACCCCCCACGATGAGCGGGCTCGCCCAGTTGTAGTACCGCGAGGTGTTACCGGTGTAGTACTTCCACTGCACCTTCCCGGTCGAAGCGTTGAGCGCGAACCACCACGGGG
>DATJZK010000080.1:0-4007 GCA_035499145.1 Thermoplasmata archaeon
GCTGAACCCGCCGAAGACGACCGAGTGGACGACCCCGAGCCGGGCGCAGGCGAGCATCGTGATCGGCAGCTCGGGGACCATCGGCATGTGGATCGTCACCCGGTCGCCGGCCTTGAGGTGGCAGAAGTCGCGCAGCACGGCCGCGAACTCGTTGACGCGGACCCACAGTTCCTGGTAGGTGATCGCGACCGGCGGCTCCTCCTCCGGCTCCCCCTGGAAGACGATCGCCGCCTTGTTCCGGTACTGCGGCAGGTGCCGGTCGATGCAGTTCGCCGAGACGTTGAGCCGGCCGCCGACGAACCACTTGTAGAACGGCGCGTGGCTCGTGTCGAGCGTCGTGTGCCAGTACTGGTCCCAGGTCAGGAGGTCGGCGTACTCGCGGAAGCACTCCGGGAAGCGGTCGAGCCCGAACCGCTCCATCACGCTCGGGTCGGTGAGGTTCGCCTGGCCGATGAACTTCGGCGGCGGGGAGAAGTACTCCTCCTCCTTCCAGTGGACGGCGATCTCGGCCTCGGTCAGGTTCCCCGGCGCTTCCTTCTCCCGCGCGTCGCTTCCCGACATTCGAGAACTCCTCGCCGTGTGCCAGCGTCGCACGGTATTTACTGATTACCAAACTCCGCCGGAAAACGGAGCTCTCGCTCCCGGACCGCGCCGTTCCTGCGGGGAGCTCCGGCGCGGGGGCGCACCGACCGGCGGGGCGGGGGAGGCCCGGGCCGGGGTCGTTCGAACGCTTAATGGCCCCCCACGCCTAGGCCGACCCTCGGAGCCTCATGCCCGGAACGGGTCATCCGGCCGACCGGCCCGAGAAGACGGTGCACCTGAGGATCGACCCGAATGACGAGTCCACCACGCTCGAGGACGTCCTCTCGCGGATCTCCGAACTCCAGCGGAAGCACCCCGACCGGGAGGTCTTCTTCGACGGCGACGAGTACGCCATCTGCTCCCGGCCGAAGCGAGCGAAGGCGACCGTCACCCACTGACGCGGCCCCGCTCGGCGCGCCGCTCCTCCTGCTGAACCTGAAGACGTACCCCGACTGCCTCGGGGAGCGAGCGATCCAGATCGCCCGCCACCTCGCCCAGCTCGGGACCGAGATCGGGGCTGCGACGGCGATCGCCCCCGCGACCCCCGACCTCGGAACGATCGCCCGGGCGGTGATGATCCCCGTCCTCGCCCAGCACATCGATCCGGTCGACCCGGGCGCGCGCACGGGGACGACGCCGGCGGAGGCGATCCAGGCGGTCGGGGCCCGCGGCAGCCTCGTGAACCATTCGGAGCGGCCGGTCGGCCCGGGGGAGGCCGCCGAGGCGGTCCAGCGGCTCGGGCGCGCCGGGCTCGTTGCGGTCGTCTGCGCGGGCACGATCGAGCGGGCCCGCGCCCTCGCCGCCCTCCGACCGCCGTACCTCGCGATCGAGCCGCCCGAGCTGATCGGGGGAGACCGGGCGGTCTCGACGGCGCGGCCCGAGGTCGTCGCCGGCACCGTCGAAGCGGTGCGCGCGGTGGCGCCCGGGACCCGTGTGCTGTGCGGCGCGGGGGTGCACGATCGGCGGGACGTCGCCCGAGCGATCGAGCTCGGTGCCGAGGGAGTGCTCGTCGCCAGCGCGGTCGCCCGGGCGGCGGACCCGCGGTCCGCGATCGCCGAACTCCTCGCGGGGTTCTGATCGGCGTCCCGGCCGTCGGGGCCCGCCGCGCGCCGCATCGCCGGCTTCATTTGCCCGCTCCCGGTGGGCACGCCGCGCGGACGGGCGCGAGGGCAGTGCGATGACCACCCCGGCTCAGCCGCGTCGGAAACGGCGCGCGGGACGACCCCACCCACGGACGCCGTCCTCCCGAGGACGGGGTCGCCCGGCGGTCCGGGGGGAGCGGAAGGGGTCGCGGGAGTCAGAGGCCCTGGACCTCCCGGCGACCCGTCGGATCCCCCGGCGGCCGCCGGCCGACTCCGGCACCCCGACCGGGGTCGGGTCCGAGGCGGGCCCGCTGGAGATCGTGATGGTCGGCTGGGAGTTTCCGCCGAGTCACACGGGCGGGCTCGGGGTGCACTGCTACGAGATCTGCCGGGAGATCGCGAAGCTCGGGCACCGGATCACCTTCCTGTCGCCGTTCGCCGGGCCGTTCACGCCGGTCGAGGGAGTGACGTTCCGGCACCCCGGCGACCGCGCCGGCGGCTCCCCGCGAGAGTTCCCCCCCGCGTACTGGTCCGGCGAGCTGCCGGGGTCCCCGTTCGCGGACGGGATCGACGGCTACAACGCCTGGATCGCCGGTCTCGCGCTGGAGCGGCGGCCGGACGTCGTCCACGTCCACGACTGGTTCGGGACCCGCGGCGCGGTCGAGCTGGCGCGTCGGATCCGGGTCCCGCTCGTGATGACCGTCCACTCGACGGAGTACGATCGCTCCCTCGGCCACCCGTGGAAGCATATCCTCGACCGCGAGCAGGCCGGCATCTCCGGCTCGACGCGCGTCATTGCTGTGAGCCAGCACCTGCGGATGCAGCTGATCGAGCGGTACCGCGCCGAACCGGCCCGCGTCGCGGTCATCTACAACGCGGTCCGGCCGAGCGAGCGGCTCGCCGAGATCGACCCGAAGCGGCGCGTCGTGCTGTACGTCGGGCGGCTGGCCGTGATGAAGGGGGTCGATACGTTCCTGCGGGCCGCCGCGGCGGTCGCCGGCGTTCTGACCGACGTGCTGTTCGTGATCGCCGGCGAGGGTCCGGAGTACGGCCGGCTGATCGAGCTCGCGGCCCAGCTCGGGATCGGCGAGCGCGTGATGTTCCTCGGGAAGGTCTCGGACGACGAGCGCGAGCTGCTGCTCGCGGGCGCCTCGGTGTTCGTGCTCCCGTCGGTCGTCGAGCCGTTCGGGATCGCCGCGCTCGAGGCGATGGCCGCCGGGGTCCCGACGATCGTCTCGAAGACGAGCGGCGTCGCGGAGATCTCGAGCGGCACGTTCCGGGTCGACTTCTGGGACGTCGACGAGTTCGCGAGCCGGATCTCGGAGCTGCTGGAGTACCCGACGCTCCGCCAGGCGATGGGCGAGCAGGGGCAGTGGGAGGCCCTGCGCGCCGGCTGGCCCGAGCGGGCGGTCGAGACGCTGGCGGTCTACCGGGAGGCGATGCGGGCCGGCCCGCGACGGCCGTGAAGATCGTCCTCTATCTGCACCTGCACCAGCCGTGGCGACTGGCCCGGTTCCGCTTCCTCGACCTCGGGTCGGGTCGATCGTACTTCGACCTCGACCGCAACCTCGCGATCTTCCGCGGGATCGCCGACCGCTGCTACCGGCCGACGATGGACCGGCTCGCGACCGCGCTCGCCGAGCACCCGGAGTTCCGCTTCAGCCTGTCGATCACCGGCACGTTCGTGGAGCAGGCCCGGCTCGCCGCCCCCGACGTCCTCGATCGGCTCCGAGCCCTCGTCCGAACCGGACGGGTGTCGCTCGTCGCGGAGACGTACTACCACTCGCTCGCGTTCCTGCTCCCGCCCCCCGAGCTCGCGGAGGAGGTCGCGATGCACCGCGAGCTGCTCCAGCAGGAGTTCGGGGCGTCCGCGAAAGTGCTCCGGATGACGGAGCTCGCGTACTCGGACGACCTCGCCCGGTTCGCCGAGTCGGCCCGGTACCAGGGGATGCTCGCCGAAGGGTGGGAGCGGGCGCTCCGCGGCCAGCCGCCGACGCACCGCTACTGCGCCGCGCCGGCGCCGACCGTCCGTCTCCTCCTCCGCCACTACCCGCTCAGCGACGACGTGGGGTTCCGCTTCTCGGCGAAAGGATGGAGCGAGTTCCCGCTGACCGCCGAGAAGTACGCCCGATGGATCGCCGCGACCCCCGGCGAGCTGGTGGGGCTGTTCATGGACTTCGAGACGTTCGGCGAGCACCACCCCGCCGCGTCGGGGATCTTCGAGTTCCTCAGCGCCTTCCCTCGGGAGGTCGCGCACCATCCGGAGCTCGGCTGGGCGACGGTCGAAGAGGCGATCGAGGGTCCGCCGCACGCCCCGATCAGCGTCCCGTACACGATGAGCTG
>DATJZK010000081.1:0-7792 GCA_035499145.1 Thermoplasmata archaeon
GCCGAGATCCCCCGGGACCGGGAGGTCGTCGTCTACTGCCACGGGGGGACCCGGTCGATGATGGTCGCCGCGTTCCTCGAAACCCGGGGGTACCCCTCGGTCGCCAACCTCGCGGGCGGGATCGACGCCTGGTCGGTCCGCGTCGATCCGAAGGTCCCCCGCTACGGGTGACCCGGTCCGTCAGTCGCGGCGGGCCGGAGGCTCCTCCGCCGGACGGCCGAGCACTTCCACGTACGCCCGCATCTTCCAGTAGGTGTCGAGGAACTCCTGCCCCCGCGGCGTGACGTCGAAGACGGGGCGACCGTCGATCTCCTCGCGCTCCAGCAGGCCGAGGGCGAGCAGCCGCTCGACGAAGTTGCGGAGCCGGTCGACCGGCATCCCCGCGCCGTAGGAGACCCGGGTGATCCGCGCCGCGCCGTGGTAGCGCTTGACGACCTCGAGGACGGTCGCGTACAGGTCCGTCACCTCGCGACGACGGCCGTTCCCTGGTTCGGCCCCGCGGCCCACCGGCATCCGACCCCGCCTGCCCTACAGCGGGAACGCCGGCAGGGTTTCGACCTTGCGGGGGGGGGTCCGGCAGCGGACGTGCGACCCCATCTCGATCGTCTGGGTGTACAGCACCTCGGCGGCCTCGCTGTCGTCGCGCAGCCGCACGTTGGCGGCGCAGATCCGCCGGGCTTCCGCCCGATCGCCGAGATCGACCGAGTCGCCGAAGACGTCCTCGACCCGAGCCCGGGAATCGATCTCGACCCGGCCGCCGACGAGCGGCCCGCTCACGCGGGCCTTGCGGCCGACCCGAAGGCGGGCGGCCTTGACCCCGTCCTGGGTCTGGATCGCCCCGCCGACCTCGGCGTCACCGGAGAGCACCGCCCGACGCGCCTTGAAGCTCCCACCGACCTCGAGCCGTCGAGCCTGCAGGGCCTCGCCGATGACGATCGCCCCGCCGACCTCCAGGTCGTCGCGCAGCGTGAGCGCTCCCTTCACCTCGAACTTCCCGCCGATCTCGAGCCCTTCTCCCGTGCCGTTGCCCCCGATGTACCCGATCCCGCCGATCTCGAGGGTATCGAACGTCAGGTCGTGATCGGCGGAGAAGAGGCCCCCGACCTCGATCTTGCCGCCCTTCGCGGCGCCGTGCAGCTGGACGACGCCGCCGACGTCCAGCCGCCCGAACGTGAGCGGGCCGTCGGAGACGCATCGTCCGCCGACGTCGATCTGGTCGCGGACGATCCCGCCCGCGAGGCGGATCACCCCGCCGACGTCGATCGATTCGAGGTCGACCTCGGCGAGCTCCGCCGAGCCGCCGGCCTCGACGGTCCGTCCCGTCAGCTTCCCCGCCAGGCGGAACCGGCCACCGACGGAGATGCGGGGGGACGAGAGGGTCGAACCGCCTTCCAGGATCCCGCCGACCTCGAACTCCTCGGCGGTCGCCGGCCCGCTCACGCGGAGCTTCCGGTCCACGTCGACCGACTTGGCGGTCAGCGCCCCGTCGACCTCGAGCCCGCCGTCGTGGGCGCGGAGATCGTCATGGACGAGCACATCCCCGTGGACCTCGACCGTGCCGTCGTCGATCTCGAGGCGGTGGCACTCGAGGGCGCCGTCGACCTGCGACGACCCGTCGAACCGCGCGGCCCCCCCCACGACGATCCGGCCGTCGGCCTCGAGACGGGCACCGGGGCCGACCCGGAGGTCGCCGTCGACCGCGCCGACGCGCTGCCGACCACCCCTCGGAACCTCCGTATCGCTCATCGGCCCCGGGATGCGGTGGGGGAGGTATATCGATAGGTCACCGGGAGTGAGCATCGAAAGCGCGGTGCGATACCCCCTTAGCCGCCGGGGGGTCGCCCCGTCGTGGACGACTCGTTGGCCCACGTCCGCGACGAGGTCGTCGCCTGTGTCCGCTGCCCGCGGCTCGTCGAGTACCGCGCCCGGATCGCTCGGGAGCGGAAGCGGGAGTTCCGGGACGACGTCTACTGGGGGAAGGGGGTCCCCGGGTTCGGCGATCCGGCGGCCCGGTTGGTCGTCGTCGGACTCGCTCCCGCCGCCCACGGGTCGAACCGGACCGGCCGGGTGTTCACGGGCGACCGGTCGGCCGCGTTCCTCGTTCGGGCGTTCCACCGGGCCGGGTTCGCCAATCAGCCCACGAGCCTCCGGCGCGGTGACGGACTGCGGTACTCGGACCTCTACCTCACCGCCGCGGTCCGGTGCGCACCGCCCGGGAACCAGCCGAAGCCGATCGAGCGGTCTCGGTGCGCGCCCTATCTGGAACGCGAGCTGCGGCTCCTTCGCGAGACCCGCGCGATCCTGGCGCTCGGCGGCTTCGCGTGGGACGCGTTGCGTCCGATCGTGGCGCGCGTCTACGACGTCGCACCGCCGACCGCCCCGTTCGCCCACGGGGTCTGCGTGCCGCTCGGTCCCGGCAAGCCGCTGCTGTGGGGCTCCTACCACCCGAGCCCGCAGAACACTCAGACCGGCAAGCTCACGCTGCCGATGCTGGTCGACCTCCTCGAGCGGGTCCGCGGCGCGTACGACCGACCGGCCGCGCCCCGCCAGGATTAACAGGAACGTCGGGTCGCGGGCGCGTCATGGTCGACTTCGAGCTTCTCGAGCGGGACGGGCTGGCCCGACTCGGGCGGTTCTCGACCCCCCACGGGAGCGTGGAGACCCCCGCCCTGCTCCCGGTGCTCCACCCGGACCCCACGCGGCAGCCGTGTCCGGCGTCGGAGCTGTCGTCGCGCCTCGGGATCCGGGCGGTGATCACCTCGGCGTACATCACGTGGCGAACGCCGCCGCTCCGGGCGAAGGCGGAGCAGGACGGCATCCACGCGCTCCTCGGCTTCCCCGGGGCGGTGATGACCGATTCCGGCGCGTTCCAGCAGCACGCCTACGGGTCGGTGGAGGTGGGTCCCGAGGAGATCCTCGCGTTCCAGGGAACGATCGGCAGCGACATCGCGACCGCGCTCGACCTGTTCACCGAGCCGGACGCGCCGCACCCCGACGCCGAGGCCGCGCTCGCCGAGACGGAGACCCGGCTCCGCGCCGCGCGCGCCGCCCGCACGGGGCTGCTCGCCGCGCCCGTGCAGGGGGGTCGGTACGCCGACCTCCGGTTCCGGGCGGCGAGGTCGGCGAGCGAGATCGCGGACGTCCTCGCCGTCGGCGGGGTCGTGCCGCTGTTCGAGCAGTACCGGTTCCGGGAGCTTGCCCAGGTGCTCGCCGCGGTCCGGCCCGGACTCGCACCGGAGATCCCCGTCCACCTGTTCGGTACCGGCCACCCGATGACGTTCGCGTTCGCCGCGCTGTTCGGCGTCGACCTGTTCGACTCGTCGGCGTACCACAAGTTCGCCCGCCGCGGTCAGCTGATGTTCCCGGCCGGAACGGTCGCGCTCGAGTCGATCCGGGAGCCGATCTGCCGCTGCGCGCTGTGCGCCGAGCACCCGCTCGCGGAGGTCGGTCGCTGGCCGGGGCCCGCGCGGGAAGCCCATCTCGCGCTCCACAACCTCTCGGAGTCGGTCGCGGAGATCGGCCGCGTCCGTCAGGCGATCCGCGACGGAACGCTCTGGGAGCTGGTCGAACGCCGGGCCGCCGCCCACCCCGCGCTGCGGGCCGGCGTGGAGGCCGCGGTGAGCCGACCGGAGGTGTTCTGGCCGACCGAGCCCGAGAGCCGGAGGGCGTTCCGCGAGATCGCTACGACGAGCCCGGATCGGCCCGCCGTCCAGCGGTTTCGGCTCCGGGTCGCGGCGTTCGGCGCGGGCCGGTCCCCGACGCGTCCGATCGCTCGGATCGCGCTCCGTCCGGAGTACCTCGGTCGGGTTCCGACCCACGATCGTTCGGGGCGGCCGGTCTGGTGGGAGGCCGAGACCCCGGCCGGGCCCGTGCCGCTCGAGCTCACCGAGCTGTACCCCGTCGGGCCGTACCTCGGCCGCGCCGAGTTCGACGAGCCGCCGCGGCACCGGGCGCCGAGCGAGATCACCGGCGAGCTGTCCGCCCTAGCCGGACTCGACGCCGACCTCGGGCAAGATTGGTCCGACCGCTGGACCGACCGGCAGGTGCGCTCGCTGCTCGCCTTCCAGTTCGGGTCGGCGATCGCGGCGACCTTCCCCGATCGCCTGACGGCCGACCGGTCCCGTCGGACGGGGCGGCTGCGGACGATCGGCCTCGACGGCGTCCCGTGGTTCGTCGTCGGATCCGACGGAGTCCCCCGCCCGACGTTCCGCGGAGCGGAGCAGATCCTCCCGCGGCTGCCGCTCGGCCGTCACCGCGTGGTCGTGGCCGACGACGCGGTGGAGTTCGTCCGCGAGGGCCGCAGCCTCTTCTCCCGATTCGTCGCCGGGTGCGATCCGGCGCTCGTGCCGGGCGCCGCGGCGTGGCTGGTTTCGGAGCGCGACGAGCTGCTCGCGGTCGGTCGCCTCGTGCTCGCGCCGCACGAGATGGGGCGGTTCCGACGCGGCGTGGCGGCGTGGGTCACCGCGCACGCCCGCCGACCGACCCCGGTGGAGGAGGACGACGAGGTCCCGCCCGACCTCCGGCTGCCGGTCCCCGGCGACGAACGGCTTAAGGCGGCCGACCCCTGACGCCGTCCCGGTGATGACGCAGACGTTCCTGCTCCTCCAGCTCGACAGCGAGGGGAGCCCCTACTCGGCGGTGGCCGAGACGCTCGAGAGCCTCGGTTTCCGGCCCGAGACCGAAGGGTACGACTTCGTCTACGACTGGGGGCGGCCCGCGACCGTCGCCGAGACGCTCGCCTTCGCCGACCGCATCCAGACGGCCCTCGCGGGCTCAAAGGTCCGCTTCCGCATCGAGTCGTCGGAGGAGTGACCCGGCCGCCGGCGGGCGGCCGACGCGGCGATGGTCGTCCTCGGGATCGAGTCGACCGCGCACACCGCGTCGGTCGGGATCGTCTCGGAGTCCCACGAGGTGCTCGCCCTGGCCTCGGACATGCACCGGCCGGAGAAGGGCGGCATCCATCCTCGCGAGGCGGCGAACCACCATGTCGACGTCCTGCCCGAGCTCGTCGAGCGCGCGGTCGCCGCCGCCGGCGTGCGGCCGGGCGAGATCGACGCCGTCGCGTTCGCCCAGGGCCCCGGCCTCGGCCCGTGCCTTCGCGCCGGTGCGACGGTCGCCCGGGTCCTGTCGCTCGCCTGGGATCGGCCGCTCGTTCCCGTGAACCACTGCGTCGCCCACGTCGAGATCGCGCGGGCCCTGAGCGGGCTCGACGATCCGCTCCTGCTCTACGCGAGCGGCGGGAACACCCAGGTGATCGCCTACGGACGCGGCCGGTACCGCGTGCTCGGCGAGACGCTCGACATCGGCATCGGCAACTTCCTCGACAAGCTGTGGATCGGGCTCGGCGGGACGTTCCCCGGGGGCCCGGCGCTCGAGGCGGAGGCGAAGCAGGGCACCGAGCTCCTCCCGCTGCCGTACTCGGTCCACGGCATGGACGTCGCCTTCTCGGGGATGCTGACCGCCGCGTTGGCGCTCCACGCGCAGGGCCGGCCCCGCCCGGACCTCGCGTACTCGGTGGAGTCGACGGCGTACGCGATGCTGACCGAGATCACCGAGCGCGCCCTGGCGCACCGGCGGAAAGGGTCGATCGTCCTCGGCGGCGGCGTCGCTTGCAACGAGCGGCTGCGGGGGATGGTCCGCGCGATGGCGGAGAGCCGCGGCGTCGAGATGTTCGCGCCGCCGCGGTCGCTCTGCGTCGACAACGGCGCGATGATCGCCTGGGTCGGCCACCTCGCCCGCACCGCCGGGGTCTCCGCGACCGTGGAAGCGTCGGCGGTCCAGCCCCGCCAGCGGACCGACCTGGTCGAAACGCCGTGGCGGGGGGAGTAGGGCCGCCGAGCGCCGGTGGGCCGCCCCGTTATCAGCGGGCCGCCGGTTCGACCGGCGTGCCCGACTGGGACGCGCTCGTCGTGGGAGCGGGACCCGCCGGCTCGACCGCGGCCCGGAACCTCGCCGCCACCGGCCACCGCGTCCTGCTCCTCGAGGAGCACGCGAAGGTCGGCGTGCCGGTCCAGTGCGCCGGGCTCGTCTCGCAGCGGGTCCTCGCGCTCGCCGGCGAGGGCTCGTACGTGATCCAGCCGGTCCGGGGGGCGACCGTCTTCGGTCCGAGTCTTCGGCCGTTCTCCTTCCGGGCCGACGAGCCGCGCGCGTTCGTCATCGACCGCGGCGCGCTGGACGTCCACCTCGCCGACCGAGCGGCGGCGGCCGGGGCGGTCGTCCGCACGGCAGTCCGTTTCGACGGGATCGTTCGTCGCGAGCCGGACGGGGTTCGGGTCCGGCTCACAGGGGCCGACGGACGCCCGGAGGAGCTCTCGGCCCGGGTGATCGTGGGGGCCGATGGGGTGGCGAGCGCGGTCGCCCGGGCCGCCCGGCTTCGGCGCCCGGTCGAGATCCTGCCGGCGTTCGAAGCCGAGTTCCCCGAGGCCCCCGGCGACCCCGACACCGTCGAGGTCTACCTCGGTCGCACGTTCGCCCCCGGGCTGTTCGGGTGGTGGATCCCCGACGGGCACGGCGGCGCGCGGGTCGGGCTGGCGGCGGACGCGGACGGCACCTCCGCGCGCGCCTACTTCGGTCGGCTGCTGAGCCATCTCGAGCGCCGGTTCGGACGGGCGCTGGCCAACCCGACCGCCTACCTGGTCTCGGGGATCCCGATCGGCACCGTGCCGTCGCTCTCGGCCGACCGGGTCGTGCTCGTTGGGGACGCGGCCGCCCAGGTGAAGCCGCTCTCCGGAGGCGGCATCTTCACCGGGATCCGCGCGGCCGAGCTCGCGGGCGGCGTCGTCGCGGAGGCGCTCGACGCGAACGACCTGTCGGCCGCCCGGCTCCGCCGGTACGACGCCGCCTGGCACGCCGAGTTCTCCGAGGAGTTCCGCAAAGCGCTCTACCTGCGGCGGCTGTTCGTCCGGCTCACCGACGCCGAGCTCGACTCGGTCGTCGAGGCGCTCGGCCACGGCTCGCTCGGCGGCACGGTCGTCGCCTTCGGCGACATCGACTTCCCGACGTCGGTCGCCCGCGAGCTTCTTCGGGAGTCGCCGGGGCTCGTTCGCCTGTTCCCGAAGGCGGTCGGCGCGTGGCTGTCGACCCGCGGCGACTATCCGGCCCCGGCGGTCGAGCCCGGTCCGCGCCGGGCGTAGATCCACGCTCCGGCGCCGAGCAGGACGAACGCTCCCACGAGCAGCGCCCCGAGCGCCCACTGCCAGTCGGAGCTGCTGACGAGCACCGCCGTCTCGGGGAGTACGCCCGAGACACCGAGCACCGACAGGTTCAGCGTCGCGCTCCCGTTCGGCTCGTGCGTCGCGGCGGCCCACGTCGCGGCGGAGAACCAGCCGCGGGACTCCAGGAGATACCCGGTGGCGTTGAGGGTGAACGCGAGCGCGGTCCGGATCGCGAACGCGCCGGTCGGGGTCGCAGAGGAGGTCGCGATGCCGATCGAGCCGGTGACCGTGTGGCCCGACGCGAGCGCGCCGACGCCGAAGCCGACCGTCGGGCCGCTCGTCGTGCCGTTGCTGAGCAGGGGGGCGTTGGCGACCGGGACGAACGCGCTCCCGTTGGCCGGGAACCCGTTGAAGGCGTAGACCTCGAACGTCAGTCGGACCGTCGTGAGCGGGGCGCCGAACCGGGGGGGATCGGTCAGCGAGAACCGGAGGGACCCCGAGCCGCCCGGCGCGATCGACGGGGCGGACAGGTTGCCGAGGAACTGCCGGTCGGACGGGACGGGGAGCGGCGGGCTCGCCGCCCGGGACGCCGGGGCGACGGCGATCGCGGACAGGAGCACGACGAGGGCGAAGAGGGC
>DATJZK010000082.1:0-4569 GCA_035499145.1 Thermoplasmata archaeon
GAGGCCGGGATCGCCGCGGTCGGGTCGCGCGGGGGTCATGGTCGATCGGCCGACTCGACCCGGGGCGCCCTCTTAACCGTCGGCCGGTCGGGGGCGGGGAAGTCGTCCAGCACCGCCTGCCGCTGCGCCCGGTCCGTCAGCCGTTCGGCCCGGACCGACGCGGTCCGGATCGGTCGGGCGCGACCGTGGCCCTCCTCGTCCCAGAGCTCGCGCGCGAGATGCACGGCCCGCTCGGTCAGCGGACCGGCCCCTTCCTGGGCGGCCGGCAGCGTCCGAAGCCGCTGCGACCGGGAAAAGTCGGCCCACCGGAACCCGACCCCGACGGCCGCGTACCGCACCCCTTCCGCCTCGAGGGACCCGGCGAGCGACGCGGCGAGCTCCCGGACGGCCGACTCGACGCTCGGCCAGTCGGCGAGGTCGACCGGGAACGTCCGGTCGGTCGACCGGGAGCGCGGCCCCGATGCGGTCATCGGTCCCTCGACGGGGTGACCGCGCGCCAGCGAGACCAGCTCCCGGCCGAACTCCCCGATCCAGCCCGCGACCTCGGCCGGTCGCCGGGCAGCGAGATCCCCGATCGTCCGCACCCCGTGCGCGCCGAGGAGCGCCTCGGTCTTCGGTCCGACGCCGGGGATCGACCGGACCGGCAACGGGGCGAGGAACTCGGCGACGGCCTCGGGAGGGACGACGACGATCCCCCCGGGCTTCGCCCGGTCCGTCGCGATCTTGGCGACCGATCGCGACATCGAGCAGCCGATCGACGCGGGCAAGCCGAGGGTCTCCCGGAGGTCCCGCTGCACCCGCTCGGCGAACGCGCGGACCGCGGCGGGCGTCGACGCCTCGACCGCGACGGCGGCCTCATCGATGCTGAACGGGACCACCTCCGGGGCGTGGCGGCGGAGCAGGGCCCGGACCTCCCCGCTCACCCGCTCGTACTTCGGAAAATCCGGCGGGATCCAGACCGCCTCGGGGCAGAGGCCCGCGGCCACGCGGACCGGCAATGCGCTCCGCACGCCGAACGCCCGCGCCTCGTAGCTCGCCGAGAGGACGACGCCCCGGCTCGGCCGGTCGGACGGCGGCGGGCCGACGATCACGGGGCGCCCGGCCAGCTCGGGGCGGTCGCGGAGCTCGCAGGCGACGTAGTAGGCGTCGAGATCGACGTAGACGATCCAGCGCGGAGGCCCCGGGTCGACCGGGGCCGGTGCGGGCCAGGCCGGTCCGCTCGGGTCGGTCGCCTCGGACATGATGCGTGCGCCGCGGCCGGGGCCGCTCGACCCGCCGGTTCAGGCGCTGTCGAAGTCGACCGCCTTGGCGTCGACCACCAGACCGCTCGGCCCGATGACGTACGGCTGGACGGTCCGGGCGTGCGCCGTTCGTCGCATCTTGAGGACGCGGAGCGACAGGCCGACCCGCCGGCCGTCGGCGCCGCGCGCGTAGCCGAGGACGACGACCCCGTCGGCGACGTACTCGGAGAGCCCGTCGCGGCTGACCTCCGGGTGGAGCGGGTCGGCCTCCGCGGTGAGCACCGTGGTCGCCCCGGCGTCGCGGCACGCCCCGGCGAGGGCGAACAACGTCGCCCGACGGCTCGGCTCGTCGTCGCTCAGCATGTTGAGGAGCGACACCGAGTCGAGGACGATCCGCTTCGCTCCGAGCGACGTCAGCTCCTTGCCGAGCTCGCCCTGGACCCGGTGAAGGCTCTGCTTCGTCTCCCGCGGGTCGAGGCGGACGATCTGCAGCAGCTTCTGCTCGACCGCGGCGTCGACCGGCCAGCGGAACTGGCGGGCGCTGGCGAGCAGCTGCGGAACGTCCTCCTCGAGCGAGAGGAAGACCCCTTTCTCCCCGCGGGCGACCCCGGCGAGGAGGAACTCGAGGCCGAGGCAGGTCTTGCCGGTGCCGGGCAGGCCGGTGACGAGGACGACGTGCCCTTCCGGGAACCCGCCCCCGAGCATCTCGTCGAGGCCGGCGACCCCGGTCGACGCCTTGCGGACGATCGCCTCAGACGCGCTCATACTGGGTGGTCACCAGCCCGTTCTCCGAGTTGATCCGGATGACGAACGTCCCGTGGTGCTCGCTCGGGAGCCGCGCGAGCACCGGCATGAACTTCTCGATCAGCATCGAGCGGTTGCGGTGGGAGTGGTTCGGGCTCGCCGCCCATCGGAAGTGAAGGACGCCGTCGACCGAGTCGACGACCGCATGCTCGACCGCCGCGGGGGCGACCCCTTCGGAGAGGATCAGGTAGACGAGGCCGTTCCACTCCTTCGCGCGTCGCCGCAGCCCTTTGAGGAGGGTCAGCAGGTCGGCCGCCTCGATCCCGTCGCGGACGAGGAGGTCGGTCAGCGAGTCGACGATCACGACGTTCCCCGCTCCGCACTCGTCGAGCGCCGCCGCGAGCGCCCGGACGGGACCGTCGGCGCCCCCGTTCGACGGCGAGCCGCCGCCGAGCAGAGGCCCCGGGAGCGCCGACCACGCGGCCGGCACGACCGAGTCGCGGAAGTACGTCGGGGAGAGGTCGTGGAAGACGAGGTGGCGCAGCAGCACCTCGGGGTAGAACCCGTGGAACGATTCGCGCACCTCGGCGAGCAGCTGCTCCTTCGAACGGCTGACGCTGACGACCGCGACGCCCTGCGGATAGGTGAACGGGCCCTTGGCGCTGCCGAGGTAGTACTGGTGGAGGTTCGGCTCGTCGTAGTGGAGCATCAGGTGGACCGCGCTCGTCAGCGCGAACTCCTGGTGGCCCGCGCCGGCCTCGCCGAGGAGCAGGACGACCGATCCCGCGGGGAGACCGCCCGTCAGGTAGTCGAAATCGGGCACGCCCGTCGGGATCCGGGGCGCCCGGTTCTCCGGCGCGGCCGGGGGCGTGCGGACCGTCGGACCGAACGGAACGACGAACGGACGGGGGGCTCCGGAGACCATGGAAATCGCGCGACGGAACGAGCCCGGGGTCGACTATTAGTAGGCTCGGCTGGAAGCGCCGACCGACGCTACGTGGCACCGACCTTGAGGAACTCCCGGAGCAGGATCGTGGCGTACGCGCCCTTCGGCAGCGCGAACCGGAAGACGACGGCGTCAGGCTCCGCCGTCGTCCCGAGCGGAGGGACCGGCAGCAGTACCGGTCGCCAAGCGCCGCGGCTCGCCAGCTCGGGGGCCGCCCGCACCGCGAACTGCGCCGGGACGACGCCCTCCTCCGCGAGGAGCGCCTCCAGGGAGCCGCTCCCCGCCCCGCTCGGGACCGGCGTCTCGGTGCCGACCAGCGGACCGGCGAGGAACGCCCCTCCGCGTTCGACCAGCGCGGTGCACTCGGCGAGATTGTCGGCGGCGACCGCGACCCCCTCGCGGCTGCGGACCGTGCCGTCGCGCCCGACGCGCAATATCGTGTCGCCGGCGGTGGGGCGTCCGAGCGACCCGCCGCCGGCCCGGCGCGCGCTCGTCCACCGGTTGAAGAGGTACGCCTGGTAGGCGTGGATGAACAGCCGCCGCAGCTCGAGCGGGAGGGCGCGGAGCGCCCGGTCGGGGGCGGCCCCGTCGGCGAGCCGCTCCAGGATCGACCGCTCGAACCGGTACTCCCGGGGGAACTCCCGGAGGGCGCGCGCGGCGTCCCGGTGCGTCGCGTACTCTGCCCGCGCCGCGTCCCCGGCACCGGTCGTTCCCCCGCTCGGACGGGCGGTGAGGTACAGGTCGACCGCGGCGGCGGCGTCGCCCCGCACGAGCTCCCGTCCCACGGCGTGCGTGACCGGGCGCACCTCCCCGAACCGCTGGGGTCCGAACAGGTTGGGGAACCCGCCGGCCGCGCGAAGTTCCGCCTCCACGGCGCGGTAGGCGGCGACCGCCGCGGTCGGGTCGGCCGCGGGCTCGGTGATCCGGATCTCGAAGGCGTTGCCGTAGTGGTGCCCCAGGACGAGGCCGTCGCGCGCCCGATACGCCTCCGTCAGCTCGACCCCGGTGAGCCCGAGCGGGCCGTCCGGCAGCGGACCGCGGTAGGAGAGCAGCCGCTCCGCGACCGCCCGCCGGTCCTTCGTGCCGGACCACTGGACCGAGCGGCCGGGGAGCCCGAGCCGGCGGGCGATCGCCGCCGCGAGCTCGTGCTGCTCCCAGCCCCGGCTCACGACCCGGAGGACGGTGTACGGTCCGTCGGCGTCGGGCCGCGGGTACGTCGAGATCTCGCGGACCCGGAAGTCGTCGTCGGACGACTTCGTCCGTCCGGCGACGCCCGGCGCCCGCGAGAGGTAGAAGTCGATCCCGATCGCGCGCTCCGACGGCGGCGGGAGCCACGGCTCGTCGTGCACGCCCGCCGGACCGACGGCGTCATTATTACGTCACGGCCCGATTCCGAGGGGGCGGCGGATGATCGTCGCGACGGCCCGGGTCCTGAAGAACGTCATCGAGCTGAAGGTCGACGACGAGCCGTGGCTCGCGCGCCCGGTGCAGGCCGAGCAGGCCGGGGTCGGCCACCGGATCGCGGCGCTCTTCTCGACCGAGTTCCACGTCTACCGCGCGGCCGCCCCCGACGCGGTCGAGGCGACCGTCTCCTACCGGGCCAAGGCCGACGAGATCCGGATCCAGGTCGGCGAGGAG
>DATJZK010000083.1:0-7853 GCA_035499145.1 Thermoplasmata archaeon
AACGCCCGGGTCGCGTCGACCCTGCGCACCGCCGACCCGGGCGGGTCGATCGCGTTCGCCCAGACCGGCCCGGCTCCGCTCGACCAGCTGACCCAGCAGGCGGTGAACTCGTCGCTGTCGCTCGTGCTGCCGCTGACGGTCGGGTTGCTGCTCGTGATCTCGATGGCGTACTTCCGCTCCCCGCTCACGCCGCTCGTCACGTTCGCCGGGCTCGCGATCGCCCTCGTCCTCGGGCTCGGAGCGACCGTCGCCGTCGGGACGTTCGTCGAGCACATCGACTCCTCGGCGCTCACGCTCGAGGAGGTGTTCGTCCTCGGGGTCGGCACCGACTACTCGATCTTCCTGGTCGCGCGGTACCGGGAGGAGCTGGTCCACGGGGCGACGTCGCACGACGCCGTCGTCACGTCGATGCAGTGGGCGGGGCAGTCCGTCGCGACGAGCGGATCGACGGCGATCCTCGTCACGGCGGCGCTCGCCGCGAGCGGCGTCGCGCTGCTCGCGAACTGGGGGCTCGTCCTGAGCGTGGCGATCCTGATCACGATGCTGCTCTCGCTCACGCTCGTCCCGGCGGCGCTCGTGCTGATCGGGCCCCGGATCTTCTGGCCGACGAGCGGCGAGCGGTTCCGCCGACGCGCCCAGGTCGTGGCGGAACGGGTGCGGCTCCAGCGGACGTACTTCTACCGGGCCGGCCACCTCTCCGAGCGCCACGCCGGCCGCATCGTCGGCGCGGTCGTCGCGGTCTCGATCCCCCTGATCGCGCTCGCCCTGACCGTCCCGATCGCCTACGACTTCTACGGCCAGCTGCCGAACGGCCAGTACGCCACGAACGGGCTCGCCGACCTGAACGCGCAGTTCGGCGCCGGGTTCGCGACGCCGTCGTACGCCCTGGTCACGTTCGCCGCTCCGATCCGGATCGGGAACGTCACCAACACGACCGATTTCGTCGCGCTTGCCGACCTCACGGCGCTCGCGAACGCGACCGCGGGGATCGCGGCCGTCGGCTCGCCGGTCGGACCCGACGGCGCGTCGCTCGCGAACTGGCTCGCGCTGCCGACCCTCCCGCCCGCCGTGCGCGCGAACCTCCTCGCGGAGCTGACGGGGTACGTCGGGGCCGACGGGCGCACCGTGCTCGTCTCGCTCCAAACGAACGCGACCGGCCTCTCCCAGGCGGCCGTCGCGGCGGTCGCCTCGGTCGAGTCGGCGTGGAGCGGCTACGCCGCCGACCACCCGGGGATCGACGCGATCGCCTACGGCGGGGCGGCCCCGGTGATCCACGACCTCGCGAGCGAGACGGACGTCGCGACGGAGTACATGATCCTCGCCGTCGCGATCGGGCTCGTCGCGGTCCTCGTGGTCGTCCTCCGCTCGTGGATCATCGCGCTCCTCGCGGTCGGGACGATCGGGCTGTCGATCGGCTGGGCGTGGGCGCTCACCTACCTCCTCCTCGACCGCTGGCTCGGGTTCCCGCTGTTCTTCTACGTGCGGACGATCCTGTTCATGCTCGTCCTCGGGCTCGGCATCGATTACAACATCTTCCTGCTCACGCGGGTCCGGGAGGAGCGGCTGCGGGGCCGCGACTCCGGCGCGGCGGCGACCGAGGCGGTCGCGCGGACCGGGGGGATCATCACCGCCGCCGCCGTGATCCTCGCCTGCGCGTTCGCCGCCCTGATCGTCGCGCAATTCACCCTGATCCGCGCGATCGGCTTCGCGGTCGCGATCGCGGTCGTCCTCGACGCGATGGTCGTCCGGACGTACCTCGTGCCGGCGACGCTCCACTACCTCGGCGATCGGGTCTGGCGGGTCCCCGGCCGGCGGGCGCCGCCCACGGCGTCCCCGCCCGCGTCCGACGCGGCCGGCGCCGCCCGGCCCGCGGCCGAGCCTACGACGACGCGAGGAACCTAGCGCGCGCCCGCTCGACGTGCGTCTCGGCCTTCGACGTGTCGACGACCTCCACGACCGTTCCGGCCGGGTCGAGGAAGAACGAGACGCGGCGGGCGGCGCCCCGGGGGTTCTGGACCCCGAACAGGGCGACGACGGCCTTCTTCGAGTCGGCGACCAGCGGGAACCGGAGCCCGTACTTCTGCGCGAACGCCTTCTGCTTCGGGCAGTCGTCGACGCTGACGCCGACGACCTTCACCCCCCGGCGGGCGAACTCGGGAAGGAGCGCCTGGAACGCCTGCGACTCGCGCGTGCAGCCGGGCGTGTCCGCCTCGGGATAGAAGTACAGCACCACGGGGCTCCCGCGGAGCCCGGAGAGGCGGAACGGTCGGCCGTCCTGGTCGGGAGCCTCGAAATCCGGCGCCGGCGCGCCCTCGGCGATCATCACGCCCCGAGGGCGGCCGTCCTCATTACTCCGACGAACCGGGCGGGTCAGCCGGTCGCGACGGTCACGAGCGTTTCGGTCGACTTGATCCCCGGCGTCCGTCGGATCCGGTGGACGACGATGTCGAGCGCCTGGTTGATGTGCGGCGCCTCGACCTTGACGATCAGGTCGAACGGACCGGTGACGGCCTGGATCTCGGCGACCCCCGGGATCCCCTTCACCCGGCGGATCACCTCGTCGAGCTTGCCGATCTCCGTCTCGACCAGGAGGTAGAGCGTCTCCATCCGATGCGACCCTCCCACCGGGGGGCCTCTCTTCAAGGTAACGACGGCCCCGAAACGGGCGGCCCGCGGGGCGCCGGGGACGACCGGCGCCGGCGAGGGCGTCCCCCGGGGGAGGCCGGCCGTCCGCCCCCGAGCCCCAAACGGTTAATCCCGGCGACCGAACGGTCGGACCGATGGAACTCCGGTTGCCCGAC
Organism: Thermoplasmata archaeon; assembly: GCA_035499145.1. GTDB lineage: Archaea > Thermoplasmatota > Thermoplasmata > Lutacidiplasmatales > UBA184 > Lutacidiplasma. The sequence goes on from DATJZK010000083.1 coordinate 2,802, forward strand.
ACCCTCTCGGGCCGGACGCGCCCCGTCCTCCCGTTCGAGGGCGGGCCGGTTCGGCTGTACATCTGCGGTCCGACGGTCTACAGCGCCGCCCACGTCGGTCACGCCCGGACGTACCTCCACTTCGACGTCGCGCGGCGGTTCCTCGAGACCGAGGGCCGGTCGGTCCACCACGTGATGAACCTCACCGACGTCGAGGACAAGATCGACCAGCGGGCGGCCGCGCTGGGCACGACCCCGCGGGCGCTCGCCCGGCGGGAGGAGCGGGCGTTCTTCCGCGACCTGGGCCGCCTCGGGATCCTCCTTCCGCAGGATCGGCCCCGGGCGAGCGAGTACGTCGAGGGGATGGTGGCGGTCGCCCGGGCCCTCGAGCGGACCGGCCGGGTCCGCCGGACGGGCGACGAGTGGTTCTACACGCCGCCCCCGAGGGCGCCCGGCGAGAACTTCCTCTCCGGCCGCGACCTCGCCGACCGCGCCGTCCCGGAGCCGGGCCATCCGTTCCACGACTTCCGCGGGGACGGGCGGTCGTTCCTCGTCTGGAAGCGGCAGGACCCGCCGCGGCCGTCGTGGCGCAGCCCGTGGGGTCCGGGGGTGCCGGGATGGCACCTCGAGTGCTTCGTCATGGCCGAGCGTCTGCTCGGCCTCCCGGTCGACCTTCACGGGGGGGCGCGGGACCTGGTCTATCCGCACCACTACGCCGCGAACGAGGTCGCCCTCGAGCTCGAGGGCCGCCCGTTCTCCCAGGTCTACCTCCACCTCGGGTTCGTCCTCCAGCAGGGGGCCAAGATGGCGAAATCGACGGGCAACCTCGTGCCGATGCGGACCGCGACCGCCGAGGTCGGGGCCGGCGCGCTCCGATGGTACCTGCTCGACGTCGCCCCCGGGGACCGGCTCGAGTGGGACGCTCGGGCGCTCGGTCGTGCGGCCGAGGAGTACGCCGCGCTGCGCTCCACGGTCCGGTCGTGGCTCGCGCCGGGAGCCGGCGGCCGGGGCCGGGGACGTCGGGCCCGGGAGGTCGCCGAGGAGGTCCGGGCGGCGATCGGCCACGGCCTCCGGACCGACCGTGCGTTCGGCCACCTGCGACGGTGGGCGGACGAGCTCCGTCGGGAGCCGAGCGGCCGAGTGTCGGCGGCGGACCGGCGCGCGGCGCTCGGCGCGGTGCGCGCGATCGAGCGGCGAACCGGCCTGCCGCTGACCTGACGGGTTGGCAGGCGCCTACGGGCGCTCGACGACGATGCTGAGGCCGTTCCCGCCGCCCATGCAGAGCGTGGCGAGCCCGCGCCGGCCCGGGCCCCGGGCGAGGCCATGGACGAGGGTCACCACGATGCGGGCCCCGCTCGCCCCGATCGGATGGCCGAGCGCGATCGCTCCGCCGTCCGGATTGAACTGGGCGTCCGAGAAGCCGAACGCCCGCTGGACCGCGATCGACGCAGAGGCGTACGCCTCGTTGTGCTCCACGCGGTCGAAGTCGCCGGGCGTGAGCCCGGTCCGGGCGAGGTGCGCCCGGACGGTCGGGATCGGCGACTCCATCACGTCGCGCGGATGGACCCCGCTTTCGGCGGTCGAGTGGATCCAGGCGAGCGGCTTCGCGCCGCGGCGGGCGACCTCCGCCTCGCTCGCCAGCACGAGCGCGGCCGCGCCGTCGGAGAGCTTCGAGGAGTTGCCGGCCGTCAGCACCCCGGTCGGGGCGAACGCCGGCTTGAGCCGAGCGAGCCCCTCCAGCGTCGTGTCCGCGCGGGGGGCCTCGTCGCGGGCGAGCGCCGGTCGGCTGGACGCCGGGTCGGCCGGCACCGGGGCGATCTCGGCGTCGAACGTCCCGTCCGCGACCGCCCGGGCGGCCCGCAGGTGACTGCGCATCCCGAACGCGTCGACGTCCGCGCGCGAGAGGCCGAGCTTGCGGGCGATCCGCTCCCCGGTGAGGCCCATCAGCTCGTGCTCGTCGTACGCGTCGATGAGCGAATCCCGTTGCATCGCGTCGTCCAGGAGGTGCGGCCCGGGGGGGGTGCCCCACCGCATCCGCCCCTCGAGCAGGTACGGCGCGTTCGACATGCTCTCCATGCCGCCGACGAGGACGCGGTCGAAGTCGCCGGCGCGGATCGCCATCTCGCCCCAGTGGACCGCCTTCATCCCCGAGCCGCAGACCATGTTCACCGTCGCCGCGCCGATCGTATCCGGCACGCCGGCGCCCCGCAGCACCTGCCGGGCGGGGTTCTGGCCCACGCCGGCCTGGATCGCATTCCCGAACAGCACCTCCTCGACCTCGGCGGGGGAGAGGCCGGCGCGCTCGATCGCCGCCCGGGCCGCGATCGTGCCGAGCTGCGGCGCCGTCGCGTTCTTGAGCGAACCGCCGAACCGGCCGAGCGGGGTCCGCACCGCCGAGAGGATCGCGACCCGCGACCGGGGACCGGGGGTCATGGACCGCCGCGGAGCGGCGCCCGCATCAAAAGGGTTGCCCCCGGCGGGCGCCGGACGAGGGCGCGTCAGTCCTCTTCGACCCGCGGAGCGAGCAGGTAGCGCCCCTCGCCGCGGCCGGAGCCCATCGCGAACTCGATCTTCAGCGGGTACTCGTTGCCGACGTGGAGCGTCGTCTCGTCCGCGACGATCGACTTCACCATTCCCGAGAAGAAGTCGAGCGGGTACATGCTCTTCACCGCCTCCTTCACCTCGAGGCGGCTCAACGAGTCCTTCGGGATCCGGAGGTCGAGCCGGTCGGTGTCGCCCTCCGAGTGCATCGTGAAGGCGTCGGGGTCGAGCGAGAGCGTGACGTGGTCGGTGAAGCTCTCGCTGCCCCGGATCCCCTGCCGGACGTCCTCGGTCTTCACCGTGACGGACGCCGGAGGGCTCACGTTCGGGACCTTCGGGTCGGTGATCCCGGCCGGGTCGACGACCGCCATCTGGCGGGTGATGCGGCCGACCGAGGCGACGAGCCGGCTCTTGCCGTCGAACTGGAGGTCGATGACGTCGCCCGGCTTCGAGAGCCGCAGGACCTCCTTCAGCTTCTCGACGTCGACGCCGATCTCGGTCGGCTCCCCGGTGAACTCCTCGAAGACCCCCTTCTGGAGCTTCAGGACGAGCATCGCCACGTGGGACGGGTCGACCGCCTTCGCCTCCAGGCCGTCCTTGGAGATCGAGAGCTTGACCTCGCTCACGAGGGTGGAGACGACCTCGACGACCTCCCGGAGGGTCTCCATCTTGACGCGCAGCTTGAACATTCGGAGCCTCGAGGCGGTCCACATCGGACCCCGCTAAAAAGGTTGCCGGCGCGCGCCGCCGGCGAAAGCTGTTTTCTCGCCGGGGGCTACCCCCCCGCGTGACGGAGCTCGCCTACCTCGCGGACATCTCCGCCGCGTACGTCGACCGCTTCCGCGCGCGGGTCGTGGCGCTCCCGCCCGGGACCGTCGTTCTCGACCGCACCTACTTCTATCCGACGGGCGGCGGCCAGCCGGCCGATCGGGGCTGGCTCTCGATCGCGGGCGGCCCCCGGCTTGAGGTCGTCGACGTCACGAAATCGGGAGGCTCCGTCCTCCACCGGGTGCGCGCCCCCGCCGCCGCCGCGCGACCGGCGGTCGGAGACGAGGTCGACGGGGCGATCGATTGGCCGCGTCGCCACCAGCACATGCGGCTCCACACCGCCCAGCATTTCCTGAGCGCGCGACTGTTCGAGCGGACCGGTCGGCGGACCCGGAAGGCGTCGCTCGCGGGGGTTCGGGCGACCCTCGAGCTCGACGGCCCGCTCGAGGCGTCGGCCGCCGACGCCGCGACCGACGACCTGCGGCGGGCGGTCGAGGCGCCCCGTCCGGTGACCGTCCGCCACGTTCCGCGGGCGGCGTGGGACGCGAACCCCCAATCGGCCCGCTCCGGGCTCGTGCCGCTGCCGGCCCAGGTCGATCCGGTCCGCGTGATCGAGATCGAAGGGATCGACACCTGCCCGTGCGGCGGGACGCATCTCCGCTCGACGGGGGAGATCGGGGTCGTGTCGATCCTGCGGCCGGAGCCGCTCGGGGACGGCGGGAGCCGGGTCACGCTGGCGCTGGCGGTGCCGGGCGCGACCACTCCGCCCGGGTGACGCCGTAGACGTGGACGTCGTGCCACGCCCCGTGGTGGAAGAGGGATTGGCGCATCGTCCCCTCGCGTCGGAAACCGAGCCGCTCGAGGAGCCGCCGCGACGGCTCGTTCTCCACGTCGCACGTCGCGCCGACGCGCTCGACCGTCTCGGTCGCGAACAGGTGGCCGACCAGCAGACCGACCGCGGCCGAGCCGATCCCGCGGCCGCGGGCTTCCGGCCGGCCGAGGACGTACCAGACGTCGATCGACTCGAGGACCGGGTGCGGACGGTAGTGGCCGACGACCCCGACCAGGTCGCCCTCGGGCCGGCGCTCGACCGCGAACCGCGGGGCGAGCGACGTCGGCTCCCGGGGCGCCGCCTCGACCGAGCGGACGAACTCGTCGTAGGTGTCGAGGACGAACCGGTCGAACGGGGCGACCCGCGCGGGGTCGGTGAACCAGTCGAAGATCGGCGGGAGCTCCGCGGGGGCGATCGGGCGGAGGCGCGCGACGGCCCCGTCGAGGACGACCATCCGCGCTACGCGCTCGGCTCCGGCGCCCGGCTCGACCAGCTCTCGTCGGGGTCGGGGATGTGGGGCGGAGGGTCCGAGCTCGGGTCGCCGCCCGCCCCCCCGTTCTCGGTCTGGTACTCGATCGCCTTGCGGTGCCCGATCGGGGTGAGCGAGAAGACGTGCTTCGGCTCCGAGTAGCCGACGACGTACTGGATCCGCCGATAGATCATCCGCGTCATCTCGAGCGCCCGGATCGCCACCTTGAGGAGCGCCGGGTCCTCGTCCGGGAACCGCCGCAGGATGCCGATCTCCGTCGCCCAGTGCGACGCTTCGAAGCGGACCTGCTGGCCGCGGTGCTCGAGCAGATGCAGGAGGACGATCCGCTGCAGCCGGTCCGCATCCGTACGGCCCCCCGGGGCCGGCGACGGAGACGGACTAGGAGATCGTCGTGATCTCGTAGTTGACATCGAGCCCCCGAAGGCGACCGTGCATCTCGGTC
>DATJZK010000084.1:0-20211 GCA_035499145.1 Thermoplasmata archaeon
CCCGTTCGTGGTGAGGGCCGCGACGAGCGGTCCGAGCTCGTCGAACAGCCGCTTGCGGAACGCCGAGTTCCCCATCGGGATCGCCCACGACCTGGACCGCACGACCGTCTCGTAGAACCGCGTCAGGTAGGCGTCGTAGTAGCGGGCGGCGCGGTTGCGGGCGGAGCCGGCGAGCGCCGGGGTCGGGCCGCCCGAGAACCCGACGCCGTCGTCCGCCTCGATCGGCGCGACGAGCCGGCCGAGCCATTGCGGTGGCGCCACCTCGTCCGTGTCGAGGAAGGCGATCAGCTCGTTCCGGATCTGCGCGATCGCCGCGTTCCGGCTCTCGGTGATCGACCCCGGGGCCTTGAGGTGGACGTAGCGCGGATCGAGCGCGGCGAACCGCCGGCAGATCGCCTCGATCTCGGGCGAGTTCCCGCCGTCCGCGATCAGCACCTCGTCGGGGGGCCGCTCCTGGGCGCGCAGCGATTCGAGACACCGCGCGAGGCGGGGATCGTCGAGCACCGTGACGATGACGGTGACCTTCAGTAGCCCCACCCCGCGATCCGGTCGGCGACCGACTTTGGCTCCGGCAGGTTCAGCACCGAGCGCAGCCGGGGCAGGACGTCCGCGAGGTCCGGTCCGTCGGCCGGCTCGCCTGGCGCGATCAGGTGCGCCCCGCCCGGCTCGAGCCGCATCCGGTACAGGAGTCCGCTCTGGTCGAGGAGCGTCTTGAACTCGCCCCGGTACCCTGCGATCTGGACCCGGTCGAGCCGACGCCGACGCTCCTCCGACAGCGACTGCGCCTCCCGCGCCGGGAGCCCGTCCGTCATCGAGTAGACCGTTCGGCCGGGGTCGACGTCCCGGGCCAGCAGGGAGCGGCTCCCCGGGTCCCCGAACGAGCTCCCGGGCGCGGCGACCTCGGCGATCGTGCGGGGGACATCGATCAGGCTGACCCAGGTCGCGCGGTCCGGCGCCGAGGGGGCTCCCGCGCTCCGGGGCGGCTTCACCCACAGCGGGACCCGGGTGATCGACTCGAGGAGGTTCAGGCGATGGTACATCTGTCCGCCCTCCCCGAACGTCTGGCCGTGATCGCTCGTGATCACGACAAGCGTCTCGTCCCACCGATCCCGGGCCTTCAGGCGCGCCGCGATCGAGCGAAGCCGGTCGTCGAGGACGCGCAGCGTGGCGAGGTAGTCGCGCTCGGTCCAGGCGATGTCGCGGGCGGACGGCGACCGATCCCCCGTCTTCCACAGCTCGGAGACCTGCGTGCTCCGGGCGTACGCCAGCCAGTCCCGGAGCCCGATAGGGCGCCCGCCGTCGGCGAAGTACGGCTCGTGCGCTTCGAGCAGGTTGACGAAGAAGAAGCACGGCGTCTCCGCCGCTTCGGCGAGCGCCGCGTCGATCGACGGGTCGATCCACGACCCGACGTACGCCGACGGAACCTCGGTGATGCGTCCGCCGACCCGGTTGAGCGCGTCGCACACCGGCGTGAACCGGGAGAGCGCGCGCATCGTCCCGACCCGCACCGCGGACGCGCTCGACCGCTGGTCGAGCCGAGCGTGGACCGCCGCGTCGGCGCCGTTGAGCGACGGACAGCTGGGGGTGCGGGCGAGGAACCGGAGGAAGAACTCCCGGTCGCCACCCCAGACGGCCGAACCGAACCCCCGGGTCAGGCCCGTCCCCGGCTGGACGTAGCCGTTCGCGGAGAACGAGGCGGTGCGGTACCCTCGGGCCGCGAGCAGCTCGGCGATCGTCGGAGGTCCCTCGCCGAGGATCGCGCCGGCCTTGTAGTGCGCCCCGTGATCCCACGGGTAGAGGCCGGTGAAGAGGCTCGCGTGCGATGGGATCGTCCAGCTGGCGGGCGCCACCGCGCGGTCGAACCGCCGGAACTCGGGGGCGATCGAGGCGAGGAACGGCAGCGAACCGCGCTCGACCTGCTCGCGGAAACGGTCGGCGCGCACGCAGTCGAGGACGACCACGAGCACGTCCGGGCGCCCGTCCCTCGGCGGCATGCGGAGCGGCCCGAGGGAGCCCGGGGACTATAAGGGATGGCGCGGCGGCGCCGCCCGGCAGGGGAGGCGCGGCCTTCCCCGTCCGCCTAGGAGAGCGTGCGACCGCAGCGGGGACAGAAGCCGTACTCCGCCGTCACCGTCGAACCGCATCCGGGGCACCGACGGGAACCCGGGGCCGGCGCGGCGGCCGCGGGGGACGATTCCGGTAACGGCGCGAACGGGGCGGGAGGCGCCCCGGTGAACGAGTAGCCGGCGGGGGAGGGCGGCCCGCCGGGGACCGGGCCGCGAGCGTCCGCGCGGAACACTCCCGAGGCGATCAACCCGAGACCGACCAGGAGCAGCGCCAGCCCAGCGTAGGCCGTGGAGTACGCCGCATTGCAGACGTCGGTGTTGCAGGCGGGCGGCGCGGGGGTCGGAATGATCCCCGCGACCACGATCGCGAGCAGCACGCCGAGGAACGTCATCCAGAACCCGACGACGACGCGGCGGCGGTCGACGGCCATCGGAGAGCGTACCCGCTCGCCGCCTTAATCGTTCGGAACGCGACCCCACGTCGGTCGGACCGAAGGTTCGGACCGCCGGTCCGCCCGACCCGGGAGGAGATCCACGGAACACGCGGGGAGTCAGGCGGACTTCGTCTTCGGACCCGTCGGGTCCGCGTCCGCGGGGTACTCGAAGAAGTCCCGCACGATCCGACGCGTGAACCCCCAGAGGATGTGTCCGTCGAACGGGTGCGCCGGCACCTCGAGGACGCCCCGAGGGGTCGGAGCGCGGTAGGGCTCCGACCGGTCGAGGCCGGGCCGCGGGAACCAGAAGACGTGGGCGACCTCCCGCGGGTCCTTCGGCACGGGCTCGGGGGCCGATCGGCGGAGCTCGGCCGCGAAGACGCCGACCTCCAGCCCGAACCGCGCGGCCGAAGCGATCCGCACGAACCGCGGACGGCCTCGAAGGTCGTCCGGCCGCAGGCCGACCTCCTCCTCCAGCTCCCGAAGGGCCGTCGCCCGCAGCGTCTCGTCGGCGCCGTCGACCCGCCCCCCGGGGAGGGCGACCTGACCGGACGCCGGATCGTCCGGATGGTCGGCCCGCTCGATCAGGAGCAACTCGACGTCGTCGGGGGCGTCCCGGAGGACGGCCACGACCGCGGCCCCCGCGGACGACGCGGGCGGGCTATCGTCCGGATAGCGGCCGACCCACTCCGCCGCGGAGCGGGGCGCGCGACGCGAGGGAACGGACACCGGCCCGCCCGGGCTCATGACTGCCAGTCGTAGGAGACCTTGCCCTCGACGACCGTGCGGTCGATCGGGTGCTCGGAGGTGCTTCCGACCATCCGCTCCAGGGCGGCGACCCGGCGCCGGAGCTCGGCGACCTCCCGGAGGAGCTGGTCGAGGCGGGCCTGGAGCTCCGCGGGCTCGGGGGCGGGCATCCCCCCGCCATCGGGCGGTCGGAAGATAAGGCTGCGCGTCCGCCCGGCTCAACCGGACCGGTCGACGGCCGCCACGAACGAAGCGATCGCGTCCGCCGTCTCGGCGGGCCGCTCGAGCGGGATCATGTGCCCGGTCTGCGGGAAGATCCGGATCTGCGAGTTCGGGATCGACTGCCGGAGGATCCGGCCGTGGGCGGGGTCGATCAGCGCGTCGTCCATCGCCTGGACGATCAGCGTGGGACGGGCGACCGACCCGATCCGATTCCGCTCGTCGAACCGGTCGACGTTCCGGGTCCACGCGATCGTCGGGCCGACGTCGAGCTTCTCGATCCCGTCGCGCACGCGGTCGGCGACCTCGAGGTGCGCCTCGATCCAGTCCGGATAGTAGAGGTCCTTCAGGAGGCGGAGCGCGTAGGCGTCCGGGCCGTCCTTCGCGTAGGTCGCGGAGAGCCGGTCGGTCATCGCCCGGGTGTGGGCGTCGGTGTACGCCGCCCCGCTGATCAGGACGAGGCTCCGGCACCGCTCCGGGCGGTCGAGGGCGGCGCGCAGGGCGAGCATGGCGCCGCCGCTGAACCCGACCCAGTGCGCCGCCGGCACCCCGCGGGCGTCCAGCACCCCGTAGACGTCGTCGAGCAGCTCGTCAAAGGTGAACCGGGAGCCCGGCGGCGCCGGGGTCCGACCGTGACCCCGAAGGTCGGGCATCAGCAGGCGGAACGACCCGGCCAGGGACGGAGCCACCGAGTTCCACAGGGTATGGTCGCCCCCGACCCCGTGGAGGAGCAGCAGGGGACGGCCGGTCCCTTCGTCCCGCGTTTCGAGCGGAACGATCCCCCCGGACGGATCGGGCACGTCCGATGCGGGGACCGGCCCCTCTTTACCTCTAGGGCCCCCGGCCCGCGCGTCGCCCTCCGTTATATAGCTCGGGGGAGGTGGAATCGGCCGATGGCGCGCGGGGTGATGCTGATGAGCGGGGGGATCGACTCGCCGGTCGCGCTCCACTACCTCTTGCGCCAGCACCACGAGATCGTCGCCGTGCACATGGACAACCGCCCGTTCACCGACGACTCCCCGCTCGGGAAGGTGACCGACCACCTCGCGCTCCTGCGGACCCGGTACGGGCAGCCGATCCCGATGTACGTGATCCCCCACGGCCCGACCCAGGTGACGCTGATGCGGAACACGGACCGCCACGTCGGCTGCGTCCTCTGTCGCCGGTTCATGTGGCGCTCGGCGGAGCGGATCGCCGAGCGGGAAGGGGCGACGTTCCTCGCGACCGGGGAGGCGCTCGGCCAGGTCGCGTCGCAGACGCTCTCGAACATGCGGAGCGCGACCGCGGCGGTGCGGCTGCCGATCGTCCGCCCACTGATCGGCTTCGACAAGCAGGAGATCGAGGCGGTCGCGAAGGAGATCGGCACCTACGAGATCTCGACGCGGCCGGGGGTCTGCTGCCAGGCCGTGCCCGACCAGCCGGCGACCCGCTCGAACCTGGTCCAGATCCAGCGCGAAGAGGAGCGGATCGACGTCGACCGGATCGTCGACGACTGCGTCCGGCGAGCGATCATCCTCTGACGCGAGCAGCCATCAGTTTCAAATAGTAGGAGCGGCCGTGGCCGACGCATGGCAAGCGGAAGTGGCCAGAGCTACCCGAGCGCGGCGTTCATCCTGTCGCTGATTGGCGGGATATTCATCCTGCTCGGCGGGATCTATGAGGCAGTGGTCTTTGCAATTCTCGGTTCGGCGTTCGCTGGGCTATTCCCCGGCTTGGGAGCGCTCTTCATCGCCCTCGCTGTAATCGCGCTGCTCTTCGGTCTGATCGTTATCTTCGGCGCCATCCAGATGCGCACGCACCCCCAGAATGCTCGGACGTGGGGGATCATTGTCCTGCTGTTCGGGCTGTTCAGTGTGGTCGGAGGCGGCGGTTTCTACCTCGGATTGATTCTCGCCCTGGTCGGCGGCATCCTCGCGATCGTCTGGCACCCGCCGGCGCCCGCGATGGGCCAGCCCGGTCAGCCGACCTGGGGCCAGCCGACCCCGATGGCCCAGGCGCCCCAAGCCGCGCCCGCCGGCCAGAAGTTCTGCAGCTCGTGCGGCTCGCCGAACGCCGCGGGCACGCAGTTCTGCGCCAAGTGCGGCGCCGCGATGCCTCCCTGATCGGGAGGGCGTCCCCGGCGGCCAACCTTTTCCTTCTCTACCCCTCGGATTCCCCGGGGGCGTTCCAACGGTGAGCGCACGGGCCGGGGTCCGCTACCGCACCCTCCGCCTCTGCTCGGGCGGGGGCGGCTTCGAAGCGGTCCCGGAACGGTCGGTGCGCGTCGACCTCCGGGCGGTCCGGGCGGCGCTCGAGAGGGACGGGGTCCGCGTCGTCGACGCGCGGGTGATGCTGATCGCATCCTTCGAGGCGGAGACGACGGTCTCGTCGTCGGGGCGGGTGCTGATCAAGACCGCCGACCCCCGGGTCGCCGAGCGGCTCTTCGCCCGACTCCGGCCGCTCCTCGAGGGCCCGGCCGGTCCGACCGCGTCCGACGCGGACGGAGCCCGTTCAGGTTAAGCGGGCGGGCCCCGTTCTTTTTCCCGGGTCCGCCGTGCGCGAAACGTGGGTCGTCGGGGCGGCGTCGAACCGGTTCGGCAAGATGGCCGAAACCGCCCGGGAGGCGGCGACCCGGGTCTCCCTCGCCGCGATCCAGCGGGCCGGGCTGGAGCCGCGCGACATCGAACACACGTTCGTCGCGAACTGCTTCGGGCTCGCCGAGCACCAGGCCCACGTCGGCCCCCTGATCAACAACGGCCTCGGGATCCCGGACGTCCCGTCGGTGACGCTCGAGTCGGCCTGCTCCTCGTCGAGCGCGGCGCTCCACGAGGCGTTCGTCCACGTGGCGGGCGGCTTCGCGGAGGCGGCGCTCGTCGTCGGCGCCGAGCGGCTGTCGCACCTCGACACGCTCAGCGCGACCAGCTACTTCGCGATCGCGGCCGACTACGCGTTCGAAACGAAGAACGGGGCGACGTTCCCCGGCCTCTACGCGACCCTCGCGTCGGCGTATGCGAAGGAGTACTCGGCGACCCCCGAGATGTTCGGCGCGATCGCGGTGAAGAACCACGCCAATGCGGCGCGGAACCCGCACGCCCATTTCCAGAAGGAGATCTCGCTCGCCACGTACCTCGCCTCGCCGACGATCGCGACCCCGTTCCGCCTGTACGACTGCTGCCCGTTCTCCGACGGGGCGGCGGCGGTCGTGGTCGCCGCGAAGGAGCGGATCCGCACCCCGGTGACCGAGCCGCTCGTGATCCGGGCCTCCGCCCGCGCCGGCGCGGTGACGGACATGCAGGACCGCCCGGACCTCCTCGGGCTGCCGTCGACCCGGCTCGCCGCGGAGAAGGCGTTCCGCCAGGCGAAGCTCGAGCGGTCGGCGATCGACTTCCTCGAGGTGCACGACTGCTTCACCGTCGCCGAGGCGCTCGCTCTCGAGGACCTCGGGTTCGTGCCGAAGGGTGCCGGGGCGCGCCAGGCGGCCGACGGGGTCACCGTGCGGGACGGGACGTTGCCGGTGAACCCGTCCGGCGGCCTCAAGGCGAAGGGACACCCCGTGAGCGCGACCGGCGCCTCCCAGGTCGTGGAAGTGTTCGAGCAGTTCAACGGGCTCGCGCGGGGCCGGGAGGTCCCGCGGGCCGAAACGGCGCTGACGCACAACGTCGGGGCGACCGGCGGCTCCTGCTCCGTGCACATCTTCTCGCGCCGGTGACGGGGGGCGCGATGGACGACCCGCTGCCCGCGGCCCCGCACACCATCCGGGAGTTCATCGCCGGCTACGAGGAGGGGAAGGCGCTCCGGGGGTTCCGGTGCCCGGCCTGCCAGCTCCGGACCGCGACGTGGGGGCTCGCCTGCCCCCGGTGTGGCCGCGTCGGCCTCGAAGAGGCGACGCTGGGCAGCGAGGGGACGGTCGTCGCGTTCACGGTGCTGAGCGTCCCGGGGGACGAGTTCGTCAACGACGCGCCGTACGCCTACGTCGTGGTCGAGCTCGACGGCGGGGGTCGGGTCACGGGGTGGGTCCCGGGGGTCCGGTCGGCCGCGGAGCTCGCGCTGGGCGACCGGGTCCGGTTCGCGCCGAGCTATCGGCCCGGCGTTCAGTTCGCGAAGGTACCCCGCGCGACGGAGGGGTAGCCGGCATGGCCTCGGCCGCGACCGTTCCCGGCGACCGTCCGTGGCTGAGGAAGTACCCGCCCGGGGTGCCCGCGCACGTGGACGTGCCGGACCAGCTGGTCACGGAGCTCGTCGCCGAGAGCGTCCGGCGGTGGCCCGACCGGCCGGCGCTCCTCTTCTACGGCGCCCGGTGGAGCTACGCTCGGCTATGGCGCGAGAGCGGGCGGTTCGCCGCCGCGCTCGCCGCCGAGGGGATCGGGCCCGGGGACCGGGTCGCCCTGTATCTCCCGAACTGTCCGGCGTACCCGATCGCCCTGTTCGGGCTCCTCCGGCTCGGGGCGGTCGCGGTCCAGGTCAGCCCGCTCTACCTCGGCCAGGACCTCGGGCGGCTGCTCGAAAGCTCGCGCCCCAAGGCGCTGGTGACCCTCGAGATCCTCTACCCCCACTACGCGGCCCTGGCGGGGTCGAACCCGGTCCCGGTCGTGTTCGTCGCGCGCCTCCGGGAGTTCTACCCGTGGTATCTCAAGCCGTTCGTCAATCTGGTCCTCCGTCGGCAGGGCCGCTCGACCGCGTTCCCGAGCGGCCCGTCCGTGCGGGCATGGCGCCGCGCGCTCCGGTCGACGGGTCCGGCGCCGACCTGGCGGGGCGACCCGGGCCGCAGCGTCGCGGTCCTCCAGTACACGGGCGGCACCACCGGCGCCCCGAGGGGGCCGATGCTGACGCACCGCAACCTCGTCGCGAACGTCGCCCAGCTCAACGCGTGGTACACGACGCAGCGTCCGGGCGAGGAGGTGATCCTGGCGACGATCCCGTTCTTCCACGTCTACGGGCTCACGGTCGCCCTCCTGCTCGGGATGTCGCAGGGGGCGACCGTGGTGCTGCAGACGCGGCCGGATATCCCCGAGCTGCTGAAGCTGATCGACCGCCACCGCCCGACGCAGTTCCCGGGGGTCCCGGCCCTGTACCAGGCGCTCCTCGACCGGCCGGACCTCTCCCGCCACGACCTGCGGTCGATCCGGTACTGCCTCAGCGGCTCGGCCCCGTTGCCGGTCGAGCTGCAGCGCCGCTTCGAGCAGCTCACGGGCGCGTCGCTCGTCGAGGGGTACGGGCTCAGCGAGACGTCGCCGGTCACCCACGCCAACCCGGTCGCCGGGGAGCGCCGGGCCGGTTCGATCGGGCTTCCGATCCCCGACACCGAGCAACGGATCGTCGACCCGGCGGCGGCGGACCGGTCGCTCCCGGTCGGGGAGGCCGGGGAGCTGGCCGTGCGCGGGCCGCAGGTGATGCTCGGCTACTTCGAGCAGCCGGAGGAGACGGCGGCGGCCCTCCGGGACGGGTGGCTCCTGACGGGCGACATCGCGCGGCTCGACGCCGACGGCTACGCCTACCTCGTCGACCGGAAGAAGGACGTCATCATCGTCGGCGGGTTCAAGGTCTATCCCCGCGAGGTCGAGGAGGTGCTGTTCCAGCATCCGGCGGTCACGGACGCGGCGGTCGTGGGGGTCCCGGACGTCGGGCACGGGGAGGTCCCGAAGGCGTTCGTCGTCCCGCGCGCGGGGGCGACCGTCTCCGAGGCCGAGCTGATCGCGTTCGTCCGCGAGCGGATCGCCCACTACAAGGCGCCCCGTTCGGTGGAGTTCCGCACGGCGCTGCCCCGCAGCGGCGTGCAGAAGGTCCTGCGTCGCGCGCTGCGGGAGTCGGGCCCGCCCGCTACGGCCCGCGCGCGATGAGGTCGCGCGCGATCACGAGCCGCTGGATCTCGTTCGTCCCCTCGAAGATCTCCGCGATGCGCGCATCCCGGTACGCCCGCTCGACCGGCGTGCCCCGGATGTAGCCGAGGCCCCCGTGGACCTGGAGCGCCTCGTCGATCACCTCGCTCGCCCACTCCGACGCGAGGCACTTGAGGACCGCCGCCTCCCGGGTCTTCTCCTGGCGGGCGAGCCGGCCCCACCGGGCGGGATCGTGGCCCATCCGGTCCTGGCGGGCGGCGGCGTGGTAGACGAGGTACCGGAGCGCCTGCGCCCGCATCTCCATGTCGGCGAGCTTGAACTGGATCGCCTGGTGCTCGACGATCGGGAGGCCGAACTGGGTCCGGTTCTTCGCGAACTCGAGGGCCCCGGCGAGGGCGGCCTCGATCCCGCCGAGCGACGCCGCCCCGAGCGACACCCGCCCGACGTCCAGGGCCGTCATCGCGATCGGGAACCCCTTGCCGACCTCCCCGAGGACCGCGTCGGGCCCGACCTCGACGTGGTCGAGGATCAGCTCGGCGGTCGAAGTGCCGTGGAGCCCCATCTTCCGCTCGCACCGGCCGACCGAAAAGCCGGCGAGCGTCGTGTCGACGGCGAACGCCGTCACCCCGCCGTTCGGACCGAGCTTGAGGTCGTTCGCGGCGAGGAGGATGACGGTGTCCGCCTCGCGCCCGTTCGTGACGTAGATCTTGTTGCCGGTCAGGCGGAAGCCGTCTCCGTGCCGCTCGGCGACCGTCCGCAGCGCCCCCGAGTCGCTCCCCGAGCCAGGTTCCGTGAGGCTGAACGCGAGCAGCTTTTCGCCGCGGGCCGCCGGGACGAGCCACCGGCGCTTCTGCGCCTCGGTCCCGTAGTAGAGGAGCGGCGTCGTGCCGAGCGACGTGTGCGCCCCAACGATCGATCCGTGGGAGGCGTCGACCTTGCCGAGCTCCTCGAGGAAGATGCAGTAGCCGACCTTCCCGAGGCCGAGGCCGCCGTACTCCTCCGGGATCGGGATGCCGAAGTACCCTTCCGACCGCATCCGGCCCACGGTCTCGGCGGGGAACGCCTCCGCCTCGTCCATCGCCGGAACGACGGGGGCGATCTCCTTCTCCACGAACGCACGGACCGCCGCGCGGAACGCCTCCTGGTCGGGCGTGAAGGAGAACTCGATCGGCATCGCTACTCCCCCGTGAACTTCGGCGGCCGCCGCTCCGCGAACGCCGCGATCCCCTCGATCAGGTCGGGGCTCCGCAGCACCTCCGTCCGGAACAGCTCGAGCTCGAGATCGCAGCCGTCCGCCAGCGACCGCTCGAGCCCGCCGGCGATCGCCCGTTTCGCGGCGCGGACCGCCCTCGGCGCCCGCTGGCCGATCGTGTGGGCGAGGTCGCGCGCCGCGCGGAGCTCCTGCCCCGCGGGGACGACCTTGTTGACGAGTCCGATCCGCAGCGCCTCCGCGGCCGGGATCATCCCGCCCGTGAAGATCAGTTCCCGCGCCTTCGCCGGACCGATCAGCCGGGGAAGCCGCTGGGTGCCGCCGTAGGCGGGCATCAAGCCGTAGTTCACCTCGGGCGCGCCGAGCTTCGCCGACTCGCCCGCCACGCGCAGGTCGCAGGCGAGCGCGAGCTCGAGGCCGCCACCGAGGGCGAGACCGTTGACCGCCGCGACGACCGGGACGGGCAGTTCGGCGATCCGCCCGAACAGCGCCTGGCCCGCCCGGGCGATCTCGGGAGCGCGGGCGAGGTCGATCGTCGCCATCTCCTTGAGGTCGGCGCCGGCGCTGAAGTACTGGCCGTCACCGGTGACGACGACGGCCCGGCACCCCGGGGAGTTCGCCAGGGCGTCGACCTGCCCGGCGAGCTCCGCGAGCAGCGCGGTCGACAGGGCGTTCACCGGTGGGTTCCGCAGCACCAGGACCTCGACGCCGTCCTCCTCGCTTCGCCGCACCACGTGCTCGTCCGTCGCCATCGCGCCGTGCCCCGTCGCCCGAACGCCGGACGGGACAGATAATGGGGGCGCCCGGCCGCCGCGTCGTCCCGACCCCACCGTGCGGGTAAGTAGTCGGCCCCGGTGGTCGCGCCGTGACCCGCCGCGAACTGCTTTCGCTGTCGCTCTACTCGCTCCTCGCGAGCAACCGGGGCGGGTTGTTCGTCGTCTACCTGCCCCTCTACCTGGTCGAGGTGAAGGGCGCCTCGCTGTTCGCGGCCCTCACGATCCTGACGCTCGCCTACGTCCCGGCGAGCCTGATCGGGCCGTGGGTCGGGCGCCTCTCCGACCGGGCAGGCCGGCGGCGGCCGTTCCTGATCGCCGGGGAGGCGATCGCCTTCCCGCTGTTCCTCGCGATCGTCTTCGCTCCGGGCTACCTCGCCGCGGGGGCCCTGTTCGTCGCGGCCGAGCTGGCGCTCGCGATCGGGGGCCCGGCGTACACCGCGTACGTCGCCGACGTGACGCCCCACGGGGAGCGCGGGTTCGGCTACGGCCTCCTGAACGCCACGTCGAGCGCCGGCGGGATCCTCGGCTTCGCCCTCGCGGGGGCGGTCACCTGGGTGTTCGGCCTGGCGGCGCTGTTCCCGTTCGTGGTCGCGATCATGGTGGGAACGCTCGCGGTGGTGCTGCTCGTCGTCCCGGAGGTGAAGATCGCCCCCGCGCCCCGGGCCCGGCGGACGTTCGCCGAGTCCCGACCGGTCGTCGCCTTCTCGTTCGCCGTCTCGATCCGCGCCATCGGGAGCGGCGCGGTCGGGACGTTCTACGGCTACTACGCGGCGACCCTGGGCGCGAACACGATCGAGATCGGGCTCCTCGCGATCGTCGGCCTCGCCACCGCCGCGCTCGTCTCCCTGCCGCTCGGCCGGCTGATCGACCGACGCGGGGAGATCCGGGGGATCTGGTGGGGGACGCTCCTTTCCCTCCTCTCGATCGCGTTCTTCGTCGCCGCCCGGAGCTGGTGGACGATCCTGCCGGCGCAGTCGGTCCGCATGGCGGGGCTCGCGCTCGTCGGTCCCGGGATGCAGGCGTGGGTCGCCCGGATCTCCCCGAGCGACCGGCGCGCCGAGAACATGGGGATCTTCACGCTGATCAACTCCTCGCTCTGGAGCGTGGGCCCGCTCGTCGGGGCGTTCGCGATCCTCGTCGGCGGCTACCTCGGGCTGTTCGTGATGGCGGTCGCCACGACCGTCATCTCGCTGGTGGTGATGGAGTTCCTGTACGGCGAGATGGGGATCCGCGCCCGGCTGCATCCGCCGGCGGCTCCGGCCGCTCCGTGAGCCCCGTTCGCCGGGGCACCGTCTTATAGCGAGCGCCGGTCCCCGGCCGTGCCCCGGCCGACGACCTTCGCGGACGCGAACTCCTCGTACGGGGACGCGCAGTTCGTCGTGCTGGGCGTCCCGTTCGACCGGACGACGTCGTTCCGGCCCGGCGCCCGGTTCGGGCCGGACGCGATCCGCCAGCACTCGTGGAACTTCGAGTCGTACGACCTCGAGACCGGCCTCGACCTCGCGGACGTCGCCGTCCACGACCTCGGCAACACCGAGGAGTTCGGCAGCGCGAGCGAGATGGTCCAGTCGGTCCGGGAGGAGCTTCGGCCCGTCTACCGCGACGGGAAGGTGCCGATCGTCCTCGGGGGCGACCACGCCTGCGCCCCGCCGTCGGTGGAAGCGTACCCGGACAACGCGCCGAGCCTCGGCGTCCTGTACCTGGACGCGCACCTCGACTTCCGGTCGAGCTATCTCGGAGATGCGCGGAGCCACGCGTGCTCCTCCCGCCGGATCCTCGAGAAGGTCGGTGCCCGGAACATCGTCGTCCTCGGCGTCCGCTCGGTCTCGAAGGAGGAGATCGACGACAACCGCACGCTCGGCATGCCGTTCGTCTCGGCGCACGAGATCGCCCGGGACGGGATCCAGGCGGCCGTCCACCAGGCGCTCAACATCCTGAAGACGGAGCGCCTGTACATCTCGCTCGACATCGACGCGGTCGACCCGGCGTATGCGGGCGGGACCGGCACGCCGGAGCCGTTCGGCCTCACGCCGCGCGACGTGAAGTTCATCATCGACCAGGCGGCGCCCCGGCTCGCGGGGATCGACATCATGGAGGTCAGCCCGCACTACGACCAGGGGTCGACCAGCCTGCTCGCCGCCCGGCTCGCGCGCGAGGCGATCGTCCGGGTCGTCGCGTCGCGGCCCGCGCACTGACGGGGGCCGGCCGCGGTGGACGAAGAGCAGCCCGCGGGGCGGACGGTCTCCCGCGGCGCCGAGGCGTCCCTGCGCGCGGTCGACTGGTGGGGGTTCCCGGCACTGCTCAAGGAGCGGGACGCGAAAGGGTACCGGCCGAGGAAGCTCGACGACCGGCTGCGCCGGGAGCGGACGCGGACCGAGGTCCGCCTGCTCGTCGACGCCCGCCGGCTCGGCGTGCGGACGCCGCTCGTCTACGACGTCGACTTGGACCGCCACCGGATCCTGCTGGAGGAGCTGCCGGGGCCGACGCTGAAGGAGCTGATCGAGGACGGGAGCGTCCCGCCCGAGAAGCTCGCCGCGGCGGTCGGCCGCTTCGGGATCGCGCTGGGCCGCCTCCACGCCGGCGGGATCGCCCACGGCGACCTCACCGGCTCGAACGTGCTGTTCCCCGACGGCGTCGACGGGGAGCCCGCGCTGCTCGACCTGTCGATGGGCACGCGGAGCCCGGGGATCGAGGAGCTCGGGATCGACCTCCACCTGGTCGAGGAGGACCTGAAGGCGCTCTCGCCGCGGGCGAGCGCCCTCGTCCGTGCGTTCCTCGAAGGGTACGACGCGGGGCATCCGACCGGCGCCAAGGACGTCCGGGCTCGGGCCCGCCAGATCCGCGGCCGCGTCCGCTACGCCTAGCGGTCCGTCAGCCGGCCCGGTGAATCCGGGCCAGGCCGCCGGCGAGCGCCGCCGGGAGCTCGTCGATCACGTCGGTGGCGAGGAGGCCGAAGCTCTTGCGCGACGCCGCCAGGATGCCCGCCTCGCCGACCCAGTACGTCCCGAGGCGCGCCGCGGCGAGCGGCTCGAGCCCCTGGCCGAGGAGGGCGACGATGGTGCCCGCGAGCACGTCCCCGACCCCGCCGACCGTCATCGCGGGGTGGTGGTGGCGGTTCTCGACGACCGTCTCGCCGTCCGTCAGGAGGTCGGTCGAGCCCTTGACGACGAGGAAGAGGCCCCGCTCGAGGGCGAGCCGGCGCGCCGCCTCCGCGCGCTCCGCGGGCGCGACGCGACGCCCCCCGAGAAGGCGGTCGAACTCGCCGGCGTTGGGGGTCGCGATCGGGCGGAGCGCCGGGTCGGGGCGGGCCCACTCCTCGGGCCGAGGGAGACCGGCGAGCCCGTCCGCGTCGATCAGCAGCGGCACCGACCCCGGCAGCCCGTGCGCGATCCGGCCGAGCGCCTCGACCGTCTCGGGGTGCGCCCCAGCGCCCATCCCGAGCGCGACGGCCCGGGGCGGCGCCGCCCGCACGAACTCGAGGATCTCGTCGACGTCGGTCGGACGGAACCGGTCCTCTCCGAACGCCCGGACGACCAGGTTCGGGGAGAACGACTGGATCCGGTCGGCCGCCCGGCCCGGCGCGACGATCGTCGCCCGCTCCGCGCCGGAGCGGAGCGCCGCGAGCCCGGCGAGCGCCGGAGCCCCCGCGTACGGGCCGCCCCCGACGATCACGATCCGCGCCGAGCGCCCCCGGTCGGACCGTTCGGCCGAGAGCCGAAAGAACGAGAACTCGCCCGGGCCCGTGCGACGCCAGGCGTCCGCCGGGATGCCGATATCGCGGACCGTCACGTCGCCCGCGGTCGCGGCGTCCATCTCCGACTTCGGCGCGGTCAGCGTCACGGTCCAGTCGGGCCGGACGCCGTCCACCGGATCGCGCGTGCCGGTCGGGAGGTCGATCGACAGGACCGGCGCCTTCGCCGCGCGGATCGCCCGGGCGGCCTCGAGGATCGGACCGTTCAGCGGCGCCCGCTGACCGGTGCCGAGCAGCGCGTCGATCACGAGCGGCATCGACGCGAGGTCGGCCGGGGCCGGGACGCGGTGGTGGATCGGGAGCTTCCGGTCGATGCGCTCGAAGCATCGCCGGGCCGATCGTGACTGGATCTCGGACGGCGGCCGAACGACCCAGACCTCGGGCGAGTAGCCCCATTGGTCGAGGTAGAACGCCGCGCCAAAGCCGTCCCCGCCGTTGTTCCCGACCGACGCCACGACCGCGACGCGCGCCGGCGGGGGCGGCAGGTGGCGAGCCGCCTCCTCCGCGACCGCCCGGCCCGCGTTCTCCATCAGCGCGTCGAGCGAGACGCCGAGGGCGACCGCGTTCTGCTCGGCGACCGCCATCTCCTCCGACGAGAGCGGTCGGGGGGACGCCTCCCACATCGACCGGCCTACGGGGTCGTCGTGGGGCTCGGTTCCGGCGTGGGCTCCGGGGTCGAGAAGAGGTTCATCGACGCCGGGAGCAGATTGCGCCGAGCGAGGTACTGCGCCTGGGTCCGGCTGTAGCGGAACAGGATGTCGGTCTTCCCTTCCTGGAACCCCCAGGGCCGAAGGATCAGGAGGTCACCCTCCCGGATCCACATCTTCTTCTTCATCTTCCCGGTGATCCGGCCCATCCGCGAGACGTTGTCCTCGCACATCACCCGGATCCGGGCCGCCCCGAGCAGCTGGCTCGCGATGCCGAACACCTCGCCGCGGTTCCGGCGGGGGAGCGGCAGCCGCCCGACCTCTTCGCCCCCCTCGAGGACCTCGACCGTCGGGCGGGGCTCCTCGGGCTCGGGGGCCGCCGGCGGATCGGCGGGGTTGTCGGGAGAAGGGGGCACGACCGTACGAACCGGGGCGAGTATTTCAGGGCGTCCGTCGAGGGAACACGCGCTCCGGGTTCTCCTCGAGGATTCTTCGCTGGAGCTCGGGCGGCAGCGGCAGCTCGCGGAACCGTCGCACGTTCGCGCCCAGCTCCTTCACCCCGGGACCGGGCCAGTCGCTGCCGTACAGCACCTTCTCCGCGAGCTTCGGGAGCTTCGGGAAGTAGTCGAGCAGCGCGCCCGGCGGAACCCCCGAGACCTCGAGCCAGACGTTCGGGAACCGCCGGGCGAGGAACACCGCCGTCTCGGTCCAGAGGGGGCGACCACCGTGGGCGAGGACGATCGTCAGCTCGGGGAAGTCGACGGCGACGTCCTCGATGAGCATCGGGTCGCCGAACCGGTTCCGCGCGCGCGGGAACACCGAGGTCCCCGTGTGGAAGATGACGGGGAGCCGCTCGCGGGCGCACGCCGCGTACAGCTCCCGAAGCGCCGTCCGCTCGCCGTCCACGTACGCGTTCGGCCGGAACAGCTGGTGCGGCGGGTGGAGCTTGATCGCGCGGATCCCGAGGTCGCGCGCGAGGTGAGCCACCTCGCGGGCCGGTTCGGGGTGGTCGGGGCGGATGCCGCCGGCGGCGATCAGGCGCTCGGGATCGGCCCGGACGTACCGGCTGACGAACTCGTTGGTCGCCTCGGTGTAGCCGATCACCTCGGGCGCGACGTAGTTGATCAGCACCGCCCGCTCCAGGCCCGCCGCGTCCATGCGGGCGAGCAGCTGCGCCGGTTCGCGGACGACCCGCTCGGTCTCGGCGTCGAGCCCTTCCAGGAGGCGGACGGCGTCCGGCCGCATCTCCCAGAGCGGGTTGACGTGCACGTGGCAGTCGGTGATGCCCATCGGCCTCCCCCACCGGGGTCGGCATATAAGCGCCGGACGCGCCGACCGTTCCGCACGAGGATTTATCTCACGTTCCGGGCGTTCCCGCCCGATGGCGTCGATGACGACCCCGCGGAAGCTGCCCCGCCTGCTGAAGGCGACGTACCTCGCCGACCAGGAGTTTCTCCTCGAGGAGACCCGGGCGACCGCGCTGTTCTACTTCCCGGGGCCGGTCGTCTGGCTGCTGGTCTTCGGGGCGCTCACCTGGATCACGGAGGCCGGCCGACGGCACTGGGGCGGCCAGCTGACCCCGTACACCAACGACGTCCTCCATCACCTGTCGAAGACCGAGCAGACGTACCTGTTCTATGCGTTCGGACTCCTCTTCCTGCTCGGGATCCTCTGGGCGTTCGTCCGCTACCTGCGCTGGATCCGGACCGTCTACGCGGTCACCAACCGGCGCGTGATCGTCCAGCGCGGGATCCTGAGCCGCGACTTCGATGAGATCCCGGTCCTCCAGGTGCGGGGGGTCGACGTCCACCAGTCGGTCGGCGAGCGGATGCTCGGGTTCGGCACCGTCCGCGTCAGCTCCGAGGGCGGATCCCGCCTCGGCAACGAGGACTGGCGCGGGATCCCCAAGCCGTTCCGGTTCCAGAAGCTGATCGAGGACGCCTCGCAGGGCGCCGGGCCGGCCGCGACGGCACCGCGGTAGATCGACCGCGGGCACCGTTAAATCCGCCCCTCCGCCTCGCGCCGGCGGCGATGGGCGACGACTTCGACGCCATCGTGGTCGGCGCCGGCCTGGCCGGCGGGACCGCTGCCCTGCGGCTCGCGCAGGGCGGAGCCCGGGTGCTCCTCGCCGAGCGGGGCGCCGAACCCGGCACGAAGTCGCTCTCCGGCGGGGTCCTCTGGGGCCACGACCTCGCGCGGGTTCTCCCGAACTGGGCGAGCGAGATGCCCGTCGAACGCCACGTCGTGCGGAAGCGGTTCGGGGTGCTGACGGCCGAGTCGGCGGTCTCCTTCGACCTCGAGGACGACGCCTGGCGCCGGGCGCCGCACGTCGGGCACACGGTACTTCGGTCGCGGACGGACGCCTGGCTCGCGAAGAAGGCCGAGGAGGCCGGTGCAACGCTCGTCTCGGCGGTGCCGGTCGACCGGCTGAACTGGGACGGGGGCAAGGTGCGCGGCATCGTGCAGGGCGGGGAGACGATCTCCGCGCCGGTCACGATCGTCGCCGACGGCGCCAACTCGCGGACCTCCCTCGGCACGCCGATCCGCCCCGACGCGCACCTGAAGGCGGAGGCGACCGAGATCGGCGTGAAGGAGCTGTACCGGCTCGACCCGGCGACGATCGAGGATCGGTTCGCGGTCGGTCCGGGGGAAGCGCACGTCGAGGAGTGGATCTCCGGGATCTTCCCGCCGGGCGTCAAGGGCGGCGGGTTCCTGTACACCAACCGCGACACCGTTTCGCTCGGGGTCATCGTCCAGCTCGGCTCGATGTTCGGCACGAAGGTGCCGTCGCACGAGCTGATCGAGCGGTTCAAGGACCACCCGACGATCCGCGCCCGGCTTCGGGGCGCGGAGCTCGTGGAGTACGGCGCGAAGCTGATCAGCTCCGGCTGGGCGAGCCGCCCGCGCGCGTTCTCGGGCGACGGCTGGATGATCGCCGGCGACGCCGCGGGGTTCGTCTTCTCGAACGGCGTCGTGATCCAGGGGATGAACTACGCGATCCGCAGCGGCCTCGAGGCCGCGGAGACCGCGCTCGCGGCCCGCGGGTCATCGCACCGGCTCGCCGAGTACGACCGCCGCCTGGAGTCGACCGGGATCCTGCCCGACTTCCGCGACTTCGCGGGCATGGACCGGGTGAAGTGGAACCCGCGGTTCTACGCCGAGTACCCCCGGTTCGCCGCCGAGCTGATGCGGGCGATGATGAACGACTCGGTCGGCCCGAAGCAGCCGATGCGGAAGAAGCTCCGCGCCGCGCAGAAGGCGGCCGGCCTCTCGACCGCGGCGCTCCTCAAGGACGGGCTCGCGATGGCCCGCGACCTGTAGCGCCGACGCTCACGCCCCGCGGACCCGCCGGACCTCGGCGGTGAGGGCGGGGACGATCTGGAACAGATCGCCGACGATCCCGTAGTCGGCGACCTTGAAGATCGGGGCGGATCCGTCCGAGTTGATCGCGACGATCACGCGGGAGCTCACCATGCCTACGAGGTGCTGGATCGCGCCCGAGATCCCGACCGCGATGTACAGCTGGGGGGAGACCGCCCGGCCGGTCTGGCCGACCTGCAGCGAGGCGGGCCGCCATCCCGCGTCCGTCACCGCGCGCGAGGCGCCGACCGCGGCGCCGAGCGACTCGGCGAGCTCCTCGACGAGCCGGAAGTTCTCCGGGGCGCGAAGACCGCGCCCGCCCGAGACGACGATCGACGCGTCGGTGAGGCCGGGACCGCGTCCGGTCGCGACCGGCTCCACCGCGGTCCGGCGGGGCGCGAGGAGCGTCGGCGGGATCTCGACCGGAGGAGCGGCCTCGATGAGCGCCGCCCCCGCCGTACCGGCGGCCGGCGGGAAGGCATGCGGCCGGAGCGAGACGACCGCATGCTCGCCGGCGAGCCGCAACGTCTCGGTCGCCCGGCCGCCGAAGACCGGCCGGCGGACGCGCAGCGCATCGCCGTCCCGGGTCGCCTCGGTGACGCCGTTCGCGGCGAGCGCGTTCCACCGCGCGGCGAGCCGACCGGTGACGTCCCGGCCGAACGTGGTGCCGCCCACGACGATCCACCGCGCGCCGACGAGGTCGGCGGTCGCGGCGGCCACCGCGGCGAACGCGGCGACCGGCGCGCCGTCGAACGTGGGGTCCTCCCGAACCCGCACCGCTCCTCCGACGGCGCCGGTGAGAGCCTCGGCCGCGACCCGGGCGCGCGCGCCGGCGAGCAGCACCACGACGTGCGCGGGGCTGTCCGCGAGCGACCGCGCCACCCCGATCGCCTCGAGCGTCGGGGGCACGACCCGGTCGCCGGCGATCTCCCCGAGAACGAGCACCGGACCGGTCACGGGAACACCTTCGCCTCCTCGCGGAGCAGCCGCACGAGCTTCTCGGCGGCGTCCTGGGGGGACGAGAACTCGATCATCTTCGCCCCGGCGCGCGGGGCGGGCAGCTCGAACCGTTCCCCGACCGCGGTCGGCGTAGCGCCGGGCGCCGCGGCGGTCTTCGCGATCGGCGCCTTCCGCGAGCGGAGGATCGCCGGCAGCTTAGCGGTCCGCGGGTCGTTCCACGCTTGC
>DATJZK010000085.1:0-3866 GCA_035499145.1 Thermoplasmata archaeon
CGGTCGTCGCCGGGGAGGCGTCGGCTTCCATCGAAACACGTGGTGCATCAGGTGCCAGCCGAAGAGGTCGAACCGACCTTCGTATCCGGGGGGTTCGCGGGGCATCGGCGGTCTCCCACTGGAGGAACCCGGCGCCGAATACGGTTTCGAGGAAACCCCGGCCTCGGAGCCCGAGGCGACCCGGTATCAGGCGGTGTCCTGGGCCGGCCGAAGTCGGCCGGCCGCGTGACGGAACAGGACGACCGCGGGAACGGCCGGGGAGACGAGCAGGAGCCAGATGAGCAGCGGGTTGCGCGTCAGCCCGAGCACCGCCCCTCCCAGCAGGACCGAGACGATGAACCCGGCCGCTCCTACCATCTGGAACGCACCGTTGTAGGAGCCGAGCTCGCCCGGGGGAGCAAGGTTCGACGGGAGGGTCGCCTGCGGGATCGTGATCAGGTTCTCCCCCACCGTCAGGACGACCACCGCGACGAAGAACACCACGACGGGCAGCGTGCCGAGCAGCCCGGCCGCCCCGAGGCCGAGGAACGCGATCGCGTAGAGTCCGACCCCCAGGATCGCGATCGTCGTGTGCCGCCGCCCGATCACGCTCTCGGTGGTGAGGGTCTGGCCGAACACCACGACGAGACCGTTCAGGGCCAGCCCGATCCCCAGCAGCCCGTACGGGATCCCGAGAACATTCCGGACGTAGAGGGGAAACGTGACGGCCCACTGGCCGACCACCAGCCCGGCGAAGCCGACGGCGAGCAGCAGCTCGATCGCTACCTTATCCCGGGCGAGCCGTCGGAAGCTCTCGAGCATCCCCGGCGCTTCCGGTCTCGCCCCGTCGAGTCTCCCGACGGTCGTCGATGCCCTCCCCCGGGCGAGCTGCAGGTCCCGGGGCGACGGGGCCAGGGTCGCCGCGAGGAACGCTGCGCCCCCGGCGATCACGACCGTCGCCACGGCCACCGAGCCGGCGAACCCGATCGAGGCGATCAGCAGCCCGCCGATCGTTACGCCGGCGGAGTAGCCGGCGTTGAAGCCGATCCGGTAGAACGTGAACCCCCGGGTTCGCTCGGCTCCTTCGGCGAGATCGGCGATGTAGGCGGACGACGCCGGCCCGGCGAGCGAGGCGATGATCCCGCCCCCGATGGCGGCGGCGATCGCCCCCGGGAGGGAGAGGATGAAGAACGAGTAGGCGAGGCCCGCGCTCGCGACGACCTCTCCGACCAGTCCGGTCAGGATCAGCTGCCGACGGCCGACCCGATCGGTCAGCAGGCCGCCGAGGATGTTGAACGGAAGTAGGATCACCCCGACGGCCGCGATGATCGTGCCGACCTCGAGGTACGGGAGGTGGAGGACGTTCACCAGGAAGAGCGCGAGGAACGGATTGTACAGCGCGTTGCCGAGCATCCGGATCCCGACGCCGATCCCGAGGATGCGGAGGTTCCGGTCCACGGGTGTGGGAGCTTCCCGGACTTAGAACGTGCGACTCACCGGAGGTGTGCTCCGGGCGTCCTCAGCCGCGCGTGTTTCGGCCGAAGGCCGGTGGATCTGACGGCGACGTACCCGCTCCCGTGGTCCGATCCCCGCCTCGTGGCCCGTGACGAGACGAACTTCGAAGGGAACTCCTCCAAAACTGTCCGGGGAAGGCCACGACGGGGCGACTGCTCGACGATCAGACCCGGTTCGTCGCGCCATTCCTGACGGCCCGCGGCCGGTCCCGGGCCCGGGCTCGCGGCCGCTTCCGACGGCGTCGGGGAAGCGGCGAACGGCGACGAACGAGCCGGGGGGTCCATTCGTACCGTTCCATGAGGACGAACTCGCCGCGGAATCGGACCCCTTCCGCCCTCAGTCGCCTGCGTTGCTCCTCTCCTTCGTAGTCGCGCAGTGCGATCCGCCCTCCCTTGGCGACGACCCGATGCCAGGGGATGCGGGAACTGCCCCGGAGCGCCCAGACGGTCAGACGGGCGGCCCGTCCAAAGCCCGTGGCCTCGGCGACCCGACCATACGACATCACTCGGCCGCGCGGGATCGACATGATGACCCGTCGAAACTGGGCGAGTGTGGACATCGGCTGCCGGGCCCGACCTGAGGCTCGGGCATTCGGTCCCAAGGCGACCGGGTCGGATAGCCGCTCCCGGTCCGTCATGGATCGTCCTACCGGCCTATCGTACGTAAGCGGTCCCGTCGACCGAACTCGTTTTCGCCTCTGCACCCTTGCGAATCCGAATGCAGGGAGGGATCGTTCGCCTCCGACCGCCTTCGTTGCTGAACAGCACGATACGTCGATCGCTCGTGAGCGGACGGATGCCTCTTCTGTTCGGAACCGGCTACGCGCTGCTGATCAGCATCCTCCTCGACCTGACCTCGCCGAGCGCCTACGCCACGGTGATCTCGCTGTTCCTCCCGATCTTCATCGTCGTGGGCTCGATGGGTGGGCTGACGGTGTTCGTGAACGACCGCATCAACGGCGTCCTCGAGTACCTGATCGCGTACGGGGTCGCGGCCCGACGCTTGTTCGCGGACATCCTCCTGGCAGGCTTGGCCCTCGGGGGGATCGTCGCGGGCACGACCCTCGGAATCGGCCTCGGGCTCTACGTGGCGGAAGGGAACACGATCCCGCCGACCCTGGTCGAGGCTCTCCTCGTCTACTCCCTTCCGATGGGGTTCGCCACCACGGCGTTCACCTCGACCATCGGGATGTACTGGTCGTCCCTCACCTCGCCGCGCGAGGGGATGAACAGCCCCACGGGGATCGCCCCGCTCATCGGACTGGCCCCTCCGGCGGCGACATTGGCCGTGCTGGCCACCTTCGGGGAGTCCCATTTCCTCGCGATCGTGGGCGGAGCGACGCTGGTCGTGGTGGTCGTGACTTCGGTGCTGCTGCGGAACGTCAGCACCCTTCTCCCGAACGAGCGTTTCCTCTCCCCGGCGTGAACGGCACGATCGAATGACCTCGACGACGCCCCTCGGGCCGGCGCCCCCGGTCGCCCTCCTGGACGGAGGAGGCATCGAGTGTCGGTCGGTCAGCTCGGGGTACCTGCGCACGACCGTCCTCAAGGAGATCTCGTTCTCGATCCACGAGCCGGGGGTGTACGTCGTCCTCGGACCGAACGGGGCCGGCAAGACCACCCTGTTCCGGACCCTCTCGGGCATCCTCCGACCGTCCGAGGGGGAGGTCCGGATCGGCGGGGTGCCGGTCGACGCGCCTGGCGCCCGCGAGCAGCTGCATTTCCTCACCCATATGGATGGGATCCCCGCGGGCCTGCGTGTTCGCGAGGCCCTCGAATTCTACGCCCGGGTGGAGGGGGCCTCCCCCTCGGACGTCGATCGCGTGCTCGACCAGCTTCAGATCCGGGAGCTGAGCCAGAAGTTCCACTCCCAGCTGAGCGCCGGCCAACGAAAGCGAGTCTCGGTCGGTCGGGTCTTCCTTCGACCCCGCGCGCTGTACCTGCTCGACGAGCCGACCGCGAACCTCGACCCCAAGCTCGCGAAGGAGATCCGCTCGCTGATCCTGGAGCTGAGCCGGGAGAAGATCGTCCTCTATTCCTCGCACAACCTGTTCGAGGCCCGGGAGATCGGGCGGTGGGTCCTCGCGATCAAGGAAGGGCGCCTCGCGTTGTTCGACCGCATCGAGAACCTTCGCGGAGCCCGCTTTGTGGTCGGCGTCCGACTGCTCGACCCGGTCGACGCGCTTCCCGGATTCTCCCGGGAAGGCGACTACTTCCTCCGGGAGTTGGCCGGACCGGAGGCGGTCCCCCCGCTGCTGCGCGAGCTCGATGCTCGGGGGCTCAGGGTCCGGGAGCTCCGCGAGATGAACAATCCGCTCGAGGACCTGTTCACCTGACCCGGGGTGGGGCGCTCGGCGGCAGAGCCGAGCAGAG
>DATJZK010000086.1:0-22231 GCA_035499145.1 Thermoplasmata archaeon
GCCGGCTCGTCAGGAAACTGGCGGGCCGCCGGCCCAAGAACGGAAGTTTTTGGGCCGGGAACCCCGCCTCCGAGGGCCTAGGCCCGTTCGCGCTCTCGCCCGGGGGCACTCGCTCGCTTCCGTCCTGCGTCGATCGGGTGGCGGCCCTTCGACCGTACGCAACCGGCCGCCCCTGCTCTCCTTTGTCGTTCCCTGCTCCTTCCCCGTTAGCGGCAGGCGCGGTCGAACAGTCCGATGACATGACGAGGCGGGCGACGCTCGGCCTCTTGGGCGGCCCTCGTTCCCCGTGCCCTCGAACCTCGGGTCACGGGCCATGAGGGCACCTCGGGGCGCCCCCGGTGCAGGGGGAGTATCCAGGACGCGAGCGCGAAGGAACTACCAAGGGGTTATCCTTGGACCCCGATGCTGGCCCATGGCCGCCGAACCTTCCCCGACAGAGATCCGACAGACCGAACGCTATCGGCAACGGCGGCGCCGAGGGAGTAGAGCCGCGATCGGGATTGGGCACGTGGGCCTCATCCTAGGCGTCGTGGCCTTGGTTCTCGGCGTCGTGGCGCTGGGGATCGCGCTCACCCACGCGGGGCCTGCCGGTGGCGCGGGATCCCGTGGGGCTCCCGGTCCGGGTGCCTTGGTCGAGAAGAACTTCAATGGTGGTACCACCGTGATTGGCGTACATCCCTGCACGTACTTCTTCGGATCCAACCTCAGTTTCGCCGTCACCGGGCCGGGGATCTTTGTCGTCACAGCGGGGGTCCAGATAGCGAACGATCACACCAACGGAGTCACGGACGCCGGCTACATCAGTCTCACCAACACTTCGGCCGCTTGCAATCCGCTCGCGGCCGGAAACAACTACGCCGATGTACTCTTTCCGCCGGGACTCTCCTCCGATGAGTACGTCCAGAGCTACACGCTGATCCAGACGTTCCAGGTCGGGGCGGCCGGCACGTACACCTTCGGGATCATCGGCGAGCAGACCACCGGAACGGACACCGTCGATTTCTACTACGCGAGTGTCGTGGCCCTGTTCTACCCAGCGTGAGGTCGGATTCCCCGGTGGATCTCAACCCGCGAGAGAAACCCTTTCCAGCCCCCGACGAAACTCGGGGTCCGCGGGGATCCCCCGTCCCCGAACGAGCCGGGATCCGATGGAGGGACGGCGCTACGGGCTGGCGCCGCCGCGACCCTTCGCAATCGCCTCCAACGCGGAGACGAACCTCTCGGTGTACTTGGGACACTCCCAGACGGTCTCGTGCATGCCGTAGTCTTTCACGGAGAGGTCAGGCGGCTTCTCGGTGCAACCCCAAGGGCAGATGAACCCCATGAGTGACGCACGACGTCCGGTTAGTTATGCCTCGCCCTTCCCACCCCCGCTGAGCTTACCGTGTCGAGTACACCGCTTTCCGTCCGCCGCGAAGAATTCCTCCGATCTGATCCTCTCGACGATCGGTCCGTCTGCTCGATGGTGGACGGCGTGAACGGCCGTGGGCGCGTTCTCGGTGACCCGTCGGGCGGGGAGCTGACTCGGACAGCCTCCGCTTGAACACCCGCCTCCTGAGAAGAGAGGCCCCTCAGATCGCGCGGGAACGGGCCCGATATCCGAGGGGGTTGGGCGGGTCTGTCGCCCTCGATCCGCATTCGCCGGAGCGCTGTCCGATGAAGATTTCCGGACACGGATCAACGTGTCTTGGATTCGCCGGGTCGACTGGTCCGGCGCCGACGAATCAACCCCGCGCCGATCAACCCGGCACCCGCGGTCAGGAATCCCGCGAGCTCAACGGCGCCAATCTCCGGGTACGTTCTCCAGATCGGGAAGAACAGGACAAACGCGCCCCCGGCCCCGAGGAGCGAACCGCCAAGAGCGACCAGGGCCTCCCACGGTACCGGCGGCCATTGCCCTCCGAACAGGCCCCAGCGAATCATCCCGACCCATCCCGCGAACCTCCGATCGACCGACACCGGACGACTCGGTGGGGGACTTGGCCCGAGCCAGGAGCGCCGGCTCGCCCGCGGGCCATACCATCCACCAGAATCGTTCGTGATAATCTAAGTAGGCCCTTGCCAAACCAACCGCGTCGATGGCCGCTGTACACTCTGACCGCCGCGCGGGTCGCACCGTCAGTGGAAGTCCCGGTTCGAGTCACGAACTCGGGTTTACCGCGGGCCTGCTCACCCTGGCCGTCCTGGTGCTTCTCGGGCTCACGATCAGTCCGGCGCTTCCCGGCAGCGCGGTCGCCGTCCACCACCCCCCGGAGGGGGTGCCGCCGAGCGTCTCCCCGAGCCTCGCCTGGACCGTCGGAGCGTTGGCGCACTCCGTGCCACAGCCCGTACCGTATCCGGAGCTGGGAGAGGGGCTGGCCGGTGCTCGGTCGGTCGGTCCGGCTCAGCTCGTCTCCGCGTCCGATCCCCTGGGCACCGCTCCGATCCTGGTCGCGCTCAATTTCACGAACTCCACGCAGCTCGGCCCCTTGCTGCGAGGACTTTCGGATCCGCGGTCCCCCGAGTACCGTCAGTTCCTCAGCCACCCGGAGTTCGACCGCGAGTTCGGGGGCAATCCCTCGGTCTATCGCTCGCTCGTCGGGTACTTTGCATCGTTCGGGGTCACCCAGCTCACGACCCATCCCGACCGGCTGACGATCAGCTTCCAGGCGACCCCGCCCCAGGTTCGGTCGATCTTCCATACTCAGCTCATGGAGTACCGATCGTCGTCGGATCGACCGTTCTTTGCCCCCGCGTCGGCCCCGATGCTACCGGCACCGGTGATCCCGTTCGTCTCCGAAGTCGTGGGGCTCAGCAACTACTCGGCCTACCTGCTGCAGCCGACCGCCGCCCACGCACTGATCCCGGCCGGGACGACCGCCGCTTCCGTGGCCGGCGGGCCGGCGACCCCGACGGCGCGTCCCGTGATCCCCGCGACTGCCCCCTCGCCGGGGAGCGGCACCAATCCGTTTGCTCCGACCACGGTCGCGGGCTTGACGTTCCCCGAGCCGGTCCACTTCGGAGTCGCGGGATCCAACTGCGCCGTTGTGACCTGCGGCCAGATGATCCTCGGTTCGGAGCTCCAGGTCGCCTACAACGAGACCGGGATCTTCCAGAAGTTCGGCTACCCGGTGAACGCGACCGTTGTCGCCATGCTGTGGACCGATCCGGTCTGCAACGCGAACACGACGTCGTGCAACTCGAACGGCCTCTACAACAGCTTCTGCGGCTCGCTCCCGACGGGCAGCTACGCCTGGGATTTCTACATGCCCGACGTCAACACCTACTGGAACTACACGCTCCCCGCCGGTGAGCCGCTGCCCCGGGCGGTTCCGATGGCGATCACCGGGGCCGGCACGTACGCTTACCCCGCCGGCTCGCACGGCTACTCGGCCGCCTGCGACGATCAGGAAGCGGAGGGAGAGAACACGCTCGATGTCGCGATGGCCGGGGCGATGGCGCCCGGCGCGAACGTGATCGACGTCTTCGGTCAGGGAGCCACGACGACGACCCTCACGACCGAGTTCTCCGACATCCTCAGCCCGTCCGCGAGCGAGTTCGCCACCACGGGCGGATTCGACACGGCCCGCAACCTGGCCGCGCTCGGCAACACCTCCGCGATCGCGAACTCCTGGACCGGCGGCAACCTCGGCAAGACGCCCGCCTGGGTGAACGATCTCAAGGAGGCCCAGGCGCTCGGCATCACGATCCTGGCGTCCTCGGGGGACTCGGGGAACAACGTCCTGGGGGCGCCCGCCGAGAACTCCTACAATTCGTTCGGCGCGGTCGCCGTGGGGGGCACGACGATCGTGGTCAACCCGGCGACCCTCCATCGGACCGCCGACCACCTCTTCTCGAAAGCCGCCCCGTTCGACGGGACCGGGGGCGGCGAGATCGTCTGGTACGAACCGAAAGGGAAGGTCGCGGGCTTCGGGGCGACCTACGGGAGCGTCGGCGGGGTGACGAGCAGTTCCACGAACTACGCGCCGAAGTGGGAGAACGCCTCCGCCGACGCCCACTCCGTGATCGGGCACATCGCGCTGCTCGGCGCCGGACGGGGCGAGCCGGACATCTCGGCGATCGCCAACGACACGCTGGTCGATGTCGAGATCGGCCACTTCTCCGCGAACGTCACGTGCACGGTCACCGCATCGTGCCGGGCGGTCGGACCGCTCCCCGGGAATCCGGCGGTCGAGCACGGCTGGACGTACTTCGTGGGCACGAGCATCTCCGACCAGGTGGCGAGCGGGCTCCTCGGAACGGTCGACTACGCGCTCCACACGCTCAACGAGCCGAAGGTCGGGGACCTCAATCCGACGATCTACCCGCAGGGCCAGCTGCAGTACACCTCGAAGCTGACGTTGCACCCGTTCAAGGACGTGACCGTCTACCACAACGCCGAGCCGGCGGCGATCTACGGCGCGTTCGCCGGTTGGGACGCCGACACCGGCTGGGGGGTGCTCGACGCCGGCAACTTCTCGCAGAACATGATCGATTACGCCCTCACGTTCACCGAAGCCGGCCTCGCTCCGGGCACCTCCTGGTCGGTCACGCTGACTCCGAGCGTCGGCGACGTCGGCTGCACGGTCAGCGGGACGACATGCTCCAACCCGACCACGCTCAGCTCGACCGGCGCGACGATCGTCTTCTCGGTCCCGTACGGCAGCTACACGTTCCGCGTCGCGCCGGTCGGCGGCTCGCCGGCGACCCCCTCGTCGGGGACGGTCCCGGTTCGGGGCGCGTCCGCCTCCGTCGGGGTCTCCTTCGCGCTCGGCGAGTACGGCGTGACGTTCACCGAATCCGGACTCCCGGGCGGGACCGCCTGGAGCGTGACGCTCGGGGGCGCCCCGGCGGGCTCGACCACCTCAGCGATCTCGTTCGTCGAACCGAACGGCAGCTATCCCTACTCGGTCGGGGCCGTCCCCGGCTTCCGCGCGACTCCCACGGGCGGATCGGTCTCCGTCCACGGCGCGCCCGTGTCGATTGGGATCGCGTTCTCCGCGGTGACCTACTCGGTCGGATTCTCGGAGAGCGGTCTCCCACCGGGCCTCTCGTTCGAGGTGACTCTCGGGGGTTCCCCCCGCTCGGTCACGACCGACGGGGGAACGGATTCGCTCGCGTTCAGCGAGCCGAACGGGTCGTACGCGTACGCCATCGGCCCGGTGGCCGGATGGTCGCAGTCGACCCTGGCTTCGCACGGGACCGTGGTCGTGAACGGCGCCGCGATCACGGAACCGACGCTCGCCTATACCTCGGTCACCTACTCGGTCACGTTCACCGAGACCGGCCTTCCGTCCGGGACGGGGTGGTCCGTGACGGTGAACGGAGACGCCCAGAGCTCCCACACGACCTCGCTGGCGTTCTCGGAGGCGAACGGAACGTACCCCTACACGGTCGGAGCCGTCGCCGGCTACCGGGCGACTCCGGCGTCGGGATCGGCGATCGTGAGCGGGTCGCCGATCACGATCGGGATCTCCTTCTCACCGGTCGCCTACCCGATCACCTTCTCGGAAGTCGGGCTCCCCGTCGGCACGACCTGGTCGGTCACGCTCGCCGGAACTCCCGAGAGCTCGACCGTCAGCTCGATCGTGTTCTCGGCCGCGAACGGGACGTACCCGTTCGCCGTGGGCTCGGTCCCCGGCTACTCCGCGAGCCCGTCGGCGGGCTCGGTCGGGGTCGCCGGGAGCCCGGTGAACGTCCCGATCACCTTCACCGTCGTGCGGTACTCGGTCGCGTTCGAAGAGACGGGCCTGCCGTCGGGGACGGGCTGGTCGGTGACCCTCGCGGGCGTCCCGGGAAGTGCGACGGGATCGTCGATCGTCTTCTCCGAGCCGAACGGAACGTACGCGTACTCGGTGGGGCCGGTGGCGGGCTACTCCGCCGCGCCCTCCGGAGGATCGGTCACGGTCTCCGGAGCCCCGCAGTCGGTCGGCATCGCCTTCACTCGCACGACGCACACGACGACCTACGCGGTCACGTTTGCAGAAAGCGGCCTTCCCAGCGGAACTTCCTGGTCCGTCACCCTGAACGGCTCGACGGTCACGTCGGTCGGCTCGACCGTCGGCTTCACGGAAGCGAACGGGTCGTACGGCTTCTCGCTGGGGGGCGTGGCCGGGTTCACGGCGATCCCCGCGTCCGGGACCGCGACGGTCGCCGGCGCGCCCGTGACGATCCCGATCGCCTTCTCTCCGGTGCTCTACTCGGTCACCTTCACCGAGAGCGGGCTCGCGACGGGGAGCTCCTGGTCGGTGACGCTCAACGGCGTCCTCCGCGGCGCGACGACCGCCTCGATCGGCTTCTCGGAGGCGAACGGGAGCTACGCGTTCTCGATCGGGACCGTCGCCGGCTACACGGCGACGCCGTCCTCCGGCACGGTGACGGTCGCGGGCGCCCCGGTGAGCCAGCCGGTCGCCTTCGCGGCGGGCGCGTACACCGTCACGTTCACCGAGAAGGGGCTGTCGTCCGGCAAGACCTGGTCCGTGACCCTCGCCGGCGTCGTGCACAGTTCCGCCACGACCTCGATCTCGTTCACCGAGCCGAACGGCCACTACTACTACACGGTCGCGATCGTTGGGATGCAGGTGCCGCTGCCGGCCTCGGGGACGGCGACCGTGAACGGAGCGAACGTCGGCGTGTCGATCACGTTCAGCTCGGTCATCACCCTCGGGGGGGTGGGCCCGAGCGGGGCGACGTTCGGACCGGTCTTCGCGCCGGCGCAGGCGCAGAGCCCTCCCCGTGCCGTCGACGCGCCCGCGGGCGCTCGGGACGCTCGACCGGCGTTCTTCTAGCGGGGCGCAGCGGCGATCGCGGCGCGGGGCGCGTCGATCGCGGGCTTAGTTCGCATGGGACGGGCGTCGCTCCGCCCGCACTAGCGGGAGGGTCCGGAGGGAAGCGGGCCGTACGGCCCCGCAACGCCGAACCCCTGCGTCCTCGGCGGCGGGGCGGCCGTCCAGGTCACGGACGTGATCCAGTCGACGTTCGTCGCGTGGGCGACGTTCGAGTTCCAGGCGACCAGGAAGAACGTTCCGGTGAAGTTCATGCTCCAGTTGAAGCTGGCCGTCCCCACGTGGTTGGTGGAGAACAGCGAATCCTGCTGGCTCGAGTTGTTCTGGAACGCTTGGAGCTCGGAGGCGTTCATCAGCATCATGACGATCGAGTACGGGGTGGTGGTGAACGTTCCCGTGAGGGAACCGTTCGCGTCCGTCGAGAACCTGACCGTGTAGGTGGAGGACGCCGGGACCTTCCAGACCGAGCCGCCCGACACGATCCCGAACGCGCGGTGATGCCGCGCATGGTCCAGCGGAAGGACCCCCCAGACGATCACCACGACGACCACCACGATCACGAGCAGGGTGACGGGGATCAGGATCCCCGGGGGGATACCGGGGCCGGACCGGCGCTTCGGGGGATGGGTGTGCGGGTCATCCCCCTTCCGCTCGGGGTCGTAGGCCGGGCGTCGCCGCGACGGCGGGCGGTCGCCGGACTGCATCGGGCAGGGGATTCGGTCGTCCGCTTTGATGGTTCCGGCGTCAATCGGAGCTGACCGCCGGCGGTCCGGGACGGGACGGGCGGGGCCTCGCGCTCGCCCGCGATATCCCGTAGATGCTGAGCAGGACGAGGGCGACCCCCAGCGCCTGCGCGGCGTTCAACCGTTCCCCGAGAAAGACGGCGGAGGCGCCGAGCGCGACGATCGGCACCAGGAACGCATAGGCGCTCAGGGTCGGGGCCGACACCTGGCCGAGGAGGAAGAACCAGACCGCGTAGGCGAACGCCGTGCCGTAGACCCCCATCCACAGGACCGCGACGGTCAGGGCCGGAGTGAACCGGGGCAGCGCCGACCCCTCGAACGCGACGGCGAGCGCCAGCAGCACCGCCGCACCGGCCAGCATCTGGTAGCCGTTGGCCGCCGGGAGCGCTTCGCGCCGGAACAGGCGCTGGACGAAGACCGTCGCGATCGACCAGCTGACCGCGGCCGCGATCAGCTCGAGGAGCGCGGGCGTCGGGATCGCCGCATGCCCCCCGGCCCACGGCTGCGAGACGAGGGTCACCCCGGCGAACCCTCCGACGATCGCCGCCCAGTGCCCGACGCCGAGGCGCACCGAGAGGAGCGGGACCGAGAGCAGCGCGACCCACAGGGGGTAGGTGTAGATCACGACCGCCGTCTGGCCGGGCGGGACGCTCGCGGCAGCCACGAACCAGAACCCGAGCAGGCCGGCGGTGTTCGGGACGCCGATCGCGAGGGC
Source organism: Thermoplasmata archaeon (assembly GCA_035499145.1). Lineage (GTDB taxonomy): Archaea > Thermoplasmatota > Thermoplasmata > Lutacidiplasmatales > UBA184 > Lutacidiplasma. The sequence goes on from DATJZK010000086.1 coordinate 8,223, forward strand.
CAGCAGCCGCTCCCGGGGCGTGAGGCGCGCCGGGGGTCGGGCGAACAGGAAGTACGCGCCGAGCGCGCCGGCGCCCGCGGAGGCGCGCAGCGCCGCAAGCCAGAGCGGGCCGGCGCCGGTCAGTCCGACCCGAACGAACAGGTAGTTCGTTCCCCAGGCGACCATCGTGAGGCCGAGGAGCGCCGCGTCCCGGGCGGTCCACGGCCGCGGCTCCACGCCCCGTCGCGTCGCCGGTCGGGATAGCCGTTGCGCTCCGGACCCCGAGATCGGCCGACTTCGGCCGCCGGCCGTCGGCCGGGTCGGCGGGGGAGGCTCTTATCTCCCCGACCTCTTCCCGCGGCCGCGATGTCTCTGCACGGCCGGGACCTCGTCTCGATCCGCGACCTTTCGCGCGAGGAGATCGAGCAGCTGCTCTCCGCCGCGCGCAAGATGATCCCCATCGCGGAGGGGGCGAAGACCTCGAGCTCGCTTGCCGACAAGATCGTGGCGATGGCGTTCTTCGAGCCGTCGACCCGGACCCGGCTGTCGTTCGAGGCGGCCGTGCAGCGGCTCGGCGGCCGGTGCCTCACGATCGCCGACGCCGGGGCGACCTCGATGCGGAAGGGGGAGAGCCTGTACGACACGATCCGGATGCTGAGCTCGTACGCCGACGCGATCGTGCTCCGCCATCCGAACGAGGGCGCCGCGCGGCTCGCCGCGCGCGCCTCCGAGCGGCCGATCGTGAACGCCGGGGACGGCGCCGGCCAGCACCCGACCCAGACGCTCCTCGACCTCGCGACGATGCAGGAGGCGTTCGGTACCCTGACGGGGCTGAAGGTCGTGCTCCTGGGCGACCTCAAGTACGGCCGCACGGTCCATTCGCTCGCGTTCGCGCTCGCCGAGTTCGGCTCGGAGATCGTGCTCTGCTCCCCGCCGTCGCTGCGGTTGCCCGACGACCACCGCGAGGAGCTGCGGCGCGCCGGGGCGCGCATCTCGGTCGAGCCGGACGTGCGGCGCGCGCTGGCGGATGCGGACGTCCTGTATGTCACCCGCATCCAGAAGGAGCGGTTCTCGGACGAGGAGGAGTATCGCGCGGTCGCGGGGTCCTACCGGGTCGACAACGGGCTCCTTGCGGGGACGAAGTCGCGGCTGATCGTCATGCACCCGCTCCCCCGGGCGGGCGAGATCGCCCCGGAGGTCGACGAGACGCCGCACGCGGCGTACTTCCGCCAGGCGTTCCTCGCCGTCCCGGTCCGGATGGCGCTGCTGCACGAGATCCTCGGCTCGCCGCGACGGGGGGGATGATGCCGGTCCGCGAGCTCAAGATCACCCCGATCAAGAACGGGACGGTGATCGACCACATCGGCAACGGCCTCGCGCTCGAGGTCCTCCGGATCATCGGCGTCCAGACGCTCGACAAGGACTCGACCGTCAGCGTCGCGCTGCACGTCCGCTCCGGGAAGCTTGGCTGGAAGGACATCGTCAAGGTCGAGAACATGGAGCTGTCGTCGCGGAAGGTCAACGCGATCGCGCTGATCGCCCCGACCGCGACGATCTCGATCATCCACGACTACAAGGTCCGCGAAAAGCGGACGGTCGACCTGCCGCCCCGGATCGTCGGCGTGCTCCGATGCCCGAACCCGAACTGCGTGTCGAACCTTCCGGAACCGTTCGAGAGCGAGTTCGAGGTCGCCGAGCGGAAACCGCTGGTGCTGCGGTGCGCCTTCTGCGAGCGGACGGTCGACGACTTCCTCCACCACCTCGCCTAACCGGGCGCCGCGGTCGTGCTCGCCGCCCTCCTCTACCCGTTCGTCCTCGTCGCCGCCATCATCGGCGGCCTCGAGCTGTTCGACCGGACGTCGTTCGCGTTGATCGCGATCGCCGCCCGCTCCCGGCCCGGGCCAACCTGGGGCGGGGGCGCCGCGGCGTTCGTCGCGTCGACGGTGATCGCCGTGACCGCGGGCGCCGCGCTCGTCGCCGCGCTCGGCCCGTCCCACCTCATCTGGTTCCGCATCGGGGGCGGGGTGTTCCTGATCCTGTACGCCGGCTGGCTGTACGTCCGCCCGGCCGAGGAGGACGAGGAGCCGGGCGAGCGCGAGTTCGTCTCCGCCTTCTCCGCGGCGTTCCTCACGATCTTCCTCCTCGAGCTCGGGGACACGACGATGATCTTCGAGATCGTCTTCGTCGCCGACTACGGCTGGCTGGTCGTGCTCGTCGCGGGGGCGGCCTCACTGGTGGCCGTGGCGGCCTGGAACGTCTTCCTCGGCCGCCAGCTCGCCCACCGCCTGACCCCCCGCCGCCTGCGGGCGATCACCACGGTCGTGATGGCCGTGGTCGGCGTGATAACGATCCTCTACGGGCTCGTCCCCGCGCTCTTCGCTTTCTGAGCGCCGACCGCCGTGTCGTCGCGCGGCGGCGGCAACGGACCCCCGCCGTGGGCGCTCGCGGGGGCGATCGACTCGAGGTCGCCGACCCACTCCGCCCATCCGGGCGGAAGGGCGGAGGCGAGCTCGGGGGCGTACAGCTGTTCCTGGAGCGCGCGGCCTTCCTCGACCCCGCCGGAGGCGTACTCCAGCAGCGCGAGGCGCAGCATCGCCTCGGCCCGGATCCGGGGGAGCGACTGGGACGGCGGGAGGTCGATCAGCGCCGACCACCGGTCCCGCGCCGGCACGGTGTCGCCGGCAAGCGCGGAGCACCGGCCGTCGAGCAGCCAGAGGCCGAGGAGCCCGGGGGACGGGGGGAACAGGTGGAGCGTGTCGGCGATCGTCCGCGCGCGGGCAAGCCGCTCGTCGAGGCCCTTCCGAAGTCCCTGCGCGAGGAGGGTCTCGGCGATCCCGAGGACGTTGTACAGTTCCACGGAGAGCATCTTCTCCCGCTGCAGGGTCGACAGGCCCCGCTCGCGCATGGTGCGCGCCCGGCCGTACTCGTGGCGCCGCTCGAGGAGGCGGGCCTCGAAGTCGCCCGCGAGGTAGTCGAGGTCCCACCGTCGCGACTGGACCAGGAGGACCCGCGCGGCCCGGAGGAACCGGTCGGCGAGCTCCTGATCGGCGGGGGGCCCGTCGATGCGCGAGAAGCCCATCGTCAGGAGCCCCAGCGCCTGTAGGTGGCGCTCGGGGAGCCGACGGGCGAGGACCGCCGCGCGGTGTGCCTCCTGCCGCGAGCGGTCCATCTGGTTTCGCTCGCGGTGGAACTCGGCGATCAACACCTCCAGGAGCACCTCGATCTCGGTGAGCCGGGCCTCATGGCACCGCTCGGCGAGCTCGACCAGGGTGGTGAGCAGCGTGTGCCGGGGTCCGACGACCCGCATCGCGAGGAGGAGCGGCTCCACCAGCTCCCCCAGCTCGCTCGCGGGAAGCTCGGCGACGATCGCCCCGTCGATCCCTTCGCGTACCTCCGTCTCGGCCTCGGCCGGGCGACCCGTGTAGAACAGTGCCCGGGCGTACAGGAGGCGCATCTCGGGTTCGACCGGTCGACGGTCGGCCGGGGGGATCGCGTTGAGGCAGGCGACGGCGTCGCTCAGGAGGTCCGTCGCGGTGTCAAACGACAGCAGCTGCAGGCTGATCTCCGCCGCTTCGAGCAGCGAGGCCATCGCGAGGTGGCCCGGTCCCGCGGCCAGATGGTGCCGCGCGACCTCGATGCGACGGGAGAGGTTCGGTTCGGGCGACAGCGCGCTCAGCGCCTCCCCGATCTCGCGGTGGATCTCGGCTCGCTGGGCCTCGGGGAACATCGCCCCGAGGAGCGGGATCCACGGCGGGTGCGGGATCGTGAGCCGACCTTCCTGGGCCCGGACAAGGCCGACGCCGCTCGCCGGCAGCAGTGCTTCCGCCAGCTGCGAGAAGTTGAGCCGCGAGACCCGCGAGAGGACGACCTCCCCGACGTTCCCGCCGAGGAGCGCGATCAGGACCGCGACCCGCTGCGAGGCGGGCGGAAGGTTCTCGAAGATCTCCTTGAGGCGGCGGACCTCCCGGGGGTCGGGCGCGATGTCCTTGGTCCGCACCCAGTCGACGTCCCCTCGGCCGAACAGACGCTCCTCCCACAGCGTCGCCCCGGCGACGGAGCTGTCGAGCGCGAGGGCGATCAGCAGGGGGCGGAGGCGCGCCCGCTGCGAGAGGGTGACGACGAAGTCTCGGCTCTCCGCGTCGAACAGCGCCGCGTCGTCGATCAGCAGTCCGATCGCGTGCGCGGACGAGCCGCGGAACTCGGGGAGGATCTCGCGCCAGTACCCTTCCGGATCGCCTTCGTTCGCCGACCGCTCCCGCACCGGCTGGCCCAGGAACGACCGCTGCCGGTCCCCCCGACCCCGCCGGCGGCGGGGCAGGCGCTCCGGATTGTAGGCGATCGGGGCGATCGGACCGTCGATCGGGGGCTCGGCCTCCCCCTCCGGGTCGACCGCGAAGGCGCTGGCGGCGACCTCCCCCGCCATCGCGGGCGTCTGGCGCAGCCCGTCGAGCGCACCGTACGGGACCGAGCGGCCCCGGTAGCTGCCGCGAAGGTCGACGATCCGGGCGCCCCGGCCGATCAGCGACTGGCGGATCTCTCCGAGCAGGCGCGACTTCCCGCTGAGCGGCGGCCCGGCGATGACGACGGTCCGTCCGGTGTACTCCGCGACCCCTTCCAGGGCCCGGAGGATCGGAGTGGGAAGAGCGGGCACCCGGGAACCCCTTCAACCATCGACCGTCTCTGGATTTAAGGGTCGTGACACCGTCCGGGCCGTCCCGTACGGGCCGCGCGAGAGCGGTTAAGAACCGGACGCGGCTGGCCGCGCCGTGCCGCGCTCCCTCGCCGCTCGACGCAAGAAGCACCTCCGAAAGTCCGTCGACCCGGTCGACGTCGAGAAGATCCGGGACCTGGGCGAGCTCCTCCGGCAGTTCCAGACCTCGTCGATCCAGGCCCGGAACCTCGGCCGGTGCCTCGAGGTCTGGGAGAACGCCCTCACCGACCCGAAGCGGCCCACGATCTTCCTGGGGCTCTCCGGCCCCCTCATCGCCGCCGGGCTCCGCAAGGTGCTCCGCGACCTCGTCGACTGGGGCCTCGTCGACGTCCTTGTCTCGACGGGGGCCGTCCTGTACCAGGACCTGTACCAATCCATCGGCGGCCGCCACTGGATGGGGACCCCGACGGCGGACGATGTCGTGCTCCGGGACCTCTACCTCGACCGGATCTACGACACGTACGTCGACGAGCTGAAGTTCGAGGAGACCGACCGGACGATCGGCCGCATCACGGAGGAGTTCCCCCGACGTCCCGCCTCCTCCCGCGAGTTCCTCGGCTTCCTCGGGCAGCGGTTCCGCGATCCCGATTCGATCCTGGCCACCGCGGCCCGGCGCGGCGTACCCGTGTTCTCCCCGGCGCTCATCGACAGCTCGATCGGGATCGGGCTCACGCTCCACTACCAGGCGAACCGCGGGCGACCGGACCGGTTCATCCTGGACGCGGTCCGCGACAACTACGAGCTCGTCCAGATCCTGGCGGCGTCCCCGCGGACCGCCGTCGTCTACATCGGCGGCGGCACCCCGAAGAACTGGATCAACGACGGGATCGTGATGGCGAACTACGCGTTCGGCCGGGAGGGCGAGGGGCACTTCTATGCGCTCCAGATCACGACCGACGTCCCCCACTGGGGAGGGCTCTCCGGCAGCACGCTCGACGAGGCTCAATCGTGGGGCAAGATTTCCCGCACTGCGACACGCTCGATGGCCCACGTGGAAGCCTCGATCGGCCTCCCGCTCCTCGCAGGCGCCCTCTGGGCGCGCCGGAGCGTCTGGCGCGGCCGTCCGAGGCTCCGTTTCGACTGGTCCGGCGACGAGGTTTCGATCCGCCGGGCGAAGGGATAGTTCGGACCCCCCTCGGGTCTCCGGTCGGTCCGATGTCGGATAACCCGGAGGGGATTCTCGGCCGTCGCGCACCCCCGCGCGCACGCGCGTAGAGGCCGATTCCCCGTCATCAGAAAACTGATACAGATGCGCATTCGCCCGCATCCATGCGGGCGGTATATCCACGTCAGCGGGCTCCTCGAAAATCGGCCCGTTTATATAGCCAAATTCCGGGAACGGCGCTGGAGGTGGCACCCAATGTACCTGCCGGCTCTTCCGCCGATGCCCCGCGAGCAGCTGTAATCTTGTGACGCGGGGACCGAGAGGTCCTTGGCATCACCTCGCCTGTGACTGCGGGGGTAAGACCCCGTGCGAGGCGAGTTCCATTCCCATTCTAGGCCGGGGGGATGCCCAATCTCGGGCCAAACTCCTGGGTCAGCCGCTCTTTGAGCCAGCCCAGACGGAGATCGTCCGCGTACTTCGTGGCCTTTTGGAAATGATCCATCGCCTCGTCCTGCATCCGCCGGTAGAGGTACACCTCGCACAAGTACCCATGCGCCAGCACGATGGAGTCGGAGGGGGGGAGCCTGCTCAGGATTTCGATACTCCTCATCCCATGCGCGATCGACTCGTCCAGGAGCCGGGGATCCCCTCCCTGGTCCACCTGCCGAAGCTCGGACGAGCAGAGTAGCGCCAGCGTATGGCCGAGGACCAGATTGTTGCCGAGCCGTTCGGCAAGGGCGCTGGCCTGCTTGGCGAACGCCCCCCCTTCGGCCCATCGACCCCGTTCGATGGCTACGGCGACTAGCCCGCTCAATGTGTACATCAGCTGGGTGAGGTACCCTAACGCTTCGGCCTCGGACCGAATGGCGTTCATCTCTGCTTCAGCTTGATCTCCGCGCCCGGTCTCGGCGAACGCCCTCGCTCGAACGAGCAGTAGGTTGAACACGATGTCCATCCGTCCCGACAGCCGCGCGTCCGGAAGCGCAGACTCAATCACCTTGAGGGCGACCTCGGGTCCCCCAGTCAGTTCGGCGAGTCGCGACCATGCGGCAATGCTCTCCAGGGCCAGGTCCGTGGAACGCGCCTTTCGGGCAAGCTCGAAGGCGAGCTGGTAGTTCACCGCCGCTGAGCTGCTCTTCCCCTCGCCTTCGTCCAGCCGAGCTTTGCTGAGCATGAAGTAGGCCGTGAGCCGCTTCGAGCCGGGTCCAAGCCTCTCGGCTTCCTTGAACTCCTGGCGGGCGAGGTCCAAGTGCCCGAGCCGCAGATGCAGCTCGACGATCGCGAGGTGGGCCTCGCAGATGGTCCGCGCGTCGCCACTCGACTCGTTGATGGCCATCCGCAGGGCCTGGATGGCGTCACCGTAGTCGGAGTGGTGACGCAAGAGGGAGGCCTCGACCATGAGAACCCGGACCCGGGTCGGTCCGGTCGGCAGCGCGTTGGCGAGGTGCCGGAGCGCGTTCCGAAGCGTCTCGGAGTAGCCGAGCCGCAGAACGACCCGCTGCTGCTCGTCCAACAGGTGGGACGCCGCCTTCCAATCCTCTCCGTCGACGAGGTGGAGGAACCGCTCGCGGAGCGTCTCGGGGCGGTGACTTCGTCCATAGAACCGGGCGAGGGCAAGGTGCGCCTCCCGCTCGTCCCCCGGCCCGACCCGCGAGAGCAGCGCCGACCGGACCACCTGGAGCACCTCGACCCGGTCCTGGAGGGTCTTGTGGAGGATCCCGATCCGGAGCAGGTCCTGGAGCCGGCCCGCGGGAAGCCCGAAGTCCTCCGCCAAGAGCGTCGCGGGTAGCGGTTCGTTGGCGAGCGCCACGGGGAGGACCGCGCGGATCTCGAACGACGGCAGCTGCTTCACCACCGCGTCGGGCAGCGTTGCGGCGTCCGCGTCGATGTCCGGGTGCGAGACGGCCAGTTGCAGGAGGAGCGGGGAGCCGAGGGTCGATTGGTAGACCGCCTCGAACCGATCGGCGAGGCCCCCCATCCGGTCGGTCAGGTCGTGCGCGGCGGCCCGGTCGAGGCCGACCACCGTGAGCCGGTTCGGCACGATGTCGTTGGAGTCGAAGGCGGCGGGGCTCTGGCCGACGACGTAGAAGTGGTGACCGCCCCGCGCCGCCAGGGCGGTGACGAAGTCGCCGATGAACTTCCTGAGGTCGGGGCCGGCGGTGTGGAAATCGTCCACGACGGCGACGAGCGGCTGGGAACCGAGCGCCCTCGCCGCGAGGTCCGCCACCTCCCGGGCGACCGGGTTTCGGGGGAGCTGCGCATAGTAGGCCAGTTGAGGGTTACCGAGGAACGACAGCGCGTGCGAGAGCGCCGAAACGAACTGCCGCGGGGAGCTGGCCGCTCGGACCGTGAACCAGAACGGCACCCGACCCCGTTTCGCGCCGCGGAGGTGGCGGCTGATCAGGGAGGTCTTGCCCATCCCGGGCGGGCCGTCGACCAGCGTCACCGCGCTGCCCGATCGCACGAGCTGTCCGAGGATCTCGAGCTCTTCCTTCCGCCCCAGGAACGGGTGGGGGGGCGGGGGCATCTCGCCGGAGAGGATCGGGACCTCCCGCGTCTCCCGCTTCAGGTGGGTGCGTCCGTCGACCGTCAATCGGTAGGTCAGCTGCTTCCGCCGGCCCTCCCGGACCAGGCCCCGGCGGGCGGAGAGGAGCCCTTTCTCGACCAGGGAGTCGAGCGGCCGGGACATCGAGCAGGGGTGGTATCCGAGCGCCTTGGCCAGCTCCCGCTGGCTGATCCCATACGCCGCCTCCTCGGACGGCTCGTGGGTCTGGATGTAGTCGAGGATCTCGATGGGGAGGAACGTCTGGAGTCCCATCGAAAAGTCAGAGGCACCCACCGGTACTTGAAACTATTTTGTACAAATTAATGACCGAGGTTTAAGTACTGAGCCGGACAACATTGACACAACATGCGAGGCACGCTCGAGGGAACGGCGCACCTGGGAGGCATCGCCGCGATGCTCCAGGTGGCGGACATCTGCCCCCGATGCGGGCAGGACCACCCCGAACCGCGGGTTTCTCTCCGGGCCCGCGGCCCGATGTCCTGCCCCACGGTCGTCCACGGGAGCTTCCCGGTGATGCCCGCCTTCGACCCCGAGCTCGAGGAGCTCCCTCCCAGTCCTGCCTCCCGGCGGATCCGAGATTTCGAGCAGCCGGCGCCCGCCACCTCCACGGCAGCGCCGACCTCGATCTCCTGGAGCCGCCGGGGGGACGACACCCGATCCCGGGCCCTGGCGATCCCGTGGCTGCCGCTCCCCGACCTGGGGGAGGTGCTCTGATGCTGCGAACGGAGCGCTCGGGGCTGAGCGTGGAGTCGTCTCCGTCCCCGACGGGACGCGGCGCGGCGCGACAGCTCCTGCTGGCGGTCGCCCCTCCGCCGCAGCCGCACCACTCCTACGCCCTTTCCGGCTGGCCGAGCTGGCTGATCCCGGCGTACCGCGCCGGGGGCCACCGGCCGTCGATCCGCCTCCTGGAGGAGGAGCCGTGACGGCTCCGTCCCTCCGATCCTGAACTCACGATGCTCAGACCCCCGCGGGGTACCCGGCTCCGCGGGGGTCGAATTTGACCCGGTTCGGAAGCGACGGTTCGTTCGCTTCCGCCCTTCCCAGCCTCCGCAAACCAAAGATACCCGACGTCCGTCCGCGCGTACGACCGTCCATGGCGGAGTCGAACTGCTCGACGTGCGGGGGCCCCCTCGAGAACGGCTACGTGACGACGACGAACGGCTCGGGACTCTTCTGGTCCCACGAGTCGCAGGACAGCCGTCTCCGCCCCAAGGGCCTTGAGGTGCTGGTCGGGACGAAGTTCAGCGGGACGTACTCCGCGAACGTGCCGGGCGCGCGGTGCGCGAAGTGCCGGACGATCCTGCTCCGGCTCCCTTCCGCGAAGTAGCCTTCGGGGCGGGCTCCGGCGCTCCGGCGCCCGCCACGACCAGCGGTCGCACGAGCAGCGTCGGCGAGGCGAGGGTGTCGGAGAGCGTCACCTTCGACCCGATCCCCGCGATGCTCTGCAGCATCGATGGTTGCCCGGGGGGAGCGAGCACGACCCCCCCGAGGGTGCCGCCCCGGACAGGTTCGGCGAGCTTCCCGTTCCGGATCCGATACCCGATCCGGATCTCGCCGCCGAACGCCCCCGAGAACGGATCGGGGATCGCCCAGCCGAGCTGCTGGACCCAGATCCCGTCCCCGGCCGACTCGATCAGCTCCTCGTCCGATCCCGCGTCGCCCGGGGCGACCGAGAGGGTCGAGCTCGACACGCGCGGGGCAAAGAGGAACCTCCGCCAGTCGGCAAACCCGGTCGGATCGACGCCGCGGGAGGCGCTGGCGGTCGGGGGTCGTCCGAACGCCCCGGCGTGCAGCGCGTCGTAGAGGATGCCCGCCACCTTCCCCCGCGCGATGATCGGATGGCTGCCGCGGCTTGCGCCCTCCGAGTCGACGGGTCCGGTGACCGGCGACCACGGGTAGCGGCCGTCGTCGGCGATCGAGACCGACTCCGCCGCCGCAGAGTCGCCGACGGTCGGCGCCAGCTTCCGCAGCTGGGCCGCCCCGGTGAACCGGAACCCGAGGACGCTGGGGAGGATCCCCGAAAGGACGGCGGACGGCAGCACGACCGGCAGCTCCCCGCTCGGGGGGGCCGACGCCCGGCGGACGTCCTGGGCGTACGTGCACCACTGGTCGACCTCCGCGGCGAGCCGGACGTTCTCGAGGCGCCGACCGGAGCTGTTCACCCAGTACTCCCCGGGGGGTGCCCCCTCGGGACCGCCGAACGACTTCACGGCGACCTCGAACTCGACCGACGTCTGAGGATACTGGACCCGGAGGCCCGCGGAGTTGGCGATCGACGTCTCGCTCAGCGTGGCACGGACCGAGCCGAAGCTCGGCACGGTCTCCTTGCGCCCCTCGAAACTGCGGAGCAGCTCGGCGACGTAGCCGTCGACGGCCTTGGCCGGGTCGCTCCAGAGCGCCCGGTCGACGATCTCGAGCGTCCCGGGACCCGCGGCCGCTCGGCCGGGGAGATCGACCTTCTTCGCGGGGAATTCGGAGTGCCGCGCGACCTGCTCGGCATCCGCTAGCGTCGCCTGGATCCCGGCGTCCGACAGGTCCATCGACGCCTGGAACCCGACCCCGACCTGCTCCCCGCGCGGGCGGACGACGCGGATCCCGTACCCTTCGATCGCGATCGGGCCCCGGATCGCCTCGATCTCGCGCCCGTTCAGGTGGACCTCGAATCGGCGGCTCCGCTCGGCGTAGACCTCCCACGGTCCGGCGACCTTCAAGCGGTCGGCGACCCGGAACGCCGTGTCGGCGGGCGTGGCCGTGGCGCTCATGCCGGCCCCACGACGGCGGTCGACAGCAAGTGAACGCCCCCCGAGCCGACCGGCAGGAGGTCGGTCTGGCCTTTCCCGCAGAACCCCGGTTCGATCTGGACCTCACGCCCCTTCTCGATCCCGCGGATCGCACGGAGGAACTCGAGGACCTTGCCCGAGAGGGCCATCGAGGTGACGAGCCGCGTCACCTGGCCGTTCTCGATCAGGTGGCCGCGCTTGACCTTCAGCTGCATCTGGCCCCCGAGCGGGTCCTCGATCCCGCTCGAGCCCCGCTCCAGGACGACGCCGTTCTTCGCTTCCCGAACGAGCTCCTCGAGGCTCCAGTCGCCCGGCTCGACGTAGGTGTTCGTCATCCGGACGAACGGGCGGCTGAGGAAGTCGGCCCGACGGGTGTTCCCGGTTGCCTGGGTGTGGAACGCCGCTGCGGTCTCCCGATCGTGAAGCGCGGCGACAAAGCGGCCGTGGTCGACGAGGACGTTCTTCTTGCCGGGGTTCCCTTCGTCGTCGCAGTAGATCGTCCCCCAACCTCCCGGGAACGCGCCGTCGTCCGCGATCGTCAACGTGTCGGGGCCGACCTCCTGGCCCAGGATCGGCTTCAGGTACGAGCGGTCGCGGACGAACTGGTCGGCCTCGGTACCGTGGCCGAACGACTCGTGGGCGAACAAGCCGGTCACTCCCGGGTCGAGCAACACGGGCATCTCCCCGGTCGGGGGGGCCTTCGCCTTGAGGAGGTCGACCGCTCCGCGCGCGATCCGGTGCGCTTCCTCCTCGCTCAGGAACTTGAGGTACTCCTGACCGCCCACCCCCCCGAGCTGATCGAAATCGAACTCGGCCCGGCCGCTCTCGAGCGCGATGACCATCATCCGGGCCAGCGCGCGGTTGACCCGCTGGAAGCAGCGGGCCCCCGCGGTGTTGAGGTACAGCCGCTCGTTCTCTTCCCACGAGACCCCGGTCGACGCGTCGGCGACGCCCGGAACGGACATCGCCCAGCCGCGGGCGTCCCGGCAGAGGGCGAGCAGCTGCTCGACGGGAACGTCCTGCATCGGGCGGGGGGCCCCGTGCGTCCACTCCTTTCGAACGGTCGAGGGAGCGCCGGGAGCCGGGGCGTGCCGCGTGCCCTTGGCGACCGCGGTCTCGAGCGCCTCGACGGCGCGGCCGAGCGAGGGGGCGTCCAGCGACGACGTCGCCGCCTCGACCCAGCGACCGCCGTCCCACGCCCGGAAGATCGCCCCCTGCAATCGGGGCTCGACGGCCGGGCTCGTCGACTTCGTGTCGAGACGGAGCCGGAGGCCGCTCGCCCGCTCGGCGAGGACCTCGGCGAACGAGCTCGTGCGACCGAGCCGGGTCAGCGCGGAAGAGATCTCCCCTTCGAACGACCGAAGGTCAGCGGTCATCGCGGAGGCAGCGAGCGGGCTCTTATACGCGTGCGGGGGCGGGCCCCGGGCTGGCCCCCCCCCCGCCGACGACGGGCGCTCCGTCGCCGAGGGGCGAGTCGCTATAGCGCCCGAGTGCAGTCGACCGGCGTGCCGGCGAAGACGGCGACCCGGGAGTTCGGGCTGATCGGGTTCGACCACGTGGACCTCAAGATCAAGGATCGGGCCAAGGCGCGCCGATTCTTCGTCGAGCAGCTGGGAATGGACGTGATCGGCGAAGGGACCGACCATACGTACCTCCTGTTCGGCGATCAGGTGTTGGGGCTGCGGGATGCGAAGGACGGCGAGAGCCCGGCCGGGATCGACCGGATCGCGATCCGAGTGAGCGAGTGGACCGGCCTCCGGAGCCGCGTCAGCCGGGCGCGGGTCACGATCACGGGGGAGAAGGAGCGAGAGGATTCGCGCTCGCTGTTCCTCCGGGGGCCCGAGGGGCTCCGGATCGAGCTCGTTTGGCGGCCGGACCCCCACTCCCACCACTGCTCGCATCCGCCTGCGGTGGCGCCGCGGACGGACGAGGACGACGCGAGCTGACCGGGGTCAACGGCGGCCGGCGCGCGGGGTGGCGACCGCCAGGCCGGGCACGGGGGTGAGCCAGTCCCGGCGCGACGGCTCCTCCCCGCGGACGACCTTCGCGAACCGGCTCATGATCTCGCGCGTCACCGGGCCGGGGGTCGCCTTGCCGATCGTCGCCATCCCGACCTGCTTGATCGGGGCGAGCTCCGCGTACGTGCCCGAGAAGAACGCCTCGTCGGCCGTGATCAGTTCGTTCACGGAAAGGAGCTTCTCGACGACCGGGTAGCCGAGATCGGTCGCCAGCTGGATCACGGTGTCGCGCGTGACCCCCAGCAGGATGTCGGACTCGAGGCCCGGCGTGTAGACCTTCCCCGCCCGCACGACGAAGATGTTCTCCCCGGTCCCCTCGGCGACGTAGCCGTTGGCGTCGAGCAGGATCGCCTCGTCGTACCCGTCCTGCATCGCGTCCAGGCCGGCGAGGTAGCTGTTGACGTAGTTGCCGCACGCTTTCGCGAACGACGGCATCGCGTCCGAGCGCGGCTTGCGGCTCGGGGAGATCTTCGCGCGGACCCCCTGCTCGGAGGCGTCGCCGAGGTACTTCTTCGCGGGGATCGCGGCGATCGCCAACGAGACCTTGCCTTTCCGGTTCTTCACTCCGAGCGCCGGCTCGCCCCGATAGACAAGGGGACGAATGTACGACGGCGAGAACTCGTTCGCCGCCTGGGTGTCGACGATCGCCCGGGCGATCTCCTCGGCCGTGTAGGGGATCGGCATCTGGTAGATCCGGGCCGAGGTCTGCAGCCGGGCGACGTGCTCCGGGAGACGGAAGATCGCCGTTCCGCCGGCCGCGGGATATCCTCGGATCCCCTCGAACACCCCCACGCCGTAGTGGAGCGTATGGCTGAGGACGTGCACCTTCGCCTCCCCGAAGTCCACGAGG
>DATJZK010000087.1:0-10190 GCA_035499145.1 Thermoplasmata archaeon
GCGCGAGCGCGGTCCGTTCCGCGTCGCCGTCCTCTCGATGGAGCAGGAGCTGCTCGCGCACGCGCAGGGGACGTTCGACCGGGTGTTCGCCCGCTACTTCGCGTCGCTCGTCGACGATCCCGCGCTGATCGCCCGGACCGACGTCGGCTTCACACCGGAGGTGCTGATCGACGGCGCGCCGACCCCGGCCGAGGCACTGAGCGGCGGGGAACGGACCGCGCTCGCGCTCGCGTTCCGGCTCGCCCTTGCGCACGTCGTCCGATCGCTGGGCGAGGTCCGCCTCGAGACGCTGCTGCTGGACGAACCGACCGACGGCTTCTCCGCCGAGCAGGTCGTCCGGATGGGCGAGCTGCTCGGGGAGCTGGCGCTGCCGCAGGTCGTGATCGTCTCGCACGAGGGCCAGCTGGCGGCGGTCGCCGACCGGACCGTTCGCGTCCGGAAGGTCGACGGCCGGGCGATCCTGGAGGCCGACGCGCCGGCGGCCGGCCCGACGATGATCGACGGCAGCCCGTCGCGGAAGCGGCGCACGGTCGGCACGCAGCTGCCCGCGTCCTCCCCCTAGCGGAGGACCGACTCGAACGTCGCCCGGTCCCACGGGGGCCGGACGGCGACCTCGAGGTTCTCGGAGAGATGGTGCGGCTCCTTCTGGCCGACGACCGCGGCGAGCGTGCCCGGCGCCGACCGGGCGAACTGGAGCGCGGTCTGGGCCGGGGTGAGGCCGGTCCGTTTCGGTCCGGCTCGCGCGAGGCGCCCCTGGAGCAGGGGGACGCTCGTGAAGCAGGCGATCCCGAGTTTTCGGGCGGCGGAGAAGAGCGGTTCGCGCCCGGTGCCGACGGGCTGGTTCGGTCGTTGGGCCGCTTCCGACATCGCGAGGTTGAACGGGAACTGGACGAACCGGAAGCCGTGGTGCTCGCCCCCGACCTTGCGGGCGGCGCGGACCGCCGCGTCCAGCGGGAAGAACGCCGGGTCGCTCGGGACGGCCCGGAGCGACTCCCACGTCGCGAGGCCGTACGCCCCGAGCTGCCCGCGGTCCCGGAACTGTTCGTAGACGGTGAACGCCGTCTCGAGCCGGGCGAGGAACTCGTCCCGGCCGACCACCGGCAGCTGGGTGTCGGGCGCGTTGTGCAGGTAGAGGAGGTCGACCGCGTCGAGGCCGAGGTTCTCCCGGCTTCGCTCGAACTGGTCCTTGAGATACGAGGCGCTCATCGCGTGGCAGCCGTCGACGACATCCTTCGGATCGAGGACGCCGGACCGCAGGATCTCCTCGGAGATCCACCGCTCGGCCGAGCGGCCGGATTCGCCGTCCGGCGCGAAGTAGCCGTTCTTGGTCGCGACGAAGACGGCCTCCCGGGGCAGTTCCCCCTTCTCCACGACCCGTCGAACGGCCCGACCGACCGAGCGCTCCGCGCGCTGGTGCCGGTAGTTGATCGCGGTGTCGAGGGCGTTCACCCGGCCGGACGTGAGGCAGACGGTCACCGCCTGCTCCACGGCGAGGTCGGTCGGTCCGTCCGGCGAACCGATGTATGTACCGAGCCCGACCGAGGAGATCGTGAGGTCTCCCGGGGCGGGCCGGAAATGGTCGAACGCGATCGCCCGCTCGGCGACCGCGCGGTCGCGGAATCGGGCCGTGGCTTCCGCCGTGGCCCGTCCCGGAAGCCTCATCGCCGTCGTACCGTACGGGACCCGAAAAGGAGGCGGTACCGAGGGTGCGGGAACGCCGCGTTCGCCATGCTGAAGTGCGACCGGTGAGTGCCCCTCCGTCTCCCGCATGCCCCGCCGCAAGTACGGACGGATGCAGAAACCGATCCCTCCCGTGCCGCGGGAGAAGTGTCGAATGTGCCGCCTCAAGCGGCGCTGCCCGCTCCATCCGCGGCCCGAGGCCGCCTGATCGCGCTCGGCGGTCGTCCGGTGCCGTGGGTGGGAAGCGCTACGCGCGGGGCCGAAGGCGTCCCGGGACCTTCCGGCCGCCGGTGATCGCTCCGACCGGGCAGTACGGCACGCACCAGCCGCAGTCGGTGCAGTTGTCGTGCACGACCAGCAGGGTCGGCGTCAGCTCCATCGCGTTGGGGGGGCAGACCCCGGTGCACAGACCGCACAGGACGCAGGTGTCGGGGTCGATCGCGATCACGAGGCCCCTCGACGACGACGCGGGACGGACCCCGCTCAGGCCGCGGACGACGACGGAGCGGCGGCGGTGTCCGTCGCCTTCGGGGGGAACAGCTCGGGGTGGATCGCCCGCCCGAGCGCCACGAAGCCGGTGAGGGCGCACTTCACCCGGACCGGTGAGAGCGGTATCCCGAGCGAAGCGATCACCTCCTCTTGGGTCAGCTTCCCGGCGTCCGCGAGCGACATGCCGTCGAGCTTCTCGGTCAGCATCGAGGTGCTCGCCATGCTGATCGCGCAGCCATCGCCCTGGAACCGCACCTGGGCGATCTTCGTCCCGGACGGGTCGAGCTTCAGCCGCAGGGTGATGTGGTCGCCGCAGAGCGGGTTCGACTCCTCGCCCGACTTTTCGGCGCCGTCCAGCGGCCCGAAGTTCCGCGGCGAGCGGTAGTGGTTCAGGATGACCTCCTGATACATGTCGTAGGCCATGGCCACCGACGACAACGACCGGGCCGTCGTATAAATCGGGACGGGCCGGGCGCCGCGGTCGAGTCGCGCTCGACCGGGACCGCCGGCGGGGAGTCCCTTTATAAACACGCCGCCGTGACTAAATTCGATGGCGGCGTCGGTCGCCCGGCACACCGAGTGGCTCGGCCTCGAGGAGGTCCGTCGCCTCTCCTCGACGTTGGACGACCCGACGCCGGTCGCCGCGGCCCGGCTCGACGCCTACGACCGTTTTCGTACCCTGCCGCTCGAACCGAATCCACTGTACCGCGGCTACGGCTACTTCTCGAACGTCGACCTGACGGGGGTCACCGCCGAGTCGCGCGGCCCCACCGTTCCGCTCCCGGCGACCCTGCCCGACTCCGTTCGGATCGTCCACGACATCACGGGGACCCGGGTCGATCTGCCGGCATCCCTCCGTTCGCTCGGCGTGACGGTCCGCACCCTCCCCGAGCTATGGCAGGAAGGCCCCGAGGCGGCGAGCGCGCTCCTCGGCAGCTCCGAGCCGCCCGCGGACCGGCTGACCGCCCTGTCGATCGTGCTGCTCAACCGGGGCTACTCGCTCGACGTGCCGGCCGGCGTGACGGTGCCGATCCGCGTGCAGGAGCTGACGCTCCTGTCGGCGCCGCACGAGGCGCTCTCCGTCCGGAGGGTCGTGCGGGCGGGCGCCGGCAGCCAGCTGCTGATGACCGAAGAGGCGTTCAGCGCTCCGTCGACCCCGGACCCCGGCCAGCGGCTGATCGCCTCCAGCACGCACCTCGAGGTCGGTCCCCGGGCGAAAGTAATCTCGCTGGCCGTGCACGCGCCGGACCTGCGCTCCGTCGCGCTGTATCGGAGGAGCGCGACCGTTCAGGAGTCCGGTCGCCTCGCGTGGATGTGGAACGGGCTCGGCGGCTTTCGGACCAAGTTGAAGAACCAGACGTCGCTGCTCGGCACCGCGGCTGCGGTCGACGACCTCCAGACGTTCTACGGGGCGCGCGACCAGTCGTACGACAGCTCGGTCGAGCTCACGCACGTCGCGACCGACACCCACGGGCAGTCGATCACCCGCGGGGTGTTCACCGACGAGGCCCGGGGGATGAGCCGGGGCCTCGTGCGGATCGAGCAACCCGCCCGGCGGACGCTGAGCTTCATCTCGGAGCACGCGATGCTGCTGTCGCGGGGGGCCCGCTCCGACACGCTGCCGATCCTGGAGATCCTCTGCCGGGACGTGAAGGCGACGCACTCGACGTCGGTGCATCCGGTCGATCCGGAGAAGATCTTCTACCTCGAGTCCCGCGGGATCCCGAACGCCGACGCGGTGCGGATGGTCGGCGAGGGGTTCCTCGCCTACGTGCACGAGCGTGCGCCGATCGCGAGCCTGCGCGAGATCCTCTACCCGTCGCTCGAGGCCCGGTGGAACGGCGACGTGCTCGCCTGGTCGGCCGAGCGCCCCCCGACGCTGCCCGCCCTCGAGGTCGCCGGCACCGACGCCGCGCCCGAGTGGCGGTTCGACGCGAAGCTCCGATGAGGGTCGTCGTGCAGCTGACCTCTCGAAACGCCTAACCGTCCGACGGTCTCGTCCGCGGCGATGCCGCTGGTCCTCGATCCGGCCGCCTTGCCGGAGCCGACGCTCGCCGAACTGCGCCGCTCCCTGATCGCCGACCTTGCCGAGACCGCGGAGTGGGTCGACTCGCCCCAGGCAAGGGTTCTCGATCCGGCCAGCCTGGAGACCGCTCGCGAGCTCCTCCGCTCGGCCCGCGCGCTGCTCGGCCGCGAAGGTCCGCGGAGCCCCGCGACGCTCGCGGACGAAGCGAACCTCGCCTACGCGGTGATGCTCGCCGCGATCGACCTCGTGAAGTCGCACACGGAGATGCCGCGCGTGCCCCGGGGCAAGGGGAAGGCGTCCGGGTGAGGTACGGCGGAACCGTCTATCCGACCGCACCCGTCATCTCGAGCTGGATCAGCCGGTTCAGCTCGAGCGCGTAGTCGACCGGCAGCTCCTTCGCGAACTCCGCGAGGAACCCCATCAGGATCATGTGGATCGCGTCCGACTCGTTGAGGCCGCGGATCATCAGGTAGAAGATCTGCTCCTCCCCGATCTTTCCGACGACCGCCTCGTGCGTGATCGTCGCGTCCTCCTCGTGCACCTCGTTGTACGGGTACGTGTCGGAGCGCCCGAGCTCGTCGGGCAGCAGCGCATCACACCGGACCGCCGCCTTGACCCCGGTGGCGCCGGGGGCGACGTGGAGGAGCCCGCGGTAGCTCGTCTGGCCGCCGCGGATCGCGATCGACTTCGAGATGATCTTGCTCGAGGTGTCGGGCGCCGAGTGGACCGCCTTCGCGCCCGAGTCGATGATCTGGCCCTGGCTCGCGAAGGCGACCGAGAGAATGTCCGCCCGCGCCCCGCGGCCCTTCAGGAACACCGACGGGTACTTCATCGTCACCTTCGAGCCCATGTTCCCGTCGACCCACTCGACGAGCGCGTTCTCGTAGGCGACCGCCCGCTTCGTCACCAGGTTGTAGACGTTCTTCGACCAGTTCTGGACGGTCGTGTACCGGACCTTTGCGTACGGCTCGCCGACGACCTCGACGACGGCCGCGTGGAGCGAGTCGGTGGAGTACACGGGCGCGGTGCAGTTGTGCACCGAGAAACCCTTCACGAGGTACGTGTTGTTCGACCCCGCGACGTGGAAGTTGTAGACGTTGCCGCGGTACGGGCTCCGGGCGATCCCGCGGATCGGCACCAGGAAGGCGTCGTCCGAGCGGCGGACCGACTCGGCCCGCTTTCCGATCTGGTGGTAGACGATGTACATCCGCCGGTGCGAGATCCGGCGCCCGTCCGACATCGTCTCGTCATACGGTTCGCGCACGTTGATCGTGGCGAAGATCCCCTGCCGCGCCTGGAGCTCCTGGACCTGGAACGCGACCTGGCGCGAGATCGTCATCACGCGGTGGACCGTGCCGCCCCGCTCGTAGACGTTGCCGTCGCCCCGGTAGTACTTCTCGAGCAGGATCCGCTGCTTGGCGGGCGGCAGGTCCATCACCGTCTTGCTGAGGCGCTTCCCCGCGGCGAGCTTGCCGGCGTGCTCGAGGCAGAAGGCGTACAGCGTCTTCGAGTAGACCCCGACGCTCACCGCGTGCTTCTCGGGCTGGCGGTTCCGCCACGGGACCTTCCCCGTCAGCGCCTCGATCGACCGAGCGAGGTCGTCGACGTACTCCGTCTCGTCGATGTGGAAGGTGAACGTCACGGCCTCGCAGCCGTTGATCATCTGCACGCACCCCTCGGCCAGGTAGTAGCCGAGGACGGTGAGCGCCTCGGGCGAGAGCGCCGGGTCGTCGCGCTCCGTCCGGTTGATCGGGTAGTGGATGAAGTCGCCGACCCGAAGCTCGCCGGCGGGGACGAACTCGGGCGGGGTGCGGACGAGCTTCGCGGGGTCGACGTCGGACAGCGGACGGTTCGTTCGAGCGTACTTCAGGACCTTCGACCGGGGGACGCAGAGCACCGGGTGCTCCGGCGTGAGCTGGAAGGCGTTCCCGACCGAGACGGGGGTGATGCCGATCAGCTCCCCGTCGAACGGCCGGACCATCGTCTTCTCGACCGTCGTCTCCTGCCCGTCGCTGTTGAGGACCGTCTGGCCGCCCTCGACCCCCTCGATCGGGACGAGCTGGTCGCCGACCAGCACCTCCTCCCCGAGCGGCAGGCACCCTTCGACGTAGTGGACCTTCGCGCCCTTGTCGGCGATGATCAGCGTCCGCTCGAACTGCCCCACGTTCTTCGCGTTGATCCGGAAGTACGCCTGGAGCGGGATCCCTGCGTCGACCTCGGGCGGGACGTAGACGAAGCTGCCGCCCGACCAGACGGCACTGTTCAGCGCGGAGAACTTGTTGTCGTTGTACGGGATGATCTTCCCGAAGTACTTCCGGACGATGTCCGGGTGCTCGCGGACCGCGGTGTCCGTGTCGGTGAAGAGGACGCCCTTCGCGGCGAGGTCCTCGCGGATCTTGTGGTAGACCGTCCCGCTGTCGTACTGGGCCCCGACGCCGCCGAAGAACTCCCGCTCGGCCTTCGGGATGCCGAGCTTGTCGAAGGTGTTCTTGATGTCGGCGGGGAGGTCGTCCCAGCTCCGCTTCGGCCGGTCGTCGCCCAGCGGGTCGGCGTAGTACGTGTACGCGTCGAAATCGATGTCGGCGAGGCTCGGGCCCCAGTCGGGCATCGGGCGCTGGACGAAGTGATCGTAGGCGCGGAGCCGGTATTCGAGCATCCAGTCGGGCTCGTGCTTGAGCTCGCTGATCTTGTGGACGACCTCGCGCGAGAGCCCCTTCGGGATCCGGACGCGGTACGTCTCCGGGTTCTTGAAGTCGTATCGCGTGTAGTCCAGCGGGGTGATGTCGGCCGACTGCGCCATGTCGTCCTCGTACAATTCCACCACAGCAGTGTATTTAAATGAGAGGTCGGCCGGGGGGCGACACTCCCGCTGCCCTCGGTGGACGGGGTGCCTGAAACTAGCTTGTAGGTCGCGGAGCGACAGCCCCTAACTGGCCTTGGACGTCACCCGGGGCGGGGGCGCGAACAGCCGATCGATCTTCTCGAGCGCATCGAACAGGCGGTCGAGCTCGGCCTCGTTGTTGTAGATGTACGGGCTCGCCCGGGTCAGCGCAGGGACGTGCAGGCGCTCCATCAGCGGCTGCGCACAGTGGTGCCCGGCGCGGACGCAGATCCCCTCCGCGTCGAGCAGGCTCGCGAGGTCGTGCGGGTGCACCCCCGGGAGCGCGAACGAGAAGACCGACTCGCGATCGTCGGCGTCCGGCGGGCCGAATACGCGGAGCTTGCCGCCCAAGCGATCGGTGGCGTTCCGAAAGAAATGTCGCGTCAGGGAGCGCGCGTGGCTGCGAACGCCGTCCCACCCGATCCCCCCGAGGTAGTCGATCGCGGCGCCCAGGCCGACGGCGCCGCCGACGTTCGGAGTACCGGCCTCGAACCGCGTCGGGGGCTCCCGGAACGCGACCCGGTCGGTGTGGACCTCCTGGATCATCTCGCCTCCGCCCATGTACGGCGGGAGCTCCCGAAGCCGCGCGGCGCTACCCCAGAGCGCCCCGATCCCCATCGGCCCGAGCATCTTGTGACCGGAGAACGCCAGGAAGTCCGCGCCCAGCGCGCCGACATCGATCGGCCGGTGCGGGGCCGACTGGGCTGCGTCGACGACGACCAGCGCTCCGGCGTCATGCGCCTTCTCGGCGATCTCGCGGACCGGGTTCACCGTGCCGAGCACGTTCGAGACGTGCGTGATCGACACGACCTTCGTAGAGCCGCGGACGAGCTTCCGGTCGAACTCGTCGAGCCGGAGCCGGCCCGCGTCGTCGACGTCGACGAAGTCGAGCGCGACGCCGCCGTACTCGCGCAGGAAGTGCCACGGGACGATGTTCGAATGGTGCTCCATCACGGTCGACAGCACCCGGTCCCCGCGCCGGAGCGTGCCCCGGCCGAAGCTGGTGGCGAGCAGATTGATCGCCTCGGTCGTGCCGCGCAGGAAGACGACCTCCGACGGGTCGCGGCTGCCGAGGAACCGCGCCGTCTTTTCGCGCGCGCCCTCGTAGGCATCGGTCGCCTCGACGCTCAGCTCGTAGACGCCGCGGTGCACGTTGGCGTTGGACCGCTGGTAGTACTCCGATTCGGCGCGAACGACGCTCGCCGGCTTCTGGGAGGTCGCCGCCGAGTCGAGATAGATCAGGGGCTTGTCGTGGAACGATCGGCCGAGGATCGGGAAGTCGGCCCGCACCCGGTCGACGTCCATGGTACCGCGCTTCGCGGACGGCTACGCGGACGCGCCGGGGATCCCGATGCGGACCCAGTCGTACCCCTTCGCTTCGAGCTGCTCGGCGAGCTCGCGGCCGCCCGAGAGGGCGATGGCGCCGTCCACCATAACGTGGACCCGGTCCGGCTTCAGGTACTTGAGGATCCGCTGGTAGTGCGTGATCACGAGGATACCGGCGTCCGGGCGGTGCAGCTTCGCCACCGTCTCCCCGACCGCGCGCACCGCGTCGATGTCGAGACCGGAGTCCGGTTCGTCCAGGATGGCGAA
The DNA here is from genome assembly GCA_035499145.1 of Thermoplasmata archaeon. Lineage (GTDB taxonomy): Archaea > Thermoplasmatota > Thermoplasmata > Lutacidiplasmatales > UBA184 > Lutacidiplasma. The sequence goes on from DATJZK010000087.1 coordinate 8,670, forward strand.
CGTCGGGTGGATCGTCGCCATCTGGAGGACCTCGACCCGCTTCTTCTCGCCGCCCGAGAACCCCTCGTTGAGCGACCGCTTGAGGAGCGCTTCGTCCATGCCGAGGTAGTCGAGATGGGTCTTCAGGTCCCGGTCGAACGCCTTCGTGTCGGCCGTCTGCGCCGTGTGGCGGAGCATGTACGACGTCCAGAGGAACTTCGAGAGCGACAGTCCCGACACCTCCTGGGGGTACTGGAATCCGAGGAACAGGCCCGCGCGCGATCGCTGGTCGACGCTCTGGGTGAGCAGGTCCTTCCCGTCGAGCATCGCCCGGCCGCGAGTGACCTTGTACTTCGGATGACCCATCAGCGCGTAGGCGAGCGTGCTCTTGCCGGATCCGTTCGGCCCCATCAGGGCCGTCAGCTCGCCGCTGTGGAGGGTGAGGTTCACGCCCTTGAGGATCTCCTTCCCCGCGACCTCCGCGTGCAGGTCCTCGACGACCAGCGTGTGGGCCTCTCCGAGCGTCGTTGCCATCGGGGCGTTACGAGCCGATACCGTTATTTAAGCATGGCGCGGTGAGTAAATCTCCCGGGCGCTTCCGGCGCCCGACGACCGATGTCCGCGGAACCGCAGGCGCTCGAAGGGACCCGGGGTCGGATTCTCGAAGAGCTCGCGACCGCCCCCCGCACGGCCCGGGACCTCGCGGAGAAGATCGGCATCCAGGAGAGCGCGGCGCGGGGCCATCTCGAGCGGCTCGAGGAGCGCGGGCTCGTCGTGCCGACGTTCCGCCGCGAAGGGGTCGGTCGACCGCGGAAGCGGTACGCGCTGACCGCCACCGGACAGGAGCTGTTCCCGAAGAAGTACGGGATGATCCTCGACACCGTCGTCGACGAGCTCCTCGCCCGCGAAGGGGAGGGATACGTGAGCGCCCTGTTCGCGGAGGCCGGCGAGCGGATGGCCCGGACCGTCGCCGACCAGCTCCCTCGGTCGACGACGATGGACGATCGGGCGCGGCACCTCGTCCGCGCGCTCAACCAGATCGGCTTCGGCTGCACCTCGGAGCGTACCGCCGAGGGGAAGTATCGGATCGTCCGGACGAACTGCGTCTTCCGCCAGAGCGCCCTCTCCCATCCCTTTCTCCTCTGCGAAGTGTTCGACAAGCACCTGACCGAGGCGCTCCTCGGCCAGGCCGGCGTCGACCTCGAAGAGTCGATCGGACGGGGGGGCGTGCGGTGTACGCATCTGATCCCGCTCCGCTGAGCTCGGAGCGGACGGTCGTCGAGCCCCGCTCCCCGACGGACCGCTCGCCCGACCCGTTGGTCGACGCGGTCGGCTCGACCCCGCTCGTTCCGCTCTTCCGACTCGGATCGCGGCCCGACCTCCGCGGCGAGCTCTGGGGCAAGGCGGAGTACCTCAACCCGAGCGGCTCGGTGAAGGACCGCGCCGCTTGGGGGATCGTCCGGACCGCCCTCGACGACGGCCGGCTCGGACCCGGTCGCACGCTCGTCGACGCCTCGAGCGGCAACACCGGCGTGGGGGTGG
>DATJZK010000088.1:0-3097 GCA_035499145.1 Thermoplasmata archaeon
GCGGTCGGTGACGTAGACGTTCGCGGTCGCGGGATCGAACAGGACGAACGACGGGTTCGCGCCCGTCGCCACCGACCCGAGCACGCTCGTCCCGCTCAGGAGCGAGACATTGCCCGAGCCGTTGTTCGCCACGTAGACGGACCCGGCCGCCGGGTCATACCGAAGGGCGGCGGGGTCGACGCCGACGAAGAGGGAGGCGACGACGGAGCTCCCCGAGATCACGCTCACGTTTCCTGACCCCCGGTTCGCGACGTAGACGTACCCATGGACCGGGTCGTAGGCGCCGGCCGCTGGGTTCGCCCCGACAGGGATCGTCCCCACGACGGTGACGCCGTGAAGGACGCTGACCGACGCGTCGGCGCTGTTGGTCACGTAGACGTAGCCGTTGCTCGCGTCGTACGTCGCGGTCGCCGGTCGGAGACCGACCGGCACCGTTGCGACGATCGAGGTGCCGACGAAGACGCTGACCGCGCCGCCCGGGCTCTCGAAGTTGTACCGGTCGACGACGTAGACGAAACCGTTGCTCGGATCGTACGTGACGTTGACCGGGTCGCCCACCGACGCGTTGAGGGTGGCGACCGGCACCGTCGCGACCAGGGAGATGCCGTTCAGTATGCTGACCGAGTTCCCCAGCGAATTCGCCTCGTAGACGTACCCGTTGCCCGCGTCGAACGCCGCGACGCTCGGCCCGCCGGCGACATTGATCGACGCCAGCACCTGGGGAGGCACGAGGGGGACCGGGGGCGCGATCAACGGGTGGACCGATCCGAGGCCGTGTGGGCCCGCCGGGACCGCGGTCTGCACCTCGAGGAGCGGGAGCGACGCGCTCCCCGGCGGGGCCCCGGGCGCCGCCTGAGCGACCGGGGCGAGGGAAGTCAGCGACAAGCCGACGATCAGCGCCAGAACTCCGAGGAGCCCCCTGGCGGCGGCGTTCCGTCCTACCCGGGAACCGAACATAGCCGCCGGGGATATACGTCGGGCTCTTGAACGTGGCGGGAACCGGTCACTCCCGGCGGCGGCCCAATCCCGAGTCTCCCCTCGGCCGGCGGAGCCGTCGCCCGTTCACCGGTGTCGCGGGGGTGGGGGACGCCCTCGGCTGCGCCTCCGCGGACTCCTTCTCCCCCTCCGAGGCCGACGTCGACGGCGGGGGCGCGTCGACCGGTACGAGCTGCAGATCGTAGCACCGGACCGCGACGGTCCCCGGTTCGGTCGGGGGCCGCGCGCGGGGCGGTAGGAACGCTCGGAGGCGTTCGAGGATCACGGCCTGGGCCCGGGGGTCGATCTCCGACTCCTCTTCGACGTCGAAGTGCGTCATCCCATCCACGACCACCCGGTAGCCGTGGGGGGTCCGGTACGCCCGCACGATGAACTGCGTCACAGGGGGGTCGATCGGCCACCGGAGGGTTGCCGCTCACCCAAAGGGGGCGAAACACCCCCCCTCGGTCCTACGCCGGGGCCGTCCGGCGCTCGATCTTGCCGGAGCGCCCCAGCGACACCTGCGGCTGACCCCGGTACTCCGAGACCCACCCTTCGACGATCGCGATGCGGTCGCCCGCCGAGACCAGGTCGACCTCCGAGCCCCAGAGGACGAGCGAGATCTCGCCCGTCGCGTCCTTGAGCTTGCCGTTCCGCACCTTCTTCGTGCCGCCGTCCCGGGTGGCGATCTCCCGCGTCGGCTCGAGCGACGCGACGGTCGCTTCGATCGTTGCGACCCGCGATGGCCGCAGGTCGGCGATGTACGTGGCGGGCGGCTTGCTCTCGGGCATCGCGCCCCGAACGGAGGGCGAGGGATAGGGCTTGCGCGCCGGCTCACCCGTCGGGTCGGTCGCTCTCCTTCTTCTCCCGGGGCTTGGCGGGCTCGGCGGCCCTCTCCGCGGCCACGGTCTCCAACCAGTGCATCAGCTCGTCGATGTCTGGTGACGCGCCCTCCTCGGCCGGCTCCGGGAGGTCCGAACGGGGGGAAGAGGAGAGAGGGGGCGCCGCGGGGGTCGACGACTCGGGCCGCGCAAGAGCCTCTCGGGCCTTCGCAAGCCGTTCGGAGTACTCGGCCCCGCTCTCCCCCTTCAGCGGAACGATACCGAGGATGCCGCCCATTCGGGCGATCTGTTCCAGCTCAGCTGCGCTCAGCACTCCCGTTTCCGCGCGAGGGGCCGAGGCGCTGGAGGGGCCGGCAGCCCCGACCGCCGGAACGGGCGGGACACCGGGCACGGTCGGAGGAACCGAAGGGACCGATAGGCGAGGGAGCTTCCCGGGAGAGGTCCGGCCGGGAGCGAGGGGCGGAGGCGGCGGCGAACCGGTGCCGGAGGCTGTCACCGGAACCGGAGGCGCCGCGGGGAGGGAGATCGGGGGCCCCTCGTCCCACGGGTTCGGCCCGGGGGACGGGACCGGAGCCGGCGCGTGTTCGGCCGGGGCGTGGGACTCCGGCTCATTCCGGGCAGCGCCCCGCGCGGCGAGGACCTCGGCCTGGACCTTCTGCCAGACCGGTCTCGCCACGACCACGAAGTCGGCCGGAGGGAGCTCTTCCGGCTCCAGGAACCAGCGGCTCCCGAGGGTGAGGATCGCCCCGGCGGCCCCCGCGATCGACGCGTCGACCGCGAACATCGCCCAGAGCGGAATGCGGCCCGAACCGAGGTGCAGCGACCCGAGGTTCGAGACGAAGGAGAGGAAGCCGAGGACCGTCGCCGCACCGAGGAGAGTTCCCCCATCCCGCGGTACGAGCGACTCGGCCGGCCGGGCCGGGGTCGGCGTCGGGGGTGCCCCGAGAGCCGCGTCCGTTCCGTGTGTCGTCACATTCCCTTGCACGACCGTTGACGAAAGAGTTCGCCCCGGGGGGTGACCCCCGGGGCGGTGCGTCTCGAGCCTAGTGCATCAGGAGCTCGAGGAACGGAATCCCCTGGTTGGGCGGGTTCGTCATCCCGTAGTCGACGATCACGTTCACATTCGCGGTGAACGCTCCGGGGCTGCCCGTGCCGAGTACGAGCGTGACGTAGCTGACCTGGACCGGTTCACCGGTCAGGTGCGTGTAGATGGTGAGGTTGGTCGACTGCGTGGAGACCGAGGGCGCGGTGTAGTCGATCGTGAACACTTCGGCGAAATT
>DATJZK010000089.1:0-16074 GCA_035499145.1 Thermoplasmata archaeon
CGCCGCTCCGGACGATCGGCGTCACGCTTTCGCCGATCACGTACGCGCGCAGCCCGGCCTGGACGAGCCGCATGGCGAAGGCGCGGCCGATGATCCCGCTGCGGCCGGCGCCGTAGACGAACACTTGCGGGGCGCGGTGGAGGAGATCGACCGCCTTCCCGATCGCGGCCGGCTCGACCCGGACGAGCGCCTCGGTGACCCGCTCGCCGATGTACCGCTGCGCGCGGACGAACCGCGCTGCGTCAGCGGGGCCGTCGGGGTCCACGGTGGCCTCCCTTCGGCGGGGGACGGTGGCGGGCCGGCCTCGGTCGGGACTTCGGCCGCGGGCGCACGGCCGGCCTCGCCCGGGACGGGGGGGCCGGTCGGCGGGGCGGCGCCGGCTTCGGGCGGGCCGCCGGGGCAGGGGCCTTGGCCACGGACTTCGGGGTCGGCGGCGGGTGCTGGCGGAGCCAGCGGCGGGTCAACGCGCGCTCGTACAGGAGCTTCATGTACATCGCGTCGTGCTCGAGGAGCGGCGAGCTCGAGATCACCGTGAGGTCGTAGTCGCGCTCGGCGAGCAGCTCGGCGAGGGGGTCGAACCGGACGAGCCCCCGCTTGATCGGGGTGAGCCGGAACTCGCCCGGACCGTAGAACTCGACGCCGGAGAAGTTGAGGTAGAGCGGCCCGTCCGTCGCGCGGACGAACTCCTTCAGGATCGGATCGAGCTCCTCCGGGTCCTCGAAGCTCTTCCGCTCGCGCGCCGCGAGGTGCGGGAGGTTGAGGACGGGGACCGTCCCCTTGGCGTGCCGAACGAGCTCGAGGACCTCCTCGCGGGAGCCGAAGACGTCCGGGTGTCCGCTCGGCTCGATCGCGAGCCGGACCTTCCCCTTCGTCGCGCGGTTCAGCCAGTCGGAGAGGTCGGTGACGATCTCCGTCAGCGCCTGCACCGAGTCCGCGCGCTGGCCCGGGCCGTAGAAGCCGAGGTGCGTCACGGCGAGCCGGGCCCCCAGCCCCTGGGCGAGCACCCCGGTCCACTGGATCTGCCGGGTCGACTGCTCCCGCGCGTCCTCCGAGCCGAAGAAGTCGACGTAGTACGGTGCGTGCAGCGTGAGGTCGACGTCGAGCGCCCGGGCGAGCGAGCGGGTCTGGTCGAGATCGCCCCAGTCCTTCGCCAGGCTCCACGTGAGCGTGGTGAGCGAGTCGCGGCGACGGATCGGCGAGGCGAGCGGGTCGGCGGAACCCGCCCGGTCGGCGGGTCCGGCGGCGACGACGAGCTGCTGGGGCAGCTCCCGCGGGAGCTTCCCCACCTCCTCGTCGAGCGCCACCCGGGTGAGGTGATTCACTTTGATAAACTGCACTTCCATGGCCGTCAGGCCGAGGTGATGCACGTCGGCCGTGCCGTCCCGGAGGGTACGGCCCTTACAGGAGAGGGGGATCCCGGCGGGCCCGAATCGAATCACGTGGCACCAGGCCTCAAATCGGGGACGCGGGGCTACATTCCGAAACTATATATCGGACGCCCGAGGCCGCCGGTCGGCGGCGGACGCCGCGTCGGCCGGGGCGAACCCGAGCCCGACCAGGTACAGCTCCGAGGACGCCCCGCGCGACGCCGGCGGCTTCGTGCGGCGCACGCGGGCGAACGACCGGGCGACCTCCGCCTCGAGCGAGGGGAGCAGGTCCCCGTCGAACACCTTCGCCGCGAACGCCCCGCCGGGGCGGAGGGCGGATCGCGCCAGCCCGAGCGCGAGCCGGACGAGGTCGACGGAGCGGGCATGGTCGGTCGCGTACGCGCCGCTGATCCGTGGCGACAGATCGGAGAGGACGACGTCGAACGGCTCCGCGCCGAGGCGCGACCGAAGGCCGGGGTCCCCGACGCGGCCGCGGACGACCCGGACCCCGTCGATCGGCTCGACGGGGCGGAGATCGACCGCGACGACCGACCCCCGCGGCCCGACCCGTTGGGCGGCGACGACCGACCAGCCGCCGGGCGCCGCGCCGAGGTCGAGGACGCGGGCGCCGGGTCGCAGGAGCCGGAACCGCTGGTCGAGGAAGTCGAGCTTGAACGCCGCGCGCGAGCGGAGGTCGTCCCGCTGCGCCGCCCGGTAGTACGGGTCCCGCCGCCGCTCGCGGACGAACCGCCGGTTCACCACGCGCCCCTCCGACCGTCGCCGCTACGGATCGAGGGGCCGGTGGGGCCGTCCGAATTTGAATCGGAGTCTCTTGCACCCCAAGCAAGAAGGATGGTCCAAGCTACCCCACGGCCCCGCGCCGGCGGCCGCGCGACCGAGGGCGCCGAGATAATGGTTTGCCCGCCCGGCCGCCGAACTAGTGGACGAACCACCAGGTGGCGATCCCGGCGACCGCGATGATCGCGGTGTTGAGCAGGGCGAGCCAGAAGAACCCCCAGAGGTCCGCCTTCCCTTCCGCGGGGGTCATCTCGGGCGCCGGGGTCGAGCTGCCCGGATACGGGGTGTACGGGTGGGAGTATCCTTCGTCGCCCATCGTCCGGCGGCACAGCCCGCCCCGGATTCTTAACCCCTCGGTCCGTCCGCGCGCCTACGCGGCGAACCACGGCAGCCGGGCCGCGGGCCCGGTCGGCCGGAGGACGAGGAGGTGGACGTTCGACCCCGGATCGCCCGGGGCGAACGAATCGCGGTGCGCGAGCTGGTAGAGGACGAACAGCGCGTCCTCGTCCGACCGGACATTGAGCGATCCCCAGACGTCGATCCCGAACCGCCGGCGAATCAGCACGAGCATCTCCTCGAAGTCGACCTGGGCCGACCCTTCGGACGCCTGCGATCGGCGGAACAGCCCGACGACGACCCCCGTCGCCACCCGCAGCAGCTCGCGCGGGGGGACCTTGCGCAGATGGAAATGCGGCGTCGCCTCGCGCTGCGGCTCCGGAGGCACGACGAGGATCGCGACGTCGTGCTCGATCGCCGGCTGGTTCGGCGGCGCGAGCCGGGTCCACGCCTCGTCCGCCGCGACGTCCGTCGGAACGACGAAGATCGCCCGCCGACGTGCGCGGCCCGCGTCGCGGGCGAGCCACCGGTCGATCCGCTCGCCGAGCGCGCTCCGCTCGCCGGTCGGCACGAAGACCGGGAACGTGCGTCGGGGAACCCCGGACTCCTGGACCCAGAACGACGCTTCGGGCTCGACGGGCGGCGCCTCGGGGGCGACCCGCGCGTAGCCGAGGCGTCGGAGGACGGCCTCGGTGTCGCGCAGGCGGTCGTCGCTCCGGGGGCTCGGGTCGGGCGGGCTCATCGGTACGAAAGGCACCTCGGTGGAAGATAAGCTTCGCGCGCGGCCGCCTCAGAATCCGGTCGGGACCCCGCCCCGGACGAGCGGCGCGTTGACGACGATCGCGACGACGACCGCGAGCAGGTACGGGCCCGAGAAGAGGAATCCGCGGCGGGCCGCGCTGCGGTCGGTCGAGCCCCACAGGGGAAGGGCGAACGCGGTGAAGGCGACCCCGAGGGCCACGAGCGCCACCAGGATCGGCCAGGCGATCGCCCCGGTCCACCCGACGAAGAGAGCGGCGGGCACGAGCAGCGCGGCCGAGACGACCACGACCTTCCCCGAGAAGGCGACGTCGTCCATCCGCGGCAGCATCGGCAGCGACGCGCGGGCGTAGTCGTCCTTCAGGAGGAGCGCGAGGCTCCAGAAGTGCGGCGGGGTCCAGAGGAAGACGAGGACGGCGAACGCGATCGCCCCGGTCGTCCAGCTGCCGACCGCCGCCGCGCTGCCGGCGAGCGCGGGAGCGCTGCCCGCGAACCCCCCGATGACGATGTTCCAGCTGGTGCGGCGCTTCAGCCAGGCGGTGTAGACGACCACGTACGTGAGGCCGCCCAGCAGGATCGAGAATCCCGTGAGCGGGTTCAGCAGCACGGCCGCGGCGGCGACCCCGCCGCCGAGCAGGACGACCCCGGCGGCCACGACGGCCGTCGACGGGGCGTCCGCGTCCGCGGCGAGGGGCCGGCCGCGCGTTCGGCGCATCGTCCGGTCGAGGTCGCGGTCGAGGTAGTGGTTCAGCATCGCCGAGCCGGCGCTCGCGGCGGCGCCGGTGGCCACGAGCAGGAGCAGGCGCAGCCCGTCGATCGAGCGAGGGTCGGCGAGGACGAAGCCGCCGACGGCGACCGCGCAGATGAGCGCCGTGATCCCGGGCTTGGCGAGGGCGCTGTACTCCCGCATCGAGCGACCGACCGCCGGCGCGGGCGGAGCGACGAGCGGAACGTCGGTCATCGAACGGAGCCGTCGGGCCGAGGGAGGCGCGACCTGCCTTCAGCCTTCGGGGTGCCGGCCGACCGGAAGCCCGGTGCCGGGCGCCGAACTGCCGCGGGCCGTCCCCGGAGCGCCCGGGGCGGGGGGCGTCTCCTCGGCGGCGCGTCGCGCCCAATCGATCCAGCGGCGCGGCATCTCCTTCAGGTTCGAGAGGAGGACGAGGATCAGGAGGAGGCCGAACAGCACGGTCGCGATGCCGAGGTGGACGAGGATCAGGACGCTCGAGAGCTGGCTCTCGACGACGAGGCCCCCCAGCAGCGCCTCCCCGACGACCAGCCCCAGGGAGGCGAGCCCGAGGCGCAGGAGGACGGGGCGTCCCCGTTCGAAGGCGATCCCGAGGAGGGCGACGGCGAGCACGAGGACGGCCAGGACGAACGCGAAGACCCGGTGGCTCCACTCGACCGCCGCCGGCCCCACGAACGCGGGCAGGAGGTTGCCGTTCGGGTAGCACGTCGGCCAGTGCGGGCAGCCGAGCCCGTCGTTGTTCGCCATGACGTTCCCGCCGAGCAGGATCGTCGCGTAGCAGAGGACCGCGGCAAAGACGACGGCGATCCGGAACAGGTCGTGGCCGCGCACGGAGCCCCCTACGGCGCCTCGGCGGGGGCGGCGGTCGGCACCGGGGTCGGCGCCCGGGACGGGAGCGGCGCGGGGGTGGGCGCGGGCCCGGTCATCGTCGACGGCAGCGGCTCTCCCCACGGGTCGTCGGACGTCACCGGCGCGCCGGCGAAGTACGAGTAGACCATGTTGAACAGGAAGACGAGCTGGCCGATCCCGAGGAGGTAGGCGCCGAGCGTGGAGAGCAGATTGAGCGCCTGGAAGTTCCCGCTCCACAGGTAGGTGTAGACCCGGCGGGGCATCCCCTCGGCCCCGAGCAGGAACATCGGGAACAGGAGGACGTTCACGCCGACGTACGTCAGCAGGAAATGGACCTGGCCGAGCCGCTGGCTGTACCAGCGGTGGGTCAGGATCGGGAAATAGAAGTAGATCGCCGCGAAGATCGCCATCAGCGTCCCCCCCAGCAGGATGTAGTGGAAGTGCGCCACGACGAAGTACGTCCCGTGGTACAGGTAGTCGATCGGGATCGACGCGAGCATGAGGCCGGAGAGGCCGCCGATGACGAACCCGGTGATGAACGCGACGCAGAACCACATCGGCACGGCCATCCAGATGCGACCGCCCCAGAGCGTCGCGACCCAGTTGAACGTCTTCACCGCCGACGGGACGGCGATCGCCATCGTGGCGAGCATGAAGACGAACCGCACGTTCGTCGCGATCCCCGTCACGAACATGTGGTGCTCCCAGACGGCGAACGACAGCACGGCGAAGACGCCGAGGGAGATCGCCATCGCCCCGTAGCCGAAGATGTCCTTGCGGGCGAGCTTCGGGAGGACCGTCGAGATGAGGCCGAACGCCGGGAGGACCATGATGTAGACCTCGGGGTGCGCGAAGAACCAGAAGACGTTCTGGTACAGCAGCGCGCCGCCGAGCGGCGTGCCGTTGGCGGCCGCGAGGATGTGCGTCCCGAACAGGCGGTCGGAGAGGATCATCGTGAGGCCGATCGACAGCGACGGGAGCGCGAAGATCAAGAGGACCGAATTGATCAGCGTCGCCCAGACGAACAGCGGCATGTTCCAGTAGTGCACGCCGGGCGCCCGGTGCTTCAGGATCGTGACGAGGAAGTTCACCGACCCGAGCATCGAGGAGATCGTGAGGATGTGCAGGCCGAGGATCCAGAGGTCGATCCCGTTCCCGGGGGCGTCGACGGAGAGGGGGACGTAGCCGGTCCATCCGGCGTTCGCGTTCGACAGGATCAGGATCACCCCGGCGGGCGGGAGCAGCCAGAAGGCGATCGCGTTGATCCGGGGGAGCGCCATCTCCTTCGAGCCGATCATCGACGGCACGAGGTAGTTGCCGAATCCCGCGAGCGTCGGGATGACGAACATGAAGATCATCAGGACCCCGTGCATCGTGAACAGCACGGAGTAGACGTCGGGCGAGATCCCGAGGGTCGTCTGCGGGTCGAGCCCGAGCCCCTGGACGAGGCCGAGGTCGGTCCGGATCAGGGTCGCGTAGATCCCACCGATGAAGAAGAACAGGATCCCGATCCCGATGTACATGAGGCCGATCCGCTTGTGGTCGGTCGTGAACAGCCAGCGCTTCAGCACCTCGACGAGCCACGGGCCGCGGTAGGCCAGGACCCCCAGCAGGAATCCCGCGAAGCCGACGATCAGCCCGACGACGATCGCCACCGTCTCGTACGACGTCACCGACGTTCCCCTCCCGCCGTCACAAGAGACCCCCGACCAGGTAGGCGATCGCCGCGCCCGCGAGGACGATGATCAGCACCTGGAGGAACCGGACCTGCGCGAGCGCCGACACCGGTCCCGGGTCGCTCGGAGCGAACCGGCGGCCGAGCGGCCAAGCGCGGTACGTCCGGTCGACGACGTGGAAGATCACGGCGGCCATCAGGCTCATCACGCAGAGCGCGTAGCCGAACGACGTCTCGGCCGCGGGGGTCGTGAGGGGTCCGAGCCGGATCGAGTAGACCGCGAGCACCGCGATCCCGACGAGCATCAGGCCGGCGACCGCGGTGTAGAGGGTCGCGGTCCGGCTCCGGAGCTCGCGCAGCGCCTCGGCGTCGCTACTCAAACAGCTCCACCCTCCGGGCGGTCGCTCCCCGGTAGCGGTCGACGCGGTACAGGATGCCGAGCGTGAACAGGAACGCGAGGACGGCGCCGAGCGCGCCGACCGCGAAGAACAGCAGTCCGATCGGTTCGCCGGCCGCGACCCCCATCGCGCCGTAGACGGCCGTGGCGGCCGCCGCCGAACCCAGGACGACGAAGACGGCGAGGATCCCCCAGAGCGCGCCGGTCCGCCATTTCGGGCGGAGGTCCGTTCCGTCAGTCACGGGCGGTCGCCTCCGCGACGGCGTGCGGCGAGGGGGTGGACGGCACCGTGTACGCCCCGGGGTACGCGCTCGAGCGCGCCGCGAGCCGCCGCCGGTAGCTGCGGGAGTAGCGGAGGTGGAACGCTAGCACGACGAGGCCGTTCACGGCGAACACCGGCGCGAGCGTCTCCGCGACGAGCATCGGGGCGATCTCCACCCCGGGGGTCTCGCCGCCCCAGACCGTCATCAGGACGAAGAAGCCGAGGAGGCTCGTCGCGAGCCAGACGAAGAACGGTCGGTCGCGCGGATGGGTCGGCTTCGACCGGTCGAGGAACGGAAGGAACAGGACGAAGAGCAAGAGGACGGTCGTCGCGCCGACGGCGATCACCGGCGTGACCCCCTGGAAGTCGACGAGCTTGAACAGCCAGAGGAAGTACCAGTCCGGCTCGGTGACCCCCGGGGAGACGCCGAGGTTCCCGACGTACGTCGGGAGCTGCCACGGCCAGAGCGCCGCGATCCCGAAGAGGACCCCCGTGTACAGGAGCCCCCACTTCGCCATGTAGAACAGGATGTGGGGCATGAACGGCACGTGCTCCTTATCGTCGTGCTCGGTGAACCGGCGGCGCTGCACCGGGTCGGAGGTCGCCGGCGGGGCGATGCCGTGCGACTCGAACAGCGCGATGTGGGCGTACAGGAGCGCCGCAAGCGCGACGGGGATCAGGAGAACGTGCGCGTCGAACATCCGCGAGAGAAGCCCCTGCGAGGTGCCGTCGGCGAGGATGAACGGGCCGAGCAGCGGGCCCATCGTCGGCAGACGGAGCGCGAGCACGATGCCGACGTTCGTCGCGTTGTACGACAGCTGGGTGTACGGGAGCAGATAGCCGGTGAACCCCATCCCGAGGGTGAAGATCATCAGCAGCGTGCCGACCATCCACGAGAATTCCCGGGGGGCCTTGTACACGCCGAGGTAGTAGCCCCGGAAGAAGTGGACGAACATCAGGAAGATCATCGCGTAGGCGCCGTACAGGTGCGTCGACAGGAGCAGCGCGCCCATCGGGACGGAGTGGATGATGTAGTACGTGGAGCACCACGCCGCGGGCGCGACCGACAGCGAGCCGGCGGTCTGTCCGCACGGCGTCAGGGTCGCGGCCGTGCTCGGCTGGTAGTACAGAAGGAGCAGGGCGCCGGAGACGACCTGGTACAGGAACGCGTTGACGACGAACGCTCCCGTCCAGTACGACGGCTTGAACGTGAACTCGGGCTGCGGGCGGAGCGCCCACTTCCGCATCGCGGTGCGGTCCTCGACGAACCCCCAGATCCGGTTCAGGGTGCGGTTGTACCATCCTGCGAACGACATCCGGACCGCCCTAGCTCAGGAAGTTGCACAGGTGCACCGGCGACTCGGTCGCGACCTGGCTCGTGTCGCCGACGCCGTAGTCGCCCTGGAGCGTGTTGAGGTGGCCGTTGACCGGCGGGCCGTTCATCCCCGTCGCGAACACCTGGCCCGCGGTCGGTCCGCTCGGCGGGGTGTACAGCGTCACCTGGGGGAGCGGAAGGACGGCCGGCCCGGTCAGGTTCGACGCGCGGTCCGCGGCGTCGTAGGTCGAGCCGTGGCAGGAGCAGTGGATGTAGAAGGATCGGCCGCCCGGCGTGGCCCCCGGCCCCGTGCATGTCTTGGGCGGGTAGTAGGCGATCGCCGGGGCGGGACAGCCGAGGTGCTGGCAGACCGCGCTGTACGCGACGATCGTACCGTTCGGGCCGATCCCCCCCGGCACGGGATCGGAGACGACGTTGTCGAGGCAGAGCAGGAAGTTCGGCTCGTTGCGAAGCGGGTAGTTGAACAGGTACAGCTCCGAGGTGGTACCGTCGATCCCCCCCGACGTGGCGGGGGCGAGCGTTCCCTTCCCGATGGTGAGCGGGCTCCCGTCCAGGTCGAGCAGCAGCACGCTCGGGTAGCTGGAGAGCCCGACGACCGGGGGCTGGACGTACTGGATCGCCCCCGCGGCGACACCTCCCGCGCCCAGGCCGAGAACGCCGGCGACGGCCGCGAGCTTCAGGATGTTCCGCTTCGTCTCGTCGACCTCGCCGTCGGCGCTCGCCACACGCCGGACCTGCCCGGGCGCGAGGTCGAGCGCGCCCGTCCGCGGGACGCTGAACGGGCACGCGGCCGTCCCGCAGAGGTCGGGGAACGTCACAGGCTCCTCCCCCGGGTGTCCGGCCGCGCGTCGTCCGCCAGGCCGGGGACCGGGATCCGCGCGTCGCCCGGGAGCTCGGCGTTCTCGCTGCCGTAGTAGACGGCCCAGGTGATCGCGATCCCCATCAGCACGACCAGGATCTCCGTCAGGGTGACGACCTGGTCGGGCGAGAGGGTCGTCACGGCGCGCCTCCCGTCGACCCCGCCGGAGGTACGCCCGTCACCGACCAGCTGAGGATCGGCGAACCGCCGGTCCACGGAACGTCCGCCGGCCGAGCGACGGCAGCGACCGGTGGGCGGGCGACCGTCGCCGGGATCCCCGGACCGCGCGGGACCACGGGGTCGAGGCCGAGGATCGCCGAACGGATGCTCGCGGCACCGCCGGGGGCGATCGGAAGGTCGGCGGCCTTCGAGACCTCGTTCAGCATCTCCTGCTTCAGCCGGACCGCCCGGCCGTACCACCGTCCGAGCGTGCGGAGGACCTGGGCGTTCTCCCGTCCGAACAGGAGGAACGCCGCGACGATCCCGATGATCACCCAGTCGACGTCGGAGAACAGCCCCATCGACTAGCTCACCCCGCACCGACCGACGCGGCCGGCGGACGCGCACGGGTCGACCGCCGCTCCCAGCGCGCGGCGAAGTACGCCCCGCCGAAGTACAGCGCGATCATCGGCGCCGCGATCAGGAGCATCGTGATCCCCGAGTTGTCCGGGGTGACGATCATGCCGAACAGGAGGGAGACGAGGACGGCGCCCCGCCAGTGGCGGCGCCAGGCGGCCGCCCGGACGACCCCGAGCCGCGTCAGCGCGTAGATGAAGACGGGCAGTTCGAAGACGACGCCGAAGGCGAGCGAGTAGAGGAGAGCGAACGTGACGAACGACTGGACCCCCAGGACCGGGGCGAGCCCCATCGCCGCCACGTAGAGGAACAGTAGCCGGAACGTGAACGGCGTCAGCCAGAACACCCCGACCGCCGTCCCGAGCGCGAACAGCGCGGTCGCCGGCACGCCGACCTGCCGGAGGAGGGTCCGCTCGTTCCGTCGCAGCGCCGGCACGAGGAACGCCGCGACCTCGTGAACGATCCACGGCATCCCGAGGATCACGGTGAGGAGCAGCCCGATCTCCATCTGGACGACGACGGAGTCCGCGACGCCGACGTTGAGCAGCGTGATCCCGGGCGGCAGCATCCAGGCGACCATCCCCCGAAACAGCTGCGCGGTGACGTTGTAGAACGGGCTCGGCCACGGGTAGGCGAGCGGGAGGGCCACGCCGTACAGCTCCAGTCGGACCGGCACCAGGCGGACCAGCAGCAGCGCCCCGAACAGCGGGCCCAAGACGAGCGCGACCCGGACGACGCGTCGCCGGACCTCCGAGACCACGCCCAGGATCCGGTCGAGGTCGCCCACCCGATGCCTTCCCGCCTACCGCTGGGCCGTGAGGACGGAGGACGGCGAGACCGTGCGGTCGCCGAGTATCTCCTCCCTCGTCCATGCCGGCGTCGGCCGTCGCTCCTAGCGCGGGGTGCTCGCCGCCGGGGGATTCTGGTCGGCCTTCAGCTCCCGCTCGACCTCGATCCGGCCCTTCTTGAACTCGCCGACGGACCGCCCGAGGCTGTGCGCGAGCTGGGGGATCTTGCTCGAGCCGTAGAACAGGATCCCGGCGACGACCGCAATGATCAGCCAGTCATCGATGGAGTCGAACACGGTTGCCCTCGGCGAGCCACCCGAAAACGGTCGATATGACGTTCGTATGGGAGGCCCGCACCCGTATCGACGGTGCGTACCCGACGGGGATAAAGGGGGGGTCGTCCGCCGTCAGGCGAGCTCGGTGAGGACCGACTCGCCGCCGGCTGCGACCGCCCGGTCGATCGCCAGTCCCGCGAGGAGCGTGAGGCAGGTGCTCGAGCGCTTCAGCAGGTGGGAGGTTGCGCGCGACCGACCCGACCGACCGCCCGAGATGCTCCAGGCGCTCGACGACCCGCCGTTCCCCGGCACGTCCCCCTGCTGGTAGACCTCGCAGGCGTGGTCGAGCGACGGGTGCATCACGGTGTCGACGACCGACTTGAGCTGCCCCTTCACGTCGGGAAGCGTGCGGGCCAGGGCGGCGGCTGCCTCGGCGGTCAGCCGGGGCGCCTCGTCGTTGAGCGCGGCCAGCGCCTCTCCCAACAGGGCCGAGAGCTCTTCGAGCGAGTGGACGACGACGCGCCACTCGAGGAGCTGGCGGGGGTCCGGGCTGCCGATCCGCCGCGCGAGGGACCAGTCGCGGCTCGCCAGGAACAGCTGACGGACGAGGAGCGCCAGGACCTTGTTCGCCTCCTCCTCGAGGTTCGAGAGGCGTCGGCTCCGTCCGCGGCGCCGGACGACCTCCTCCATCTCCTCGAGGAAGGCGACAAGGATCATCTTCATCCGCTGCACGAGCTGCGGCAGGCCGTACTTCGACGGGTCGATGAAATTCTGCAGGACGACCCGGTTCGGCTCCTGCGCGACGATCGAGACGCCGAGGAGGCCCCGCGCGGTCTGGGTCAGCTCCTCCATCCGGTCCGCGGAGAGCGGCACGTCGGTCCGCACCTCGATCGCGTCGTGGCCGACGCGGTAGGCGCCGACGATCAGCCGCTCGAGCAGGCCGGGCGTGTCGATCGACCGGGCCTGGACGAGGAACGGCGACGCGGTGCCGACGGTCCCGGGCGCCGGGGCCGGCTTCAGGAACAGCGTCCCGTCATCGTTCTGGTCGAAGACGACAAGGTCGCCCGGCCGAAGGTTCATCGCCTCCGCCCACGGCTTCGGGAGCGTGACGGCGATCGACGAGTGGCCGGCCTTCAGCACGCGGCGTTCGCGGCTCGGGGTTCCCCACGCCATGATCTGCTCAGAACCTACTACGAGGTCCGTAGCCCATACGGGGTGGGGGTCTTGAACGTTTCGCGCGCCGCCGAGGGGCGGAGCGCTACCGGGCGGCCGGCGGCGTCGGCGGGCGGGCGCCCCCCGGTTCCGCGTAGCCGAGCCGCTCGGGGGGCATTTCGTACTGCGCCCCTTCGCGGCGACCGACCACGAACCCGAGCACGATCGCGATCACCGTCAGGGTGACGATCGTGCCGACGATGATGAACACGGCCGTCCCGGCGCCCGGAGCACCGCCGGGCGCCGTGAGGTTCGCCGGGACGTCCTCCCCGAAGGCGATGTAGCCGAGCATCCCGAGGGCGAGGTGCCCCGCGGTCGTGCAGATGAACTCGTACCAGCCGGCGGACGCCGGCGCCGAGAACGTCGCGCTGTGGGATCCGAAGGCGGGCGGCGCGATGTTCTTGAGCGGCGCGAGCGCGCACTTCGATCCGTTGATGAACTCCGAGTAGTCGTAGGCGTTCGGCCCGGTCGTCGGGATCGTCCGGCCCTCGCAGCCGAGGATCGTGAACGTGTGGATGCCCCCGTTCGTGTCGCCGTTCACGAAGTCGACCGTGATCGTGGTCGAGGTCGGCATGTCGCCGATCCGGTTCGGCGTGAAGGAGAACGAGCTCGTCGCCGTGACCGTCACGGACGAGGAGGTGTCGATGATCGAGCCGGAGGCGGCCGCGACCTTCGTGATCCCGTTGCCGCTGACGCCCGCGACGAGGAGCCCGAGGACGATCGCCAGAGCGATCGCGGTGTGCTGTGCGCGCGTCAACCCGACCCTATCCCGGGCGTGCCCGGCGGACCCCCTCACCGCGGGTCCGATTCAAACCCCCTCCGTACGTACGCCGCCGACCGGAGCGTCTCCGGCCCGGGGGAGCGTCGGTACGAACGCGGGGGATATGTACGGCTGGGGCGCACGCTTTCGCCGTGCACGTTGGGCCGGAACCCCGTCCGTCGGTCGGTCCGGCCGCCGCCGTGCTCGCGGGGGTCGGTCCCCTCGTCGGGACGGAGACGAACCTCCAGCTGACCGAGCCGCTCCTCTGGGCGATGATCGCGATCAGCACCGCCGGGGCGATCGTCACCTTCGCCTTCCTCGTCTACGCGCTGTGGAAGTTCCGCGACCCGGCCGTGCGGAGGCGACGGTATGGTTAACCGGCTCGAGGTCGCCTGGACGCTCCTCGTGGTCGGGCTGATCGCCGGCGTGAGCGTCTACTCCACCGTCCTCCTGTACAAGATCGACCAGCTGCCGTCCGACCCGGCCGAGTACGTCGAGGTGATCGGCCACCAGTGGTACTGGGAGTTCTGCTACTCGAACGGCACCTGCTTCAGCTCGACGTACAACGCGGCGACGGGGACGGTGTCGGGAGGCGCGCTCTGGGCGACTCCCGGGACCGAGATCCAGTTGAACGTCACCGGGACCGACGTCATCCACTCGTTGAACATTCCCCAGCTCGGGATCCGCCTCGACGCGATCCCGGACCGGGTCAACCGGGTCGCGTTCACGGTTCCGAACGCCCCGATCGGAACCTCCTACCTCATCCAGTGCACGGAGTTCTGCGGCACCTTCCACGGCACGATGCGGTCGGAGCTCGTGCTGGTGTAACGGACCTCGACGGCCCCGGGACCGGCTCGGGCGAGCCGGCGCGTCGGGTCAGTGCGCGGGCGGAGAGCCCGCGAATCGCCCGCCGAAACCCGCGACCACGACCAGCAGTCCTCCGATGCCGAGGAGGGCGACCGACCCGGCCAGCACCCAGAGGTCGACGACCCCCGTCGGGAGGGGAGGCGGCGGCGGGGGCGGCGGTACGCCCGCGTACAGGAAGCCGAACATCCCGCCGGTGAAGTGGCCGGCGACCGTGCAGACGAACTCGTAGATCCCCGGCGCGGGCACGGTGAAGTTCGCCCAGGCGCCTTTGCCGGCCGTCGACGGGATCGTCTGGTTGGCGAGCGGAGCGTGGCTGTGGAAGTAGCCGACCGTCGTGACCGTCACGTTCGGCTGGGGGGCGATCGTGAACGTGTGGCCGAGGTCGCCCAGGTTCGCGACGAACACGTTGACGTTCGACGGATAGTGGGACGCGTTGTCGGCGAGGATCGACGGCTGGAACGAGAGCGCGTTCGTCGTGTTGTCGTAGAGCGTCGTGCCGGGGGCGGTCGAGGTGATGTTGAGGAGGCCCCACAGCCCGCCCTGGAACTGGTACGGGACCTGCGAGATGAACTCGAACGAGTCGAACCCCTCCGTCGGCAGGATGCTGAAGTTCGCCCACGCGGAGGTGCCCGCGGCGACCGTGACGTTCGCGCTGAGGGGGTGGGCGTTGACGCTCGCGTTCAGTTGGGACGGGGTCGTGCCGCTGAACCGCAGGCCCGAGTCGTTGGAGAGGACGAACGAGTGGACCTGGTGCCCCACGTTCGTGATGTGGATCGATAGGTTCGTGGCCGGCGGCTCGGAAAGGAAGCGCGGGGAGAACGTCGAGTCGTTCACCTGGAGGGCGAGCGTGACGTTCGCGTCCGGGGAGTGACCGTAGCCGATCGTGGGGGCGTTCGTCAGGAACGGAACGGCGCGTGCGCCGCCGACCGCGCCGACGAGCGCCAGCACGAGCCCCGCGGCGAGCCACGGGGTGGCGCGGCGGAGACCGTGCCTCCACCGGGCGTTCGATGCGACCGTGCCCGCCTCCCGGCCGCGTATCGACCGCACGAGGTTGATATCGCCGCCGTACGAATCGCCGCCGACGCGGTCACGGAGCGACCGTCGCGCTGTCGGCGGCCGCCGCGTCGAACGCCGCGTCACCGGCCCGGAGGGGCGGGACGGCCGTGCTCCGGAGCTCGGTTCCGTCTTCGCTCGGACGGAGCGCGCCCCGGTAGCAGCGGAGCACCAGGTAGGCGACCTCCCCGATCATCCCGGCCACCATGACGGCGCCGAACCCGATCCGCGCGGCGGAGCTCCCGCCCGTCGCGACGAGGGCGATCGCGGCGAGCGCCATCGCGAGCAGGAGGCCGCTCAGCGCCGCGACGAACCGGATCTCTCCCGGCAGGGTCCGGCCGGCGAGGAGGACCCGGGCGAGGTAGAGGAACAGTCCGACCATCACGGCCGCGGCGGCGGCGCCCCCCACGAGCGGAAAGGCGGTGATCCACGGGGCGACCGCGGCCGAAGCGACGAGCGCGACCGAGCCGGACCGCTCGATCGGAGAGAGCGGGCTCCAGAGGACCAGGGCCACCATCACCACGGCCATCGACCAGTACAGCCAGATCGACGACAGGCCGAGGGCGAAGGCGCCGGCGAGGCCGAGCGTCCCGCCGGCCCCCCCGACCGCGAACAGGAGTCCCATCAGCACTTCCGAGCCGGTCGTCGCCACCGCGAGCGCGAGCGGCCACCCCCAGCCGCGGACGCCGATCGCGCGATCCTCGAACAGGATCAGCGAGACGAACCAGAATCCGACCGGGAACATCATCATGAAGTTGAACGCGAGCAGCACCCACGTCCACGCGGTGGTGCCGTTCGGGTCGAGGAAGACGAACAGCAGCGCCAGCAGGAGCACGCTGCCGCCGAACAGCACGGAGAGGGCGAGCACGATCTGGGTGAGCAGCGGAGGGCCGCGGCCCCGGGGAAGTATCTTCAGGAGGACGAACACCGTCACCGCGATCATCGCGATCGCCACGACGGCGAACGGAAGGAGCGTCGAGCTGACCCCGACCTCCGGGAGCGGAAGGTCCATGCGACGAAGCTGCGGAGCGGAGGCGGTTTGATATCGTGCCGGTACCGACCCGACGCCGGGGGCGTCAGCCCGGGACCGAGCCGCGCCAAGCGCGAGCCATGTACGGACCGCGCGGCGTGTATCCGCGACGCCGGTAGTATTCGCGCGT
>DATJZK010000090.1:0-15551 GCA_035499145.1 Thermoplasmata archaeon
CGTCGATGAGCTGGCGCTCCACCACGCAGTTGGGGGAGACCAGCTCGGCGCACGCCTCGGCGTTCTTCTCCATGACCTTGATCCGCTGGCCGTCCTCCCGGATCAGGTAGTTGACGCCGCACTGGTAGGCGCCGGTGGCGCTGGGGGCGGGGGTCGGGCCGCGCTTCACGAGGCCCTTGGCGATCTCCTGGTTGTGGACGGTGACCTCGAGGGGCACCGAGAGCGCCCGGGCGACCTCGACGGGGATCCCGACCTCGTTGATGGAGAGGAGCGGGTCCGGAGAGATGACCGTCCGGGCGGAGAAGTTCACCCGCTTACCGGAGAGGTTCGACCGGAACCGGCCGTCCTTCCCCTTCAGGCGCTGGGCGAGGGTCTTCAGCGGGCGGCCGGAGCGGTGCCGCGCCGGCGGGATCCCGCTCGTCTGGTTGTCGAAGTACGTCGTGACGTGGTACTGCAGCAGCTCCCAGAGGTCCTCGACGACGAGCTGCGGCGCGCCCATGTCGCGGTTCTCGCGCAGGCGCTGGTTGATCCGGAGCACGTCGACCAGCTTGTGCGTGAGATCGTCCTCGCTCCGCTCCCCGCTTTCGAGCGTGATCGACGGGCGGACCTGGACCGGCGGCACCGGCAGCACCGTGAGGACCATCCACTCCGGCCGGCCGAAGCGGGGGTTCAGGCCGAGCGCGCGGACGTCGTCGTCGGGGATCCGCTCGAGCCGGGCGCGGACCTCCTTCGGGGTGATCTTGTGCGAGTCCTCGCGGAACGTCGTCGGCTTGTCGAGCACGATCCGGTGCTGGACCTCGTGGCAGTGCGGGCAGCTCCGCTCCTCCTTCGCCTCGCGGGCGCGGGCGGGGCGCGCGGGGCCGTCGTCGCCGTCGGCGGTCGCCTCGGCCCGGGGGTTGGGGGCGTCCGGCAGCATCCGGCCGCACGCGCGGCACGTCGACTGGAGCAGCCGCTTGATCTCCTTCGCGTAGCCGACGTGGATCACGGGCATCGCGAGCTCGATGATCCCGAAGTGGCCGGGGCACTCGTTGACGCGGCCGCCGCAGGTCCGGCACCGCAGGTTCGGCTCGATGACCCCGAGGTGGAGGTCCATGAGGCCCATCTCGATCGGGTAGCCGTCGTCGTCGTACGTGTCCGCCGTGATGATCTTCGCGCCGCTCATGCGGCGGATCTCGTCGGGCGAGAGGAAGGCGAACTGCAGGCTCTTGATCCGCTTCGAGAGTCCCTGGGGCATCGTCGTCCTCCTACCGCATCTCCTCGAGCTGGAGCCGCATGATCACGCCGAGGCTGATCAGCTCCTCGAGGAGGAGCTTGAACGAGTAGCTCATCTCGACCGGGTAGATCGACGACGTGTTCCCGCAGCTCGGGCAGCGGAGCGAGCTCGCCCGGGTGTCGGGGATCGCGATGTGGCCGCAGTCGACGTTGCCGCAGACGTACTGGATCGTCCCGTCGGACTGGTCGAGCAGGCGGTCCTTGATCACCATCGCGACGCCGTGGCCGATCAGGCAGTCCCGCTCCATCTCGCCGAACCGGAGCCCGCCCTGCCGCGAGCGCCCCTCGGTCGGCTGGCGGGTCAGGATCTGCACGGGGCCGCGGGAGCGCATGTGCATCTTCCCGGCGACCATGTGGTGGAGCTTCTGGTAGTAGATCACGCCGATGAAGATCTCCGCCTCGTACCGGCGGCCGGTGACGCCGTCGTAGAGCGTCTCGCGTCCGGACGGGTGGAACCCGATCGCCTTCAGCTCCTCGCGGAGCGCCTCCTCGCGGGTGCCGCTGAACGCGGTGCCGTCGATCGTCGTGCCGCGGAGCGCGCCGACCTTGCCCCCGAGCATCTCGAGGACGTGGGCGACCGTCATCCGCGACGGGATCGCGTGCGGGTTGATCAGCAGGTCCGGCGTCACGCCGTCGCGCGTGTACGGCAGGTCCTCCTGCGGGACGATGAGCCCGATGACCCCCTTCTGCCCGTGCCGGCTCGCGAACTTGTCGCCGAGCTCGGGGACCCGCTGGTTGCGGACCTTGACCTTGACGAGCTTGGAGATGTTCTCCCCTTCGGTCAGGATGACGTTGTCGACCCAGCCGGACTCTCCGAAGCGCACCGTGACGCTCGTCTCGCGCCGCTTCTGCGGGGTGAGCAGGTCGGTCTTCTCCTCGAGGAATCGGGGCGGGCTCGTCTTGCCGACGAGCACGTCGCCCTCGCTCACCTCGAGCTCGGGGAAGATGAGGCCGTCGTCCCCCAGGTTGCGGTAGGCGGTGTCGACGCGCGCGCCGGCGACGTCGGGCCGCGGGATCTCGAACCGGTCCTCCTGGCCCCCCGGGTACTTCCGCTCCTCGCCGCGGTACGTCCGGAAGAACGACGAGCGGCCGAGGCCGCGCTCGATCGCGCCCTTCGAGAAGACGAGCGCGTCCTGCATGTTGTAGCCCTCGTACGAGAGGACCGCCACGACGAAGTTCTGCCCGGCGGGCCGCTCGGTGAAGTGGACGTAGCGCATCGTCTGCGTCTGCAGCAGCGGCGCCTGGGGGTAGTGGAGCAGGTGGCCGCGGGTGTCGGGCCGGCGGCGGTAGTTGACCGACTCGACGCCGAGCGCCTGCTTCGCCATCCCGGAGCCCATCGTGTTGCGCGGCGCGCTGTTGTGCTCGGGGTACGGGATCAGGCCGGTGCACGCGCCGAGGATCAGGTTCGGGTCGATCTCGAGGTGCGTCGCGCGGTCGCCGACGAGGCTCGCGGTCGGGAACTCGGCGTGGCAGAGGCCGCACTCGACCGTCGCCTTCTCGCGGCGCTCCCCCATCGAGATCCAGCGGAGGTCGGAGCGGCTGAGCGCCTTCCCGCACTTCGGGCAGGCGTCGGGCGGGTCGAACGGCTCGACGGCGACGAGCGAATCCTCCTCCTCCTCGGCGTCCAGCCACTCGATCTTCCCCTGGCGGACGAGGTCGCTGAACGACAGCGTTCCGCGGGCGAGGTCGTCGAGGTCCGACCGCGAGACGCGCGGCACCCCGTCCTTGACGACGATCAGCGGCCGGCGGAGCCGGCCGGAGTCGCAGTGGACGATCACCTCGTTCATCTCGCCGTCGTACCGTACGTTGATCTCGTACGTCTTGTCGGCGAGCGTCGGGGAGAGCGTCCCCGTCCGACGCCGCTCGCGGATCTCCTTCACGAGCTCGACCGGCTGGGAGTGGAGGCCGACCAGGTTGCCGTTGACGTAGACCCGCGCCGCCCGCTTGCCGCGCGGCGCGCTCCCCTCCTGGAACACCTCGGGACCGATCTCGCGCGTGTTGAGGTCGCGGAGGATCAGCGTGACCTCCTCCTCGTCGGCGCCCTCGGAGACGTCGACGCACAGCGCGTAGTTCTTGACGAGGCCGCAGTTCTGCCCTTCGGGGGTCTCGTTCGGGCAGAGCCGACCCCACTGGGTCGGGTGGAGGTCGCGCGCCTCGAAGTGCGGCTGGCTGCGCGTGAGCGGGCTCGTCACCCGGCGCAGGTGGCTGATCGTCGACATGTGGCTCGTCCGGTCGAGCACCTGGCTCACCCCGGCGCGGCCACCGACCCAGTTGCCCGTCGCGAGCGCGTGGACGAGCCGCTGGGTGAGCAGGTCCGGCCGGATCGCGCTCGCGATCCGAAGGTCCTTCTTCCGCGCGAACGACCGCTCGAGCTGGTACTTGAGGTCCTTCAGGAGCAGCGAGAAGGCGACCCGGAACAGGTCCTCCATCAGGTCGCCGGCGAGCTTGAGGCGCTTGTTCGCGTAGTGGTCCTTGTCGTCCTCGCCCCGGACCTTGAGGTGGAGCTCGAGGACCGTCCGCGCCATCCGCGCGAGGTAGAGCGCCTTCTTGAGACGGTCCGCCTTCGTGTCGCCCAGGTGGGGGAGGAGCGACCGGTCGAGGATCCCGTCGACCTTCCGCTGCCGGTACTCCTTCGCCTGCCCCGTCGCGAACTTCTTCTCGAGGAAGATCAAGGCGTCCTCGGTCGACTGGATCCCCTCGGGAGGGTACTGCTTCTTCGAGAGGCACTCCTCGAGGTTGACGTTCAGCAGGTGCTTCATCGTCTGGACGAACGGCTCGTCCAGCGGGAGCAGCTCTCCCAGGACCGCCTGGAAGATCTCCTCGTCGTTCTTCATCCCGAGCGCCCGCATCAGGATGACGAGCGGGATCTGGCCGCTCGCGGTCGGGACCGACACCTGGAGGATCCCGTCCTTCTTCTTCTCGACGACCGTGAGCGAGCGGTAGCCGCCGCGCTGGCTGAACACCTTCGCGCTCTCGATCGGCGTCCCGTAGCGCTCGTTGTGCTCGGCGAAGATGCGGTTCGGCGCGAGGTCCTCGAGGCTGATGATGACCCGTTCCGTGCCGCCGATGATGCAGTAGCCGCCGGGGTCGAGGGGGTCCTCGCCGTACTCGACCAGCTTCGCCCGGTACTCCTCGTCCGACAGCCAGATCTGGTCGTCCTCGGTGATCTTGTAGCGGTTGAGGTTGCACGGGCGGCTCTTGACCATGATCGGGAGGTCGCCGATGTGCACGTCCTCGGGCGCCCGCTCGACGCCGTTCTCGACGACCGTGACCTTGAGGTAGATCGGCGCCTGGTACGTGAGGTTCCGCAGGCGCGCCTCCATCGGGGTGAGCGTCGGCTTCGACCCGACCGGCTCCTTCACGAACGGGGCGCCGATGAAGATCGTCGGCTCGGCGGACGGGTTGACGTTCCCGCGCGCGTCGCGGCGCCGACCGACCCGGACGTAGATCGAGCTCTTCGTCTTCTGGACGTCGAGCCGGATCACGCCGCGCTCGGTCGAGTCCTCGCTGACCCGCGCGTCGTCGACGATCCGCTGCATCCGCGAGTTCGGGTTGTCGCGGGTCGGGAGGAAGTCGTTGAAGCTGGCGAGGTGGTGGTTGACGATCGACCGCTCCCGGAAGAAGGCGTCTACGATCTCGCGCATGGATTCGTCAATCCCCCCCGCCCGCGGCCACGATCACGCGGTAGGCGATCGCCTCGCCCGCGGTCGGGCTGGGCCGGCGGATGCGGACCAGGCGTCCGACGAGGTTCTCGCCGGAGTCGCGGAGGCCCTCGTACTTCGGATCGGTCTGCAGGCCCGGGTCGCTCACCAGGATCTGCGGGAGGCGCTCGAGCGGCGTCTCGAGCTGCGCCAGCACCGTCTTCGTCTCCTCCTCGCCCAGCACCTCGTGCTTCGGGGCGAGGTGGTGGGCGACGAACGGGCGCTTCGGGGCGGCCGGCTTCGGCGGGGTCGCTCGCCGGCGGCTGCGCGCTGCGGTGGGGGGCGTCATCGGTCGCTCCGTGGCGCGGTACGGGCCCGGGGGGAGATCCGGAGACGCTCCGCCCGGTCGGCGGAACCCCTCGTTCGAACCCCCGACCACCTGGTTAAAAGCCAGATGCTCTTTGCCGGGCCGCCGGGGACGCCGTTCGACCTACCGAACTGAGCTACGGGCCCGATCCCGCTCCGAACGGTTCGGACGATGGGGGCGTATTTCAGGCTATCCCAACGCGGGGTCACTTGAGACTCTCCAAGCTCGAAATGATCGACCAGATCGCGGTCCGACCGTGCGTCGGCAGGTTCGGGTCGTTCGCCAGGTCGTCGAGCACGTAGACGGCGCTCGCGATCCGCATGTCGAGCGCCACGTCCGCCTTCCCGAGCTCGGCCTTCGCCGACTTCGCTCCGCGGCGGATGTTCCGAGGGACGGACGCGTCGTCCGCGAGCTCGTCGAGCGAGGCGATCACCCGGGCGAACGCCGGGGGGTCCTCGGGATCCGGGACGGACGGGCGGGCCGCCACCGGCGGCGGGCGCGAGCTCATGCCGGACGGGTCTCCCCTCCCTCTTTGTACGCCGTGACGACCAGGAGCGTCCGGGTCTCCCGGATCCCCCGGACGGCCGGCAACCGTCGGAGGACGAACTCCTTCAGCTCGTCGTAGTGGGGGAAGCGGACCTTGAGGAAGATGTCGGTGTCGCCCGTGACGAGGAACACGTCCTCGACCTCGGTGAACTTCGCCACCTCGGTCGCCACGACGTCGGCCTCGGCGGTCTCCACCTTGAGGGCGATCAGCGCGACGACCTGCTCGTCCGGCCAGACCTTCGTGAAGGCGTTCTCGACGGCGCGGCTGACGGGAGGCTTCGACGAGGTCGGTCGCTCCATGCGTCCACCCGAGCGCGGGACCCCTACACCGGAAAGCGGATGCCGACCCCGACGCCGTCTACGCCGTCGGGGCGGACTCGAACTCCTCTTGGAGATCGTTGACGACCTGGTCGATCACCGTGCCGGTGACGGGACCGTGGTACTCCCGGATCCCCCCGGCCTCGCTCGACACCCGCGCCAAGAGGTCCGCGGGCCCTCGAAGAAACTCGACGCTGCAGATGAACTCCTCCATAACGATAACCGGCCCCCACCGCGCCGGCCGGCCGAAAAAGACCCACTATTTATGCTTTGTCGAAAACCGGGGATCCGAGACGCGCGGGCCGGAGGTCGGTCGGCGCGCGCCGCCGGGGCCGTCGACGGCGCACCCCCGCGGCCCCGGCGGAGCGGGGCTCCGGGGCCACCGTTATCTCCCGGGTCCGGTGACTCGGCCGTGGGGGCCCCGCCGGACCGTGGACGGCGCTCGACCAAGGTCGAAGTTCGCGTCGAGCTGAAGCCCGGGGTCGTCGACGCCGAGGCGGAGAGCATCCAGAAGGCGCTGGGTCTGCTCGGGATCTCCGCGATCGAGCACGTCGCGACCGCGCGGATCTACGACCTCGAGTTCGCGGCGGCGGACCGGTCCGAAGCGGAGCGGCTGGCGGGCGAAGCGGTCGAGCGGCTGCTGGCGAACCCCGTCATCCACCGGGTGACGATCCGCCCGGTGTCGGACTGAGACGATGGGCGCGTGGGCCGACGGCGTGCGCGTCGTCCCGTGGCGTCGCGCGTCGGCCCGAGCGCTGGCCGCCCGCTCGGCCGAGCGGGGGCTCGGGTTCAGCCCTCCCGAGCTGGCGCGACTGAAGGCGTACTTCGTGCGGGAGGGGCGCGACCCGACCGACCTCGAGCTCGCAGGGATCGCCCAGAGCTGGAGCGAGCATTGCAGCTACAAGAGCTCGCGACCGTTCCTCCGCCGCGCCTTCGCGCGCGCCCGGTCGGGGGCCCGAGTCCTCGGGACCGGGGACGCCGGCGTGATGCGGTTCGACGGCGGGGCGGCGTACGCCCTGCGGATCGAGTCGCACAACCATCCGTCGGCGATCGAGCCGTACGGCGGTGCCGCGACCGGCATCGGCGGGATCCTCCGCGACGTCCTGGCGGTGGGGGCGAAGCCGATCGCGCTCGCCGACCCGCTGTTCTTCGGCCCGCTCGACCTGCCCCGGAGCGAGCTCCCGCGCGGCGTGAAGGCGCCGCGGTACCTGGCGGAGGGGGTCATCGCCGGGATCCGCGACTACGGCAACCGCGTCGGCGTGCCGACCGTCTCCGGCGGGATCTACTTCGACCGGGCGTACGTCGTGAACCCCCTCGTCAACGTCGCCTGCGTCGGGTGGCTCGCCGACGGCGTGCCGCTCCCGAACCGGGCCCGGGCCGTCGGCGACCGCCTCGTCCTGGCCGGCGGGCGGACCGGTCGCGACGGGCTCGGGGGCGTCGCGTTCGCCTCGCAGGAGCTCACGGAGCGGAGCGAGACGTCGTCGCGGGGGGCGGTGCAGCTCGGCAACCCGATCGTGAAGGAGCCGTTGATCCGCGCCTCCCTGGAGGCGTACCAGGCGGGCCTCGTGCAGGGCCTGAAGGACCTCGGGGGCGGCGGCCTCGCCACGGCGTCGGGCGAGCTCGTCCACGCGGGGGGGTTCGGCTCGCGGATCGACCTCGACCGGGTGCCGCTCCGCGAGCGGGGGATCGTCCCGTGGGAGGTCTGGATCTCGGAGTCGCAGGAGCGGATGATCTACGATCTCCGCGCCGAGGACGTGCCGGCGTTCCTCGAGATCTTCGCCCGGCACGGGGTGCCGGCGAACGAGATCGGCGAGGTGACGCGCGGGCCGTACGAATCGATCTTCTGGGAGGGAGCTCCCGCGGGCCGCCTCCGGCTCGCGTTCCGGGTCGACCCGCCGCCGCTGCGTCGCCGGGTCCGCGTCCGTCGCCCCCCTCGCGCCGTCCCCGTGCCCGTGCCGGACGGCGATCTCCCGGCGCTCATCGAACGCCTCCTCCTCGCCCCGGACTCGGTGTCGCGCGAGCCGGTCGTCCGGCTGTACGACCACGAGGTCCAGGGACGCACCGTGATCCGGCCGATCCACGGCCGGGTCACCTCCCCGTCGCACGGGGATGCCGCCGTCCTCGGGCCGCGGCCCGGCGGGCGCAGCGGGCTCGCCGTCGCGGTCGCCGCCCAG
This sequence comes from Thermoplasmata archaeon, assembly GCA_035499145.1. Taxonomy (GTDB): domain Archaea; phylum Thermoplasmatota; class Thermoplasmata; order Lutacidiplasmatales; family UBA184; genus Lutacidiplasma. The sequence continues at coordinate 8,319 of DATJZK010000090.1, forward strand.
CCGTGGGCGTGCCGCGACGATCCCCGGGCCGGCGCCGCGTGGGTCGTGGAGGAGGCCGCGCGCAACCTCTACGCGGTCGGCGCGCGCCCGGACGCGTTCACGAACTGCCTCAACTTCGGCAACCCGGAGGACCCGGCGGTCCTGGGGGATTTCGCCGCGGTCACGCAGGGGCTCGGCCGGGCCGCCGAGGCGCTCGGGTTCGCGGTCCCGAGCGGCAACGTCAGCTTCTACAACGGCGGACTCGGGGAAGGGATCCCGCCGACGCCGGTGCTGCTCGCGACCGGGGTGGTCCCCGAGCTGCGACGCGCCCTGACGAGCGACCTCAAGCGGGCCGGCGATCGGCTCTACCTGGTCGGCCGCTCCGGCCCCGAGGTCGGCGGGTCGCTGTGGGCCCGCCGATCGGGGATCCGAGGGGTGCCCGTCGCCGTTCCGGACCCGCACACGCTGCGTCGGCTCGGCGACCGGTTCCTCGCGGCGGTCGCGCGGGGGCTCGTCGTCGCGGCGCACGACGTCTCCGACGGCGGGCTCGCCGTCACCTTGCCCGAGATGGCGTTCGGCGGCGGGACGGGGTTCGACGTCGACCTCGCGGCCACCGGGCTCCACGGCCCCGGGATCGCGCTGGTCGCCGAGGGGCGCTCCCGATGGGTCGCGGAGGTCCCGGCCCGGTCGGCCCCCGCCTTTGAGCGCGCCGTCGGACGCACGTCGGTCGCGGTCCTGGGGAGCGTCACGGACGGTCCGGGGTCGTTCCGCTGGGGGAAGGACGCCGTGGCGACCCTCGACCTGCCCGCGCTCTACGGACGGTGGCGGGACGGGCTGACCCTCCCGTAGCAGGGCCCGTGACCGTCACCGCGCTCGTCTCGGGCGGGAAAGACTCGGTCTACGCGGCGTACCTCGCCGAGTGCCAGGGCTGGCCGGTCGACGAGCTCGTGACCGTCCGGCCCGATGACCCCGACTCGATGCTGTTCCACACCCCGAACCTCGACCTCGTCGCCCTCCAGGCCCGGGCGTGGGGGCGGCGGCACCGGACCGTGCGGGCCCGCGGCTCGGGGGAGGCGGCCGAGCTCGCCGCGCTCGAGGAGGCGATCGCGGGCACCGGGGGCCCGGTGGTCACCGGCGCGATCGCCTCCTCGTTCCAGTGGAGCCGGATCGTCCGCCTCGCCGACCGGGCGGGGCGGTGGGTCTACGCGCCGTTGTGGCGGCGGCCGGCCGCGCGGGTCGTCCAGGAGGAGATCGCCGCGGGGCTCGAGATCGTCCTCGTCCACCTCGCCGCGGACCCGCTTCCGGCCGCCTGGGTCGGACGCCGGCTCGACGGCCCCTGCCTGGAGGAGCTGGGGCGGGTCAGTGACGGCGGCCGACGGATGAACGTCGCCGGCGAGGGGGGCGAGTACGAGACGGTCGTCGTCGACGCCCCGTTCTTCGCCTCCCGGCTCGAGATCGACGCGCGGCAGACCGTCGTGAGCGGGACGACGGCGCGCCTCGACATATCGAGCGCACACCTCAAGAGAAAGGAGCGACCATCGCCGACCGGGCCGGCCGGATGAGGCGTCGCAAGGTCCCGCTCCGGGTCGACACGCTGCCCGCCGAAGCGCGCAGCGCGGTCGAGCGGGCGCGACGGGCCCTCGGCGACCGCCGGGCGACCCCCAATCTCGAGTGGCTCGCGGAGCTGACGGGCGCCCGGCGGCCCGAGATCGCCCGGACGATGGCCGAGCTGGAGCGGCTGCTCCCCCTCGAGGAGGAGATCCGGCACCGCCACCTCGCCGCGGGTCGCGGGTCGTACGCGCAGATCCGGGCCCCGTTCGAGCTGTATGCCCTCGTGCGGCTCCTCCGGCCGGAGCGGATCGTAGAGACCGGCGTGAGCAGCGGCGTCTCGTCGGCGCACTTCCTGGCGGCGCTCCGGCGAAACCACACCGGCCGCCTCTACTCGATCGACCTGCCGACGCGGCAGCGCGGGCCGACCCTGCGCGCCGACGAATCGCCCGTGTCGCTGCCGCCCGGCTGCGACACGGGCTGGTCGGTGCCGGCGGCCCTGAGGGACCGGTGGGTGCTGCGGACCGGGCCGAGCCAGACGCTGCTGCCGGCGCTGGTCGGGGAGATCGGGCCGATCGGACTGTTCCTGCACGACGACCTGCACACGCCCGGCCACCTCACCTTCGAGCTCGAGACGATCCGGCCCCGGCTCGGACCGGGGGCGGTGGTGCTCGCCGACAACACGTCGTGGACCGGGGACGCGTTCCCGAAGTTCGCCCGCGCGGTCGGCGCCCGGGTGGCGCGGCGCGGCCGGGGCGACCTGGTGGGGCTCCGCCTGCCCGACCGTCCCCCGGAGTTATAGACGGGACCTCCCTCCTTCGGGGGATGGCGGGAAGCCGCGCCGCCCCACCGGCCCGGGGATCCGCGGGCCGCGCTCCGACCGGCGATCCGGTCGCCGACGAGCAGCAGCGCTGGGAGTCCGAAGTGCTCGCGCCGGCCCTCGCGAAGAGCCCGGAGTCGCGGAGCGAGTTCGCGACGCTCGGCGGCATTCCCGTCGAGCGGGTCTACACGCCCCGCTCCCCGCGGTCGACGTTCGACGCGATCGGGTACCCGGGGCAGCCACCGTTCACGCGCGGGGTCCACCCGACGATGTATCGGGGCCGTCGCTGGTCGATGCGGATGTTCTCGGGATTCGGTTCGCCCGAGGACACGAACCGCCGGTTCCGGTACCTGCTGGCCCACGGGGAGTCGGGCCTCTCGATCGCGTTCGACGACCCGACCCTCTACGGGCTCGACGCGGACGACCCCGAGTCGGAGGGGGAGGTCGGCAAGTGTGGCGTGAACGTCGGCTCGCTCGACGACATGCAGCGTCTCCTCGCGGGGATCCCGCTCGCCGAGGTGACGACGAGCATGACAATCAACGGCCCCGCGAACATCGTCTGGGGGATGTACCTCCTCGCCGGGGAGGCCCACGGCGTCGCGGCCGGACGGCTCGGCGGCACGACGCAGAACGACATCCTGAAGGAGTACATCGCCCAGAAGGAGTTCCTCTACCCGCCCCGCCCGGCGCTTCGGCTCGTCACCGACACGATCGAGTACGCGACCCGGCACGCCGCGCGGTGGAACCCCGTCTCGATCTCCGGCTACCACATCCGGGAAGCGGGGTCGACCGCGGTCCAGGAGCTCGCCTTCACGCTCGCCGACGGGCGCACGTACGTCGCGGAGGCGAAGCGCCGGGGGCTCGCGGTCGACGACTTCGCCCCGCGCCTCTCGTTCTTCTTCAACGCGCACAACGACTTCTTCGAGGAGATCGCGAAGTACCGCGCCGCCCGGCGGATCTGGGCGCGCGTGATGCGCGACGAGTTCGGCGCGAAGAAGGAGCGCTCGCTCTGGTTGCGGTTCCACACGCAGACCGCCGGCTGCTCGTGCACGGCCCAGCAGCCCGAGCTGAACGTCGTGCGGACGACCGTGCAGGCGCTCGCGGGGGTCCTGGGCGGGACGCAGTCGCTCCACACGAACTCGTACGACGAGGCGATCCAGCTGCCGAGCGAGGACGCCGTCCGGATCGCGCTGCGGACGCAGCAGATCCTCTCGGTCGAGTCGGGCGTCGCGGACGCCATCGATCCGTTCGGCGGCAGCTACTACGTCGAGTGGCTCACCGACCGGATGGAGGAGGAGACGTTCCGATACTTCGACCGGATCGACGCGATGGGCGGGGTCGTCCCCGCGATCGAGCGCGGGTTCTTCCAGCGCGAGATCCAGGAGGCGTCGTTCCGCTACCAGCGCGCGGTGGAGAGCGGGGAGGCGAAGATCGTCGGCGTCAACTCCCACGCCGTCGCGGCCCCGGTCAAGGTGCCGCGGCTCAAGATCAGCGAGGAAGCGCGGCGGCTCCAGTCGCGCCGCCTGAAGTCCCTGCGGGCGAAGCGGGACGCGCGGAAGCACGCCGCGGCCCTCGACCGCCTGAGGAAGGTCGCCGCCACCGAGGACGACAACACGATGCCGGCGGTGCTCGGCGCACTGCGCGCGCACGCGACCCTCGGCGAGGTCGTCCGCGCCTTCCAGGACGTCTACGGCGCCTACCGCGAGCGGTCGACGTACTAGCGGAACGCGGGTGACGGTTAAGGGGACGCTCGGCTCCGCGCCCCGCATGGCCGCGGCGGGGGCCGACCGGTACCGCACGTCGCTCGACCGGCTGTTCCGCCGACGCCGGTTCGGCCTGCGCCCGGGGCTGGAGGTCGAGCAAGCGCTCCTTCGCGCGCTCGGCGACCCCCAGCGCCGGTTCCCGAGCGTCCATGTCACCGGCAGCAAGGGGAAAGGGTCGGTCGCGGTGATGACCGCCGCGATCCTTACGGCCCACGGGCTCCGGACCGGGCTGTTCACCTCCCCGCACCTCGCGAGCTACCGCGAGCGGATCCGCATCGACGGACGCCCGATCCCGCCGGCGGCGGTCGTGGACGGGATCGACCGCCTCGAGGCGGTCGCCGAGACGCTCGAGGCGGAAGGGGCGATCGACCGCAGCCCGACGTTCTTCGAGGTGACGACCGCCCTGGGGTTCGACTGGTTCGCCCGACGCTCGGTCGACGCGGCGGTCGTCGAGGTCGGGATCGGCGGCCGGCTCGACTCGACCAACGTCCTCGACGCCCGGGTCGGTGTGATCACGACGATCGAACTCGAGCACACCGACCTCCTCGGCCCGACGGTCGAGGCGATCGCCGAGGAGAAGGCCGGCATCCTCCATCCGGGGATGCGGGCGATCGTCGGCGACCTCGTCCCGGGCGCCGCCGCGGTCGTTCGGCGCCACGCCGACCGGGCGGGCGCGATCGAGTGGCGGCTCGGCCGCGAGATCGTCCCGTCCGACCGCGCGCTGTCGGAGGACGGGCAGTCGTTCGCGCTCGCGGTCCCGGGGGCGTCCCTGCCGCGGCTCACGATCCCGCTGCTCGGAACGTTCCAGGTGAACAACGCGGCGCTCGCGGTCGCCGCGGCCGCTCGGTTCCTCGAGGCCCTCGGCCGTCCGCTCGACCCGGCGGCCGTCGTCGCGGGGCTCGGCCGCGTCCGATGGCCCGGCCGGCTCGAGCGCGTCGCGCGACGCCCCGAGCTGTACTACGATGTCGCGCACACGCCCGAGAGCGCCCGCGCCGTCGCGGAGAGCCTCGGCGAGATCGCCCCGCTCGCCGACCCGACCCAGAGCGCCGTCCTGTTCGGCTGCCTGCGGGGGAAGAACGTCGACCGGATCCTCGACGCGCTCGCCCCGCTCGCCCAAACGCTCGTTGTCGTGCGCGTCCGCTCGGAGCGCGGGTTGCCGGCCGCCGGCTTGCGGGTTGCGGCGGCGGGCCGGTTCCCGCGGATCGTCGAGGCCCCCGACGCGGCCGCCGGCCTCCGGCTCGCCCGAGCGGCGACCGGCCCGGACGGGCTCACGCTCGTCACGGGCAGCGACTACCTGGTCGGCGAGCTGATGCGACCGAACGGCGAGACCGACGAGCCGGACCTCTCCGACCCAGGCACGGAGACCGTTCCGTCGAGGGAAGCGTCGCCGGCGCGGGGCCGATGACGACCGGCGCCCCGACGCTCGACTGGGAGCAGCTCCTCGACCGGTTGTCGGCGTTCTACCGGACCGGCGACTGGCGTCGCCCGTACCTGCGCGACCACGCCGAGGACCCGTTCCAGGTGCTGATCGGAACCATTCTCTCCCAGCGAACGCGCGACGAGCAGACCGACGTCGCCTCCGCCCGCCTGTTCGCGAGGTTCGCCGACGCGAGGTCCCTGGCGGCCGCGCGCCCCTCGACGGTCGAGGGGCTGATCCGGCCGGTCGGCTTCTACCGGACCAAGACCCGCACGATCCAAGCGTGCGCCCGCGCGCTCCTCGAGCGATTCCCCGAGGGCGTCCCCCGGACGCTCGAAGAGCTGACGAGCCTTCCCGGGGTCGGTCCGAAGACCGCGAACTGCGTCCTGGTGTTCGGCTACGGCATCCCCGGAGTGCCGGTCGATACCCACGTCCACCGCCTCTCCAACCGCCTCGGCGTCGTGCGCACGCGGAGCCCCGAGGAGACGGAGGCCGCGCTGCGTCGGGTCGTCCCGGAGCGGTACTGGCTCCCGCTGAATCCGCTCCTCGTGCAGCACGGGCAGAACCTCTGCCGACCGCTCCGGCCGAAATGCCCCGAGTGCCCGATCGCGGACCTCTGCGCGACCGGCCGCGCGCTCAGGGAAGGACGCCCGCCGCCGCGGGCGGCGGATCGGCCGACCCCGGCGCGGGGGTCCGCGGGAGGGCGAGGAGCGCGAGGAGCGTCACCGCCTCGACGGCCGCGAGCACCTCCCAGCCGACCGCGTACGACGACCGGGCGACGACCCCCCCGAAGACGTACGCGACCGTCCCGCCGCCGGCGAGCTGGATCGCGTTGAACAGGCCGATCGCGAGCGGCACCTGGTCCGCCGGCACCTCGCGCCAGTAGTGCGGGACGACGTACATCACGGCGTAGGCGAAGCCGTAGGCGAAGGAGAACGTCGTGCCGACCGCGATCGCGGTCGCGAGCCCGTCGATCGGCAGGAACACGAGCGCGACCGCGCCGAGGAGCGCCCCCGCGGCGAGCTGCGTCCGGTGGTTGCGACGACGATCGGCGATCGTTCCGCCGACCGGCCCGCCCAGGACGCTCGGCAGGACGAACATCATCCCGACCAGCCCGGCGGTCGGCGCCGACCAGCCGCGCAGCGCCTCGCCGTACGGCACGATGAACTGCCCGGTGGCGAACATCGCCCCCTCCATCCCGACGAACGCTGCGCCGATCGCCCAGACGCCCCGGTACCGCAGCCCCGGGAGCGGCGCGCGGGCCGGGGGCCGGACCGGGGGCGGGGGAGGGTCGACCGAGCGCGGGACGACCGCCGCGCCCGCGACCGTCAGGACCGCGAGCGCGATCCCGCCGACGACGAGCGAGGCGTGCCAGCCGATCGTCGGGACGATCAGGGCGGTGACGAGGACGCCGGCGGCCGAACCGGCGCTGAACGCGGAGGAGAACCCGCCGACCGCGAGCCCGCGACGGCCGCTGGGGTACAGCCCTGCGACCAGGCTGATCGCCGGCGAGAAGAACAGGCCGGCGCCGGCTCCGGCGGCGACGCGGAAGGCGAGCAGCGCGGCGAACGACGGGGCGACCCCGCTCGCGATGCCGAAGACGGCGAGGAGGGCGGCCCCCAGGAGCGAGACCGATCGGTTCCCGTACCGGCGGCCGAGCAGCCCCGCCGGGACCTGGAGCGCGCCGCCGCCCGCGAGGAACGCGC
>DATJZK010000091.1:0-2231 GCA_035499145.1 Thermoplasmata archaeon
CCCTGAGCCTGTTCGCGATCGTCGATCCCCTCGGCACGCTGCCGTTCTACGTCGCCCTCACCGAGGGGTACGGCCCCGCGGACCGCGCGGTGATCGTCCGGCGGGCGGTGATCGTCGCCGGCGTCGTCCTGGCGCTGTTCGCGGTCCTCGGCCGCTTCCTCTTCTCGGTGTTCGGCCTCTCGCTCGGCGCATTCGAGATCGCGGGCGGGGCGCTCCTCTTCGTCGTCGCCTTCGACATGCTCCACGGCGAGATCACGCGGGTCCGGCTCACCACGGAGGACCGCGAGGAAGCGATCGCCCGGCGCGACGAACTGTCGGTCGTTCCGCTCGGGATCCCGCTGCTGGCCGGACCGGGGGCGATCTCGATCGTGATGATCTACGAAGGGAACGCCGGCAACGACCCGTGGGTCGTCGTCGCGACGTTCGTCGCCATCGTCGTCACGATCGGGCTGACGTTCGTGATCCTCCGGTTCGGCGACGGGATCCTGCGGTCGATGGGCCGCGTCGGCGTGATGGCGATGACCCGCGTCCTCGGGTTGATCCTCGCGGCGGTCGGCGTGCAGTTCGTGATCGACGGGGTGCTGAGCGCGTTCGGCCACCTGTGACCGGTGGCGCCTCGTCGGGCCCCGTCGGCGCGGGCGCGTCGGCCGCCCACTCCTTCTCCCCGGCCCGGACCGCGACCGGCAGGTCGTTCTCCGGCGGCGGGAAGCTGCATTCGAAGTCGTCGGTGTAGGCGCAGTACGGGTTGAACGCCCGGTTGAAGTCGAGCTCGTAGTCGTCGTCCTCGGTCAGCTCGAGCGTGAGGTAGCGGCCCGCGCCGTAGCTCTCGCGCCCGCTCGTGCGGTCGCGGAACGGCACGAACACCGACGTGCCGACCCCTTCCCCGGCGTGATAGACCCGGAGATGCACGGCCTGGCCGCCGAGCCGGAACCGCAGGTCGCCGAGGTAGCGCATCACCGCCTGATTGTCCCGATTCGTCCGGAGGTACGCCTCCTCCGGCGCGGGACGCCGTTCCAGCCGGGCCGGTACCCGGAACGCGGGATCGGGGTCGAAGTAGCGCAGCGCGTGGAACGGCACCCGTCCGCCGACGAACGGCGACTCCGGATGCCGGGCCATGAACTCATCCTTCATCCGGCGCTCCGTCCGGAGCTCGGCCTCCCACCCCTCGGCGTCGGACATCGACGGGGCGAGTCCCCCCGTCCCTTAACGGTTCGCGGACGGTGGGGTCCAGCGTCGGAGGTCGACGACCATCAGCTCGGCGTCGACGTACTCGCCGAGCTGGCGCACGGCCGACGGCATCCGCCCGGTGACCTCGAACCCGAGGCTCCGGTACAGTCCCCGCGCCCGCTCGTTCGTCGCGTAGACCCACAGCCGGACCAGGTCGAACCGGTCCCGGGCGAGCCCGAGCGCCCGGACCATCATCGCCCGGCCGATCCCCTGGCCCCGGTGCCGCCGGTCGATCAGGATCCCGAGCTCGCCGTAGTGGCCCCCGTCCGACCCCCGCCCCCCGCGCACGACGGGGTGGATGTCGCAGAGACCGACCGCGCGCCCGTCGACCTCGGCGACGACGGCGAACACCTCCCCCTCGAGGGCCCGCTTGAACAGCGAGGCGAACCACTCCACCTCGTCCGGACGGCTGGGGCGTTCGTCGAACAGTCCGATGCCGACCCGTTCGCCCCGCGCCCGCTCGTCGTACAGCTCCCAGTACGTCTCGAGCAGGGCCTCGAAGTCCCCCCATCGGAGCTCGCGGATCTCCATCGCCCGTCCCACCGGGCCGGGAGGATAGCCTCTTCCTCGCCCGGGCGCGCCGCGCGGCACCCTAAAACCCGACGACCGCTGGGGGGCCGATGGTCTTCGTCCGCGACGAGGGGAGCGAGTTCGAGGCGCCGATCGAGGTCGTCTGGGAGTTCGTCGGCTCGGGGGATCCGCACTCGATCGCCCACCGCCACACCGCGTGGCGGCGCGAGGTCGGGCCGGGGAACTCGGGGACGTACTCGTGGGAGCAGCCGTTCGACGGGCGGGCGACCCGGTTCGCGATGCGCTGGGTCTCGTTCCACCCGGCCGGCGTCGCCTACGAGGTGCTGGAAGGACCGTTCTCCGGGTCGAAGTTCTTCCTCTACTACGTCCCCCGTGGGGACCGAACCGAGGTCGGCGTGGTCGGGGAGTTCGTCTCGCCGACGCTCCCCGAAGGGGAGATCGAAGCGGCGGTGCGGGGCTTCTTCGACGTGGAG
>DATJZK010000092.1:0-2066 GCA_035499145.1 Thermoplasmata archaeon
TCGCGATCGAAGCGGGACTCGCCGGCGCGGAGTACTGCGTCGTCGAGGCCGGGTTCGCCTCCGACCTCGGCGCCGAGAAGTTCGTCGACATCGTCGCCCGCGACGCCGGCCTCACCGTCGACGCGGCCCTCCTCGTCGTGACGGTGCGCGGGCTTCGGCACCACGGGGGAGCGGCCGCGGACCGGCTCGACCGCCCGGACCCGGACGCCGCGCGACGGGGACTCGCCAACGTCGACGCCCACCTCGCGATCGTGCGGGCGCTCGGCATCCCCCCCGTCGTGGTCCTCAACCGGTACCCCGACGACTCTCCCGAGGAGCGGGAGGCGGTGCGGGACGCCATGGCGGCCGCCGGGGTTCCGTTCTCCGAGTCGACGGCGTTCGGGTCCGGCGCCGAGGGAGCGACCGAGGTCGCCGCCCGCGCGGTGGAAGCGACGCCGGCCCGCGGCGCCTCGGCGCCGTTGTACGATGACGAGAGTCCGATCCCGAACGCGCTCGAGGTCCTCGTGAAGCGGGTCTACGGGGGCGACGGCGCGGACTGGACCGATCGGGCGAGCGCCGAGCTCGCGGAGCTCGCACGGGTCGGGGAGGCCCGGTCCCCGGTCTGCGTGGCGAAGACGGCGCTGAGCCTCTCGGACGATCCGAGCCGGCTCGGGCGCCCGCGCGATTACCGCGTGTCGGTCCGAAGCGTCACGCGATCGGCCGGTGCCGGCTTCAGCGTCGTCTACCTCGGAGAGATCGAAACGATGCCCGGCCTCCCCCGCCGACCGCTCGCCGAGGGGATCGACCTCACCGACGACGGACGGATCGTCGGCCTCGTCTGAGCGACCTCGCAGCGACCGTTCACGAGGGAGGACGCCGCCCACGCGCGGCCGACCGTCGCCCGCGAGCTCCGAGTGTGGCCCCACCGGACGAGCGAAGCCTCGCCTCTCACGCTCCCGACGGGCGCAGCCATCGCCCGCCCGATGGAGAGTCGCGCCTGCGCACTCTGAGCGGGTTCGCGGGCTCTTCTACCCCTCGCTGGGGAAATGGTTCAGGACGGGGGTCTCGGCCCGCGATCGCATCCCCTAGCACGATTGGGACTTGACCCCACTCGTTCCGCTGTAGGAGCCGGTGTAGTTCGATCCGCCGCCCTCCGTCCCGCCTTGGGCGAGGTCGGCCTTGTAGTTCTCCGGCGTCCCCGCGTGGTCGCTGTTCTGGTAGCTGCTCATCTTGTTGTCGTCGACCGGCTTTACGCCGACATTCGCGTAGTGCGGAGCCGCTTGGGATCCCGCGAACTGCGTGTAGACCGCGGCCGACCACTTCCAGTTGAACGAGAGTCCGCACTCGCTGCTCGAGAAGTTGCCGGACCAGGTGACGTGGGTGCCGCCCGGGAGGCCCGCGGAGGTGACGTAGTAGGAGTACCCCGAGAGGAAGACGTCCCCCGAGTAGCTCGCCGGCACGGTGGTGATCCACTTGAACGCGGTCGAGCTGAACACCGTCGTCGCCGTCGTCGCGCCGACCTGGAAGTCGACCTCCGACGCGTAGAGGGTCTTCGTGAACGTCGTCCCGTCGGGTTCCACGAACGTCAGCTTCTGCCCCGTGAAGTGGATGTTGGAATCGACCGTCGGCTTCGTCCCGGTCAGCTGGACGACGGCTGAGAACCAGACGACCTCTCCCGACGGGAGATCGAAACTGTTGAACCCGGCCTTGATCGAGCTCGACGTCGTAGTCGTCGGCGAGTTCGTTCCTCGGGCCGCAGGTACCGCGACGAGGAGGAGTCCGATCAGCAACGTTACCGCGCACACGGCGACCAACTTCGTTCCGAGTCCGGCCATGGGTCTCTCGCGGCCCCCGACACGGTGTCGGTCTCATCTGGGACCTCGATACGCCGTCCTTCGACGGGAAGGCCGTAACGCTCCGCCGTGTGTCGGCTCAGGACGAGGCGCCTTGCGCGACGCGGCCGGCACTGCGGCGGGGGCCGGATCGGGTCGGTCCCATGAGCGGAGGGGGCGTCTCGGCCGGGCGCCGCGAGCCCGGCGCTCTCCGGGCTCGATCCTGCAGCGACCCGCGGTCGGTTCCGACCGCGG
>DATJZK010000093.1:0-8987 GCA_035499145.1 Thermoplasmata archaeon
CCGACGGACGTCGAACGCGGCGTCCTGCTGTTCGACCTCGACGGCACGCTGCTCGACGACCTGGGCCGGATCAGCGAGGTCGCGGCGGACGTGATGCACGCCACGTTCGGGACGCCTCCCGACGAAGCCCGGATCCACTACCTGGCCACCACGGGCATGCCGTTCGAGGCGCAGCTGGCGCAACTGTACCCCGACCGACTTCCGACCGTTCGGGCCGCGGCCGCGCGCACGTTCCACCAGCGGAAGGTCACCGAGGCGTATGCCTCCGCGAAGCCGTTCCCCGAGGTGCCGAAGCTCCTCAAGCGCCTCGCCGGCGCCCGGTGGACGCTGGCGATCACCACGGGGGCGGAGACCGAGATGGCCGACCTGATCCTCGAGCGCGAGGGCCTTCGGTACTGGTTCGAGGACGTCCTCGGCTCGAAGGAAGGGACGAAGCGGGAGCACCTCGCCGAGTACCGACGCCGGTACCCGCGCGCACGCCTCTTCCTGATCGGCGACTCTCGCTTCGACATGGAAGCCGCCGTCTCCGTCGAGGGGGTCGTGGCGATCGGGCGGGGGACCTCCCTTCCGGGGTGGACCCTCACGCCCAGCGACCTGCGGGAGTGGGGCGCGGCGTGGGCCGACTACTCGCTCGCCGAGCTGCCCGAGACGCTCGACCGGCTGGCCCGGACGAAGGGCCGGCCGTCGCGCGCCGGGGGCCGTCCCGCAGGGCGTCGGCGAAGATAGGGCCGGGACCGAGAGTCCCACGGCGCGGGGGTCGGCCCCGCACCGCTTTGAACCCGGGTCGAGGGATCCACAGTCCCCCAGGATAGGCCAAGCTACCCCATCCCGGCCACGGCGTTCCGAGCACCCGGGCCCACGTAAAGGTTTGCTCGGAACGAACGTCTTACCACGGCGGACCGCCCGGCGGGGGCGGTCGGCCCTCCTCCACCGCGCGCAAGTACCCCTGGCGGAAGCGACGTTCCTCGCGGGCCACGTGGACGAAGAACGCGCCGAGGACGACCGCGAATCCGACCGGCAGCCACCCCTCCGACCCGCCCACCCCGGCCCAGAAGAGCGCGACCCCGAGCAGGACGCCGAGCCCGATGGTGACGATCCCGCCGAAGAGGAACCATCGCTCCCGGGTCATCGCCGTCCTCGGACCGTGCGCCTCTCCCGGCCGATCGCCGCGTCAGCGGTACGCCCAAACGACCGCCTGGCCGAAGTATCTCCACGGCACGCCGACGTGAGCGAACCCCGCGCGCTCCAGGTGGGCCGTCTCGGCGGGGAGGGTGCACGGGTGGTCGAACCGTTCGTGCTCGTGCCAGACGGCCTGCGGGCTGCTCCAGGTGGAGCGCCCCCGGGGTCCCGGGGTACCCGCGCTGGCGATCTGGGCGAACCGGGTGTCGAACACCGGGTCCTCGGGGAGATGGTCGTCGCCGTCGCCGAAGTAGCCGCCCGGGGGGAGCACCCGGTGGATGCGCCGGTACAGTCGCCACTTCTCGGGGTCGGTCAGATGGTGGATCGCCAGGGCCGAAACGACCGCGTCGTACGGCTCCTCCCGGAACGATTCGAGCGGACCGGCGACCAGCTCGACGCGGTCGCGGTGCGGTCGGAGCTTCTGCCGGGCGCGGGCGATCATCCGGGGCGAGAGGTCGACCCCCGTCACCCGGGCGTGCGGAAAATCGGAGAGGAGGAGCTCGGTGAGCGTGCCCGTCCCGACGCCGAGCTCGAGGATCCGGAACGATCGAGTGGGGAGGTACGGGATCCCGCGACTGAGGATCCGGTGCAGCTCGGGGTACCCCGGCATCGAGGCGCGCGCCGCCCGGTCGTAGCCGGCGGCCTCCCGGTCAAACTCGTAGCGGGGGGTGCGGGATGGCACGGATCGCCTCGTTCCGCCCGAAGCGGTGCGGCGTTTAGGCGTTGGGCCCTCCGCCGGAAACGGTTTTCCGACCCGATGGTTCGGTCGGGGGACGGCCGTGTCGACCGACGGGGACCGCAAGCTGGGCGCCGCCTTCGGGCTGATCGGGGCCGGCCTGCTCGTGCTCGACGCGCTCTTGGACCTCGTTCGCGGGGTCGTCTACCTGGCGATCGGCCACGGCGCCCAGGCGTTCGGGCCGTTCGACGAGGCGCTCATCCTGATCGTCGTCGGGATCGTCGTCGCGGTCTTCGCGGCGATCGGAGGGGTCCGCCGGGAGGATCGCGCGCTCGTCAGCGGGGCCGTGCTGGTCGTGATCGCACTCGCCGGCTGGCTCGTGCTGGGCCTCGACTCGGGCGTGATCGCCCTCCTCGGGTCGATCTTCGTCCTGATCGGCGGCGTCGTCTTCCTCGCCTCCTCGCGGTAGACGGCGGCTCCACCCCGCGGCGCGGGGTTAAGTGCGCCCCGACGGATGGGTGGACGTGCCGTTAGCGCCGTTCGCGACCGTCGACCGTTCCACCCTCCGCTGGCTGCGCACCGGCGAGACGACCCCCGAGTTCACGCTGCTCGCCGGAGAGTCGGCGGTCGCCACGATGCGGTGGCACCAGCCGCACGGGGCCCGGGCCGTCGCCGAAACGGCCGACGGATCGTTCACCCTCGGGCGCGGCGGGTTTCTCGTCCCTCACCTCACCGCCCGGCGGGCCGGGTCCGATGCCCCCGTGGCCCGCCTGACCAACCGGCTCAGCCACCACGAGCTCGAGGTCGGCGGGGGCGGCGTCTATCGCTTGAAGCGCGCCGGCCTGCTCGTCCCGGCGTGGACGTTGACCGCCGCGAACGGGGAGACGGTACACCTGGAACCGGCGACCGACGGCCACCGGATCGAGGGGGGCGCGATCATCGGAACGACCTCGATCGCCCCCGGCGAATTGATGATCGTGCTGCTGCTCTGCTGGTATCTGATCGTCCTGCTCTGGATCGAGGACGAGGCGATCGAAGCGCTCGTCCCGTTCGAGGGGCCGGACGCCCCCGCACGCCTCGGACGCGGGGCCTGATCCCCCGTTCACGCCGGGGGGATCGACTTCGCCCAGAGCTGCTTGAAGCACGCCGAACAGAGGTTGTGCAGCACCGACCAGTCGTCGGCCGGCGGGGTCGTGATCCGGGTGATCACCGTCTGACAGCCGTCGCAGACGAGCTGCTGGTCGCGGATCATCGGGAAAGACGCTCCGGTCGGCCGCCCACTTCGCGGGGGTACTAAACGGTCGCCCCGGGCCGGTCGTTGGCGAGGGCGTGGAGGAGGCGCGGGATCATGACGTCGTACCGGGGACCTCCGTCCGAATGGATCCCGTCGAACTCCTCGAACTCGACGTGGGCGCCGGCGGCCCGGGCACGGGCCGCGAAGATGCGGGCCCCGAGGTCGAGCGCCCACTCGTCGCGGGTCCCTCCGTCCACGTAGACGTAGGCGAGCCGGCGGACCGCGGAGCGGTACGGCTCGGTCTCGATCATGCGGACCGGATCGAGGGCGAGCCATCGGCGCCAGACGTCCTCGCGAAGGGCCCCGGTGTCGAGGTCGAACGGGAGGTCGAACCGCCCCGGTTCGTGCGGAAGGGGAGAGTAGCAGGAAGCGTACGCCATCACCTCGAGCCCCTGGGCGAGCGGGTGGTGGGGTCCGAACCCGCTCACCGGCTCGGAGAAGATCCGCCGCAGCAGCGCCTCGGGACCGCCGGCGCGACGGATCTCCCGGACCGCGTTCGGGAAGTCGATGAGATACGTGTACTCGAAGTAGGCGTCCCCGGCGTTGGAGCCGGCCGCGCGGAACAGCTCGGGATAGCGCAGCGCCAGGGAGAGGGCTCCGTAGCCGCCGCTCGACGTGCCGAGGACCGCGGTCGGCCCGGTGCGGTACCGCTCCCGGACCCAGGGGACGATCTCGCGGACGACGTACTCCTCGTACGGCCCGGTGGCGGAGGAGTCGAGGTACTGGCTACCGCCGAGCGCGGTGAGGCAATCCGGAGCGACCATCACCGCCTCGGGGACGACCCCGGTGCGGATCAACCGGTCGAGACGGCCGACGATCGTATCCGCGAGGTAGCGGGGCCGCTGAAAATGGAGCCAGCCCGCGCCGGTGAACCCGCTCAGCAGGACGAGGAGCGGGCGGCCGTCGGTGACCCCGGACGGAGGAACGTAGACCGGCAGCTCGCGATCCACCGGGTCCCCCCACGGGTTCCCGGCCAGGAGCTGGCTGGTGTGCGTGTGTCGCTCGACCCGCCCCTGGAGCGCCGGGGGAAACAGGCGTTCGCTGCGGGCCTCGATCGGGACGCGCCACGAACTCGGCACGAGCGGGGCAGAATCCCCTCGCTCTTGAGCTCGTGGCCGCTCGGGGCCGCATGGCCGGTCGCCGCCGTCCGTCGGGGCCGGCGCTGGCGGCGCTGGGCCGGGCCGCGGCCGACCGAGCGAGCGGCGCTCAGGCGATCACCGACCGCGTGCTGCGGGCGCTCGACCGGGAGCTCCGCGGCTGGCGACGGCTCGGGCCCGGCGATCGCGCGCGTCGGGCCCGGGCGATCGCGCGGGGGCTGGCGACGGCCCAGCCCGCGATGGGGCTCCTCGTGCGTTGGTCCGCCGAGTGGGGTTCGATGGCGCGCGATCGGGGGGCGCGCGACCTCGACGAGCGGTTGCGCGGATGGGCCCGGCGATGGCGCCGACGCATCGACCGCGAACCTCGGCTCGTCGGCCGAACGGTCCGCCGACGGTTCCCGCCGGGGAGCCTCCTGATGACCATCAGCCGCGGGGAGACGGTTCGCCGCGCGCTCGCGGGACTGCCCGCTGACGTGCGCCCGGCAAGGGTACTGGTCCTCGAGAGCCGACCGGGCGGGGAGGGCCGGTGGCTCGCGCGGGACCTCCGGGCGGACGGGATCCGGGCCGTGACGATCGCGGACGCCACGGCGTCCCGGCACCTCGGGGAGATCGACCTCGTCGTCATCGGGGCCGATGCCGTGGAAGCGAATGGCTCGGTCGTCCACAAGGTCGGCACGCGGGCGCTCGCCCGCGCGGCGGATCGGAGGGGCGTGTCCCTGGTCGTGATCGCCGGAGCGTCCAAATGGCTCCCCCCGGGCGTTCGCCTCCGAGACGTCGGCAAGCGGTTCGATCGGACCCCGCCCCGGTGGATCGCGGAGTACTGGTCCGACCGCGGGGTCCGCCCGGGACGATCTCCGCATCGGCTGCGCCGTCGGGCGCAACGAGAAAAGCGAGGTCCGGTTGGACCTCCGCGCCGGAGGTCGTCGCGGGACGCATGAGACCGATCGATCGTATCGACCTTCGCGAGTTCGACGGCGTACGCCTGAACCGCCCGGGCACCTGGGCCGTCGCCTTCCTCGCGGACTGGTGCCCGTTCTGCGACGAGTTCGCTCCGCGATTCGCCGCGCTGTCGGACGCCGTCCCGCACCTCGCGATCGCGGACCTGACGTCCACCGAGAATCCGCTCTGGGACCGGTTCGCGATCGAGGTCGTGCCGACCGTCCTCGTCTTCCGAGGCGGGGAGGTCGTCGCGAGAACGGACGGCCGCGCGGGCGAGGGGATCGACAACGCCGGGATCGATCGGATCCGATCCGCGGCCGGAGATCGCTCGGCCGACCCCGCTCACTCAGCACCGCACGCGCCCCCGGCGGGGACCTGAACGATGGCCCCCCGGAGATCCCGCGTCGGGCGCCCGGTCGCCCTCGTCACCGGCGGCGGGACGGGGCTGGGGCTCGCGATCGCTCGGGGGCTGGCGGAGGACGGCTACGACCTCGTGATCGCTAGCCGGTCGGCGACGCATCTCGCCGCCGGGGCGAGCGCGATCCGAGCCACGGGGGCGCGGGTCCGCACCGTCCCCACCGACGTCCGGATCCCGGATCACGTCGATCGACTGGTCGCGACCGTCCGGTCCGAGTTCGGCCGGCTCGACGTCCTCGTGAACAACGCGGCCGGGAACTTCGTCGCCCCGGCCGAGCGGATCTCCCCGAACGGCTGGCGCGCGGTCGTCGGCATCGTCCTCGACGGTACGTTCCTCTGCAGCCGGGCGGCGTTCCCGCTCCTGCGTCGGTCGCGGGCGCCCTCGATCGTGAACCTCGCCGCCTCCTACGCCTGGATGGCCGGGCCAGGCACCGCGCATTCGGCCGCCGCCAAGGCCGGGGTGGTGGCGCTCACCCGGACCCTGGCGGTCGAGTGGGCCCCGTTCGGGATCCGGGTCAACGCCGTGGCCCCCGGGCCGATCCGCACCGCGGGGACGGACCGGCAGTTGTGGCCGACCGCGGAGCTGAGGCGAAGGATCGCCGACGGGATCCCGCTCGGTCGCTTCGGCCGGCCGAGCGATGTGGTCGAAGCCGTCCGGTTCCTCGTCGGACCCGGGGCGTCCTACATCACCGGGGAGGTGCTCTCGGTCGACGGGGGGCAGTGGCTCGGCACCGGCGTGATGCCGCTCCGTCTTCGCGTGAAACGACGGGGCGGCGCTCGAGCGCCCGCCGGCCGGGGGCCTAGAACGGCGGCACGTTCCGCTCCACGAGGAACGTCTGCAGGACGTCCGCATACAGCTCCGGGTGCGTCCACTGCGGCCAGGAGCCCGCGTCGGGCAGTCGCTGGACCGACGGGAAGCTGAGCCGCTCCGCCAGCCGGGAGGCGATCGCTTCGGTCCATCGCGGGCTCTGCTCCCCCGTCGTCACGAGGACGGGCAGGCAGATCGCTGCGATCTCGGTCGCGTCGGGGCGGGACGCGTCCGGGTCGCTGTACTCTTCGAGCCACCGATCCGCGCCCGCGAGGGACCCGGCGCGCTCCCGGGGGTCGGGCGTGGGCCCGAAGTCGGGACCGCCGGCGACCTTTCTCGCGAGCTCTCGGGTCGCCTCTCCGCGGTCGCCCGAACGCAGCCGCTCACGGAGGCGGTCCACTTCATCCTGGAAAGGACGGAGCTCCCCCTCGAGCTCCGCCGCCCCGTCAAGCCAGTCGAGGAACGGAGGTTCGTGGATCGCCACGCTTCGCACCAGCTCGGGGCGATCGACCGCGAGGCGCAGGGCGACGGCCCCGCCGTACGAGTGCCCGATCACATGCGCTGGGTAGAGGTCGGTCGCCCGGAGCAGCTCGGCGGCGTCCGCGGCGTCGTCCCGGACCGGGTGCGGACGGGGGCGGACCGGGCTTTCTCCGTGCCCTCGACGATCGTAGACGAGCACATCGAGCGACGCGGAGAGCGACGGTACGACCTTTCTCCAGGAGGTGCGGTCGGCCCACGAGCCGTGGATCAGGAGGGTCGGGTCCCCCTTCGCCCCCCATCGCTCGTACGCCAGCTCATCGTTCGACGCCATGCTCCGCTCCGTCCGACCGTCCGACCGTCCGACGACGTCGTGGGACCCGACCGGGTGAGATAGCGCCATTCCCTTCGAGCGCCGTCGCCGCCCTCGGTCCCACGTGGGAGGTCCGTTCGCCCGAACCGTTTAGTACGGTCTCCCGCTCGAGCGGCGAGACCGATGCCGCTCTACGCGATGCTCGCCACCTGGACCGAGGAGGGAATCCGGACCGTGAAGCAGGCTCCCGAACGGAGCGAGGCGCTGCGCCGCGCCGTCGAGTCCGCGGGCGGGCGCGTCCTCTCGCTGTTGCACACGATGGGCACGTACGACATGGTCGCGACCCTGGAGCTTCCGAGCGACGAGGTCGCGAACGAACTGATGCTCCGGTCCGGGATGCAGGGGTTCGTTCGGACGACGACCCTCAAAGGATGGACCGGGGCCGAATTCTCCCAGCTGGTCCGTAAGCTCTGAGGCCCGGTAGGCCCGAGCCCCGACCCGATGAGCCACTTGTTCCAGCGCCCCCTCTGCGAGATGGGGGCGGCGTACGACTTCGCCTTCCGCCCGCTTCTCGGGGAGGGCGATCCCACCCACGGCGGCGGATGCGACGACCGCCCGCACGCGGTGACGCTGCTGAGCGCCACCGCGGACCCGGCCGCGGCGTCGGCCGCGCGCCGTTCGTTCGCCCTCTGTCCCGAGCACGAGAGTCAGCTCCGACGCGAAGACGAGAAGCTCGCCGGGCGCGGCATCGTGTCGCGGTTCCCTCCGGGTGGGGCCCGACCCGGCGGTCCGAAGGTCGGGGGAGGGTGACCGAAGGGATCCCCCGGGGGGCGACGATCGCCTCCCGCGTGCGGCTGAACCAGGGTCCCGAGATCCCGTGGCTCGGGCTCGGCGTCTATCAGACCCCGGTCGGGACGACGACCCGGGAGGCGGTCCGCGACGCGATCGCCGCGGGCTACCGGATGATCGACACGGCGACGCTGTACGCCAACGAGGCGGACGTCGGCACGGCGATCCGGGAGAGCGGCGTGCCGCGGTCCGAGGTGTTCGTCACCACGAAGCTGTGGCACACCGACCACGGCTACGACTCGGCGCTGGCGGCCGCCCGGGCGAGCCTCGCCCGGCTCGACCTCGGGTGGATCGACCTGTACCTGATCCACTCGCCGCGATCGAACTCTCCGGAGGAGCGGCTCGCGTCGTGGCGGGCGCTCGAGCAGCTTCAGCACGACGGCCTCTGCCGCGCGATCGGGGTCAGCAACTACTCCGTCCGCCACCTCGAGGAGATCCGGGCGGTCTCGTCGGTCGCCCCGGCGGTGAACCAGGTCGAGATGCACCCGTTCGTCTACGACCCGGAGCTGTTCGAGTACTGCGACCGCTACGGCATCCGGGTCGAGGCGTACTCGCCGCTGACGCGGGGCCGGCGGCTGGACGACCCGACCGTGGCGGCGGTCGCGGCCGCCCACCGGCGCACGCCGGCACAGGTGCTGATCCGCTGGGGGCTCGAGCACGGGCTGGTCGAGATCCCGAAATCGACCCACCGCGAACGGATCGTGGAGAACGCGCAGGTGTTCGACTTCTCGTTGGGGCCCGAGGACCGCGGCCGGCTCGACCGGCTGCGCGGCGGGGGCCATATCAGCGGCTGGGGGGACACCCGGCAGATCCCCTGACGGGGGACCGCCGCTCTCCGGCCGGCGTGCGCCGCGGAACTAATATAACCGGCTCATGTCCGAACGGCGGGAATCATGGTAACGGTCGAGGTCGCCCACGAGAAGTGTACCGGCTGTACG
>DATJZK010000094.1:0-14266 GCA_035499145.1 Thermoplasmata archaeon
CGCACCCTCGGAACTCCGGTGGCTCGGGCGGCTGGGACTCCCCGGGCTGTTCGATGGAGAGCACCGGTTCGTCATCGAGTCGGACGGGGCGGGCGGCTCGGTACTCACCCAGTCGGAGACGTTCCGTGGACTCCTCGTTCCGCTCGTCTGGCGGGGGCTCGGCCCGAGGACGGAGGCAGCGTTCCACCGGATGAACGAGGCGCTCCGCGACCGCGTCGAACCGCCCGTTCTGCCCTAGGACGTCGCGGCCCGCGCGCTGGTTCGGCGTGAGGCGCTACGGCAGCGCGAGCGAGATCGTGAGCGGGCCGTCGAACCGCGTTGCGGGCGCGCGGAGTGTGAGGTTCGTGTAGTCGATCGGGTGGGCGACGGAGCTGAAGGCGATCACCGTGAACGGGGCGCTCACGCTCGCCCCTGTGAAGGGAAAGCAGAACGACCGGGCCGGGTCGCACGTCAGGGCGAACGTCACCACCGCCGAGGTCCGCACGGAGAACCCGGCGGTCGTGTTGAGGAGATATCCCTCGGCGTACCAGCTCACGACCGTCACCCGGACCACGGAGGGACCGGAGACGACCACCGCGGCATCCGCGGCGACGAGCCCGACCAGGACGGCCGCGGCGACGCCGACGGCGAGAATCGCCCACGGCATTCGGAAGGCCCGAACCGTTCGGAGGGCGACGTGGTCGTAGCCCCCGTAGAACGTCGCGGCGTAGTCGTGGAGCGCCATCGACGGGTTACCCGTCGCCCGGGGGGATCCCCCATCGCGCCCCGAGGTCTACGGAACTCCGCACGGTGTCGAGAGCCTGCCGTTCCCGCCAACTGCGATATGCCCCGCACTCCTACATGAACCCGGCTCACCGCGGTGTATCGGTTCTGCGGCGGCCTTAGATATTCCCCCGATCATGGGGGGGCTGGCCACGGGCCGGGAGGTTCACGGAAGATGGCAGAGCGCGTGAACCCCGTCATTCCGTGGGCCTTCTGAACCTTCGTCAGGTCGCCGAGGGCCGTCGCTGCTGGCGGTGTTCCGCGCGCTGCGCTCCCGTGCCGATCGGGCCGGGCCGGGTCACACCGATGCCCAACGAGGGATACCTGGACGAGAGCGTGCATTGGAAAGTGCGGACCGGGCAGATCGCCTTCGCCGAGCCCACGCACCGGGAAGTAGCGGACGCGATCCTCGACACCGGGCTCGCGACCGAGGTCGGCCAGCGGCTCGGCTCCGGCAAGGAGGCCGACGTCTACCTCTGCGGGAACGGAGCCTCCCGGCTCGTGGTCAAGGTCTATCGCCAGTATCGGACCGCGCATCGGCACGAGGGGTCGATCCGCCTGGAGTCAATGGGGCAGCGGGCGGTGCGCGAGTTCGAGCTCCTCTGCTACGCCTGGCAGGGCGGAGCGAGGGTCCCCAAGCCCGGCCGTCGGGTCGAGAACATGTTCTCGATGCAGTACCTGGGCGATCGGCGCGCGGTCGCTCCGATGCTTCAGCACGCCCTCCTCGACGACCCGGAACGGTTCCTTCGGGCGACGACCGACGGCATCGAGGGGCTGGCGGAGGCGGGGGTCGTCCACTCCGACCTGAGCCCGTTCAACCTGCTCGTCCACGACGGGGGCCCGTGGTTCATCGACCTGGCGGCGGGGATCCGCGTCGATCGACTCGGATCCCCCCCGTGGGTGCGCCTCCAGGAGGCGATGAATTCGTTGGAGCGGGGGATCGGTTCGTTGAACCGGTACTTCCGACGCTACCGGGTCGAGATCGATGGCCCGGAGCTGATGGAACGAGTGCGTCGGCAGATCGATCGGTTCGGCATCTCGTGACCCCGGTCCCGCTCCGGGCCGGCTCCCCCGTTTCATGACCTGGGCGGGAACTTATCGCCCGACCGTCCCCTGCGTCGACGAGCGAGCATGTTGGCGATCGCGGATGTCGCGGTGATGGTGCGGAGCGCGCGGGAATCCGCGCGCTGGTGGGAGGAGAAGGTCGGGTTCGAGGTCTCTACGATCGGCCCCCCGGGGGGCCACGCCGTGATGATCGCCCCACCGGGCGACCGATTCGTCGTCCACCTCTGCGAAGGGTTCGCGCCGCTCGAGCCCGGGAACACCGGGATCGCCTTCGTGACCGACGAGATCGAGGCGCTGGTCGGCCGGATGCAGGCCGGGGGCGTCACATTCACCGAGCCGCTTCGGAGAGAAGGGTGGGGCGGCACGGCGAAGTTCGCCGATCCCGACGGCAACGTCTTCTGGCTGATCGGAGCGCCCACGAAGTTCATCCGGGAGCAATCCGCCCGACGCGCGGGCGCCCCTCCCGTCCGGAGGTCGACCTCTCGCCGGCACGAACCGACGGCCGGACGACGAACCCGTCCCCGGAGCCAGCCCCGGGGCACACGTTCCCGGTGATCCCTTCCGACCCCGCGCCGTTCCCCCGTCTTCCCGGATCCGCCCAGACCCGGTCCGGCTCGGGCGGAAGGGATCCGCTCGCCACTCGGGCGGGACCTCGGTCGACCTTGTCCCCGACGGCCGAAGCCGATGGGACGGACCCCCTCGCCGACGTCCTCTGGGAACCCCGGGCCGAACCGCGCCGGGAACCGTTTCGATGCTAAGGACCATCCGACGGAAAGGTACCGATGATACGACGCCGAGGTTCGGCCCGGTTTAAGGCTCGGAAACGGGATGGCCCGCCGAGCGCACGGCGCTCCGGGATTCGAAGATGGCGAAACGATGGTTAGTGGGATTGGTGGCGGCGGTCGCGGTCGTCGGCTTGGCAGGGGTCGGTTTCTCGGCCTTCACGGCGACGGCGACGGTGAACGGCTATGCGACCGCGGGCTCGGTGAGCCTTCAGATCACGGAGACGGGCGGGTACGCTTGCTTCTACCTGCCCGACACCCCGTACGGCTACGCGTCGGCCCCGGGCAACGTGTCGTTCTCCCCGATCCGCGACGGCGGCACCGAGGTTTCGCTCAACGTCTCCAACCTGACGCCGGGTGTGATCTGCAGCGGCCTGATCCTGCTCACCAACGCGGGATCCGTCCCCCTGAACGTCAGCGTGAGCCTGTACACCGCCGGCTTCAACGGGGTCTGCGGCGCCTATGACTACGACTGCTACGATGCGATCACCTACTCCGGGATCCAGGCGAGCGGCCACTACTGGTTCGGCGGCTCGCCGACGGCCGGGGGCCCGTCGGACCTCTCCGCCAACTTCGTCACCCTCGCGCCGGGTGGGTCGTTCGTGGACGACATCGGCATCCTGATCGAGACCGGCTCGACGTCCGCGCCGGGCGCGGCCGCGTTCTCGCTGGTGTACACCGGGAGCGCCGGGTTCTAAGGCGACCGGCCCCTCGGGAGCAAACCCCTTCGGGCGCGGACGGCGTACCCGTCCGCGCCCTCCTGTTCTCCCCGGTCCCTCGGGCGACGTCGTGGACTCAACCGGGCTTGACGGCCCGCGTATGAACCGGTTCCTCGCTCCGCGGAGCGAGCGCGATGAAGACCTGGGCGGGCCTCTACGCCATGGTCTGGCTGGTGGCGATCGAGCTGCTCGTTGCCGTCGACCCGCGGCCGCCGAGCTACTGGATCTATGTCCACGCGCCGCTGGGCCTCCTGATCGTCCTCCTGGCGACGGTCAACTTCCTGGCCGTTCGCGCCTCCGCCGCCCCGGGCCGGATCAAGAGAACGGTCCGGGCCACGCTCGCCCTCTCGATACTGATGGGGCTCCTTGGGATCCTGCTTTGGGCGAACGTCGGCGCCGGGGTGGTCGTCGCCCTCGGGTACACCGGCTGGGATCTTCTGCACGTCCTCCATGTCCTCAACGCGCTCGCCATCCTCGCGCAGGCCGCGGCCGCCGCGTCGGCGTTCGACATGTGGGAGGAGAAGGAGTTCGAGCGGTCCACCGCTCCCGGCCGAATCCCGCCGCCGCCGAGCCCGGCCCGGTCGACCTAAGCCGAGGACCGCCGGTATGCGGTCCGCGCGGGCCGCGGCTCGGATGCCGGCGCGCGGTGGCTTTGGATCGTCCGCTCAAAACGCCCCGGCGCTCGGCCCGGTTCCGCGTTGGACCGAGGAGGTTCCGACCCCGCCCGCCGGCGTCAGGGGACCGGTGGCGATCCGGTCGGGGGCGGGGGCGCCGGTGGCGAGCGGGACCTCCGGAGAAGAAGGAGGGCGGCGACCACCGCGAGGAGGATGACGACCGCGGCGACGAGCAGATACAACGCGGACCCGCCGAACGGAGAGCCGGACGGGGACGGAGGGGGCGGCGGAGCGGCCGACACGGTCTCGTTCAGGTATCTCGTCACGGAGTGTCCGTCCGCGTCCGTCATGACGACGGTGACCTCGAACGTCCCGGCGGCGGCATAGGCGTGAGACGCGACCGACCCCGCGGCCGTCCCTCCGTCCCCGAAGGTCCACGCGAAGCTGTACGGCCCGGTGCCGTCCGACGGGGTCGCGGTGACGGTCACGCTCGTCCCCACCGTCGGTGCGAGATCGCTCGACGACACGGTTCCCGAGGGGAGCGCGTGGACCGCGACCTGAACGGTCGACCCGGCGACCACCCCGAGGCTATCGGTCACGTTCAGCGAGACCAGGTAGGAGCCCGTGGCGGTGTAGAGATGGGAGGGGGCGGCTGCGGTCGACGTCAGGGTATCGCCGAAGCTCCAGGCGTAGGATGCGATCGTGCCCGAGCCGTGAGTCACGTCCGCGGCGAATCCGATCGGGCTGCCGATGTCGGTCGCCGATGGGCTCGGCGCGATCGATACCCCGAGCGTGGGGAGGACCACGACCGGGACGCTGACGTTGGCGTACCCGCCGATCGCGTCCGTGACGTTCACCCACGCCGGGTAGGTGCCCGGGGCGGCGAACGTATGGGTCGGAGCGGCGAGGGTGGACGCAGGGCTCCCGTCCCCGAAGTTCCACACGTAGGAGTACGCTCCCGTACCCCCGAACGCCCCCGCCGAGAATCCCACGGGTACCCCGGGCTCGGTCGGCCCGGGTAGCGCGGTCGGCTGGGCGGTCAGTGGGACGACGACGCTGATGTTCGTCGTCGTCGAGTTCGTAACACCGAAGTAGTCGGTCACCGCGAACGTCAGGGCGACCGCGGCGCTCCGGTTGAAGACGAGCGGCAGGACGGCGCTCGCGTTCGACGTGAAGTTGACGTCGATCGCGGTCCCGTTCACCGTGTGCGAGTCGTTGTCGCTGAGGGCCCAGCGCAGGACCGGACCGGAACCGCTGCCCGGAATATCCCCGACGGAGACGTTCAGCTGGTCGAGGGCGGTGGGCGACTGGACGGCCGAGTAGATCGACGGTCGCGGGGCCCCCTCGAAGACCCACGACGTGTTGTAGCAGTAGAAGTAGAACGTGCACTCGCCGCCGACGAGCAACGGGGCGATGTCGGAGCTGTTGGTCGGCATCGCCGCGGCACTCACCGAGGGGCCGGGGATCGGGAAGAAGATCGCCGTCGGGATCCACCTCCCGTTGCTGAAGAACCAGCTGTCGTTGAGGGTCCCACTGCGGTTCGCCCCGCCCATCAGCAGCATCGCGCCGTACTGCCCGTCCCACGTCAGGCTCGCGAAGTCCCGAGCGTCCGGATAGAGCGTGAAGCAGACGAAGATGCAGATCCGCGTGCCCGCGGTCGACGTGACGTTCCACCACCCGGTGGCGTTCAGGATCCACGTCGCGTTGCTGAGGCTCGAGCCCAGGTAGCCCCCGAACAGCACCATCGTCTGATTCCCCCGATCGTACGCCATCGAGGCCGCCGTGATCCAGGCGGCGCCGATCCCGAGGGCCGGCGCCGGCCCCGCGTCGCGCCAGCCGGTCGAGGGCGTCAGCGCCCAGTAGTCGTTGAATCCGGGAGAGCAGTTCCCGACCCAGCAGCCTCCGACGAGCACCAGCTCGTGCCGCGCGTCGTCGTACGCCGCGGAGGCGAATCCGACGCCGTTCCCGATCGGCCCGACCTGCGCGGTGATGTTCGTCCAGCGGTTCCCCTGGAACTCCCACGTGAAGTTCGTGGGGTACAGTTCGGTGTAGAGCGTGTCGTTCACGTCGACGTAGCCTTCGATGACTCCCCCGGCCATCACGATCGCGTCGAACTGGGGATCCCAGACCAGGTCCTCACTGTACAGCTTCGGTGGGTAACCCCGGACGGTCAATGTGTGGTCCGACCAGCCCGAGTCGTTGTACTCCCAGGTGTAGTTCGAGGCGCAGGTGTAGAACGCACACGGTTCGTCGAACCCACCGTAGAGAACGACCTCGCCCAGATCCGGGTCGTACGCCGCGGCCGACTCCACGGACGGCGGTCCGCTGCTCCCGTTGTCCATGTACGTGGTCTGGTCGTACCAGTTCGGCAGTCCCGGAGCGGCGGTCGCGGCTCGCCCCGTCGTGGCGCGGGCCGACGAAGGAGCCCCCAAGGAAGCGGCCGGTCCGTCGCAGCGGAACGACGATCCGGCCCGATCGACGCAGTTCCAGGGCTGACCACCCGCGGGTCCGGCCCCGTGGGCTAGGCTCGCCATCGCTGATCCCACGAGCGGGACATCTCCCGCTCCGGGAGCGGAGTTCGAGGGGAGGCTCGGTGCCGCCCGGTTCAGCAGCGGGCCACCCACCGGATCGGCCGCGAACCGGGGAGGCGGAGTCAGGATCAGTAGACCCCCCGCCACCAGGAGGACGGTGAGGCCCACCGCGGCGAGCGGACGGAGGTGAGCGGCCCGGGCCACGGACCTCCCACGAAGACGGGCTACATGAACGTTCTGAAATCGACCGGCTCCGCGCGAGATCGGAACGGGGCCGGAGCAGGGACCGAGCGGGCTCGGACGTTGGATACGGTTCGCCCGAGATCCGAGGGATCCTACGGATGCTTGGCCATGGCCAGGATCTCGGGATCGCTGACCGACCGGTGATGCGTGTTCTCCAGGTGCATCCGGGTCATCGACACGAGTTCCTTCTGGTCCTTCGTCACGAGCTCGAAGCCGTCGTCGCAAGCGATCTTCATCGCGCCGCACCCCATGGTTCTCCACCGTTGGCCAGGTCGGGCCGCTTTCTTCAGGGGGAGTCTCCAGATAAACCAAACCGGTCACGGACCCGACGACGGCGACGGCGGGCCCGAACCCGTCGATTCGCGACCGACCCACGGGGAGGGAGGGGGCCCACCGTCCGCGGCGTGCTCGTGGGAGCCGCGGTCGTCTCGCCAGCGGCTCCAGAGCGCCCAGAAGAAGAGCCCGTACACCGCGTCGAGCAGGAGCACCAGCGGTAGGTGGGCCTCCGCCAGGAAGCCGAACCCCACGATCGGGAGGGTGATCCCGAATCCGAGGGCGGTCAACTGGGCGCCGTTGTGGCGCCGACCGATCCCGCGACGGACCGTCTCGAACAGGACGACCGCGCCGGCGAGGTCGAGCGCCCCGGTCGCGGCCGCCGGCCACGCCGCCTCCTGACCGAGCACGGGGACGAGCAGGAGGAGGGGAAAGTACGCGAGCCCCAGGAGACCGGCGGAGAGAGGACCGAACCGCGGTTCCGCGGTCGCCGGGTCGAGCCGCGCTTCGGGCCATCGCGAGGCCGCGTACCCGAGGGCCACCGCGACGACGGCCGCGCCGAGCAGCCAGGCGAACTGGACGCGCCAGTAACCGGAGATGAAGGCGAGGAACAGCGCATCCGCGAGGAAGATCGTGATCGCGGTCGTCCGCTCGCGACGCGTCAGCAGCGGGCGTCCTCGGGTCTCGGGAAGCGACAGGCCGAGCAGCAGGATCGGAACGCCGACGCTGAGGACGACGTGCACGCCGATCACCCCGATCAGCCACACCCAGTTCACCCCGGCGATCCGCCCGTAGTGCCCGAGTCCTCCGACGACCGACGCGTTCGGGTCGAACAGCGTACTCAGCGCGGTCCCTTCTTCGAGGAGGCCATACGCCGTTCCGAGGAGCAGGAGTCGCCCCCATCCGCGACCCCAGCCCACCCACAGTTCCCGGAGGAGCAGGACCCCGGGGCCGTACAGTCCGAGGTTCAGCCCGAGGAACAGGAGCGTCAACAGCGTGCCCCCGGGGAAGACGACGAGGAAGGCGACCGACGAGGAGCCCGAGAGGTACTCCGGGATCCCAGGTGTGAAGCACAGCAGCAGCAGGACGGGGTGCCGCCGGAAGTACCCCGCCGCGCGGTGGATCAGTCGTTCCGCGATCATCGGGGCCGGTGGGGTCCCTTCGGGCCCGGGCTACTTAGACTCCGCGCGCGACCCGAACGCCGGGGGGGAACCCCCGCGGGACGGACGGGCGCACCGGCTCCGCCCGGAGGCTAGTAGTAGGTCCCGCGGATGGGGGCGGCATGCCGACGCGATCCGACGGGCTCGACCAGAAGGTCGCCCGACAGGTGCTGACCAAGACCCTCCGCGTGCGACCGGGCGAGAACGTGCTGATCGAGTCGTGGTCGGAAGCGCTCCCGTGGGCCGTCCCGTACGTCACCGAGGCGCGGAAGCTTGGCGCCCACCCGATGCTGATGTACGAGGACGAGGAAGCGTTCTGGGACGCCCTCGAATCCGGTCGGTCGGCCGCGACGGGGCGCGTCGGCGATCACGAGTGGAAGGCGCTCGCCGAGACCGACGCCTACGTGTTCTTCTTCGGACCCGCCCAGTGGCCGCGCTACGCGGAGCTATCCGACAAGAAGACGGCCGGGGTGGCGGCGTACAATCCGGAGTGGTATCGACGGGCCGCCAAGGCCCGGCTCCGCGGGGCACGAATGTACCTGGGTCGTACCAGCGCCAGCGCCGCGGCGCGCTGGAAGATGGACCTCGACGACTGGCGGACCTCCCTGCAGCGCGCCAGCCTCGCCTCGCCGGAGGAGATGCACCGTCTGGGCAGCCGACTGGCCGCCCGACTCAAGTCGGGGAAGAGGGCGAAGCTCACGCACCCGAACGGGACCTCCCTCGAGTGGCGGCTGGGCAACTTCCCGGTGCAGCTGGACGACGCGCTCGTCGACTCCGCCGACCTGCGGGCCGGGAACAACATGGCGACGATCCCCGGGGGTGTCGTCGGCCAGGCGATCGACCACACCTCGGCCCGCGGGACCGTCGTCGGGAACCATACGGTCTACCCGGACTCCGGTCCGGCGAGCGGTCTCTCCTGGACGTTCGAGAACGGGCACCTGACGGAGTATCGACTGGCGAACGGCCGAGCGGACTTCGAGAAGGTCTACTCGGCGGCCCCCAAGAAGGGCCGCGACCGGCTGAGCTTCGTGTCGATCGGTCTCAACTCGAAGCTCTCCGGTTGCCCGCAGATGGAGGACCAGGAGCTCGGCTCGGTCCTGCTCCGCATCGGCGGGAACTCGTTCGTCGGCGGCAAGAACCCATGCCCGTTCGGAAGCTGGCTCGTCGTCACGGGGGGCGACCTTTCGATCGACGGGCGGCCGGCCGTTCGCCGCGGGCAGATCGTCTGATCCGCCCGGCGCGGACGGATCGGACCGGCGCCACCCCTGGACCGGACGCGGGCGAGCGGTGAGGCCGCGCGGAGGAGCCCGGTGATGGGGTCCCTGACGATCGTCGCCCGTCCTCGGAGCGCCGCCGACCGGTTGGAGCGGGACGACGGCGGCGCCGTATGGGTCGTCCGCTGCACCTCTCCGCCGATCGACGGGCGGGCGAACCGGGCGATCGTCCGCCTGCTCGCCGAGTGGCTGGACGTGCCGGGCGCGTCCGTCCGCCTCCTCCGAGGGGAGGGTTCGCGACGCAAGACGTTCGAGATCGTCGGGATCCCCGAACCGGAGATCGACCGGCGTCTTCGTGAGGTTCTCGCGTCGGCCCGCTGAGGGGCGGACGAACCGCGCGTCGCGGAGCCCCCGTCAGGCGTTGAACGCCTCGCCGACCCCCAGCCTGCGTCCCCTACGGCACCCGGGAGCTCCGCGACCGAAGCGCCCCGTACCCGAGGGCCACCACGCCGGTCAGGCCCGAGAACGAGCCCCAGAGGACCAGGGGGCTGCCGGTTCCGAGCAGGAGCGTGCCGAGCGGCGGGGCGAAGACGTTGGCGCCGTTCGTGACGGCGCCGTACGCCCCGAAGTAACTGCCGCGGTCCTCCTCGGTCGACAGGGCAGCCACGATCGTGTTCTGCAGGGGGCTGACGAGGTTCTCCCCGAGCGTCAGGACGGCCATTCCGATCAGGAAGACGACGTACTCGGTGCCGGCGTAGAACAGCAGGAACGCGGCCCCGTAGGCCAGCGTGCCGACCGCCATCCAGCCGAGGTGGTTCCGTCGCAGCCCCCACGCGATCGGCATCTGCAGCGTGACCACGAGGATCCCGTTCAGCGAGTACAGCCAGCCGACCTGCTCGTAGGAGAAGTGGCGGACGCCGACCGAGAAGAGGCTGAGCGCCGTGCCGAACTGGCCGGCGGCGAGCGTGAGGCCGACCCCGAGCGCGCCGAACGCGAGGAACAGGCCGTCGTGGAACGGGAGATACGCCCGATCCGTGAGCGATCGGGGGGACGCCGGAGCCGCCGGATGCGTCTCGGTCAGGAACAGCGTGAGCGTCAGTCCCCCCGCCAGCGCGGCGACCGCCGCGACCACGAACACGATCGGGATCCCGAACTGGCTCGCCAGCAGACCGCCGAGGGCCGGCGAGATCGCGAAGCCGGCGTTGCCGAACACACGCAGGATGCTGAAGACGCGCATCCGACGCGACTCCTCCGAGACGTCCGTCATCAGCGCGTTCTGCGCCCCGCTGCCGATGTTGCCGAGGAACGTGTTGGCGGCCCAGAGCCCCATCACGAGGAGGAGGCCGTCGTGCCAGAGGAAGTAGAGCGACACCGAGACGGCCGCGTTCGCGAGCGGCGGGTAGGCGATGAACGGACGGCGGCCGTACCGGTCGGACGCGACCCCGCCGACGATCGAGGCGACGAGCGAGACGGGGATGACAAACGAGACGAGCAGGCCGACGGTGAGGAACGACAGCCGATAGCCGGTGTACAGCAGGATCGGCAGGAACAGCCAGGCGGCGGAGCGTCCGGCCGACATCACGAGGTTGGACGCCCCGAGGAGGTAGATCGTCCGGGCGGTGCTCTTCCCGAGGGCGACCGGCGGCCGGCCGCTCATCGACGGCCGGTCCGACCGATCGAACGACCGGGACTCGCCGGCCGAACGGACAGGTTCATGGTCGCTGCGAGGGCTCGTCGATGACTTGAGCGCTCGGGGGCCGAGGGAGCTCCGGCCCCGGGGGGCGCTACGCGATCCCGGTGGCGGCGCGTCGAGGCCGTCGCGGGTCTACGGCGCGGGTCCCCACTCGCCCGGATCCGAGCGGACCACGCCGGACTGGAACGACCGGTACGCGAGGAACGAGGCGAGGGCGATCAGCACCGCCGCCCACCCGACGAGGCCGGCGAGATAGATCCCGGGGGAGTACGGGTAGCCGCTCGCGCCGAACAGGTTGGCCCGCATCACGTTGACCGCGAGCGAGATCGGGTTCACGGCGACGACATGCTGGAGCCACGGAGGCATCGTCCCCGACGGGTACATCGCGTTCGAGGTGAGAAGGATCGGCAGCTGGAGGATCGTCACGACCCCGAAGTAGCTCTCGATCTTCCCGGCGGAGAACCCGAACGCGAGGAACAGCGCCGTGAACGCGAGCGACAGCGTGAGGATCGCCAGCAACACTTCGGCGAGCCCGAGCCCGGTGACGCCGGACGGGACGGTGAGCCCCGCGAGGCCCGGCACGTACGCCAGCAGGAGGGCGAGACCGATCACGAGGAACGCCGGGATGAGCGTGAGCACCCCCCGGAAGAGCAGGTAGGCCGAGAAGATCGCCCCGCGGGAGGTGGGCGTCGAGATGATCCGCTGCTGGATCCCGAGCTGCTTGTCGAAGATGACGCCCGTCCCGGAGAACATCGCGGCGGTCGCGGCGGCGAACGCGACCATCCCGATCGCGAAGTAGGAGAAGTAGTTCGGAGCCCCGAGCAGCACCCGAACAATCGTCGAGCCCGGAACGTTCGGCGGCAGCAGCTTCGCGAGGTCGAACGCCTGGCCGAACAGCACGAGGTACAGGACCGGGCTCAGCAGCCCGGAGATGACCCACGTCGGCGCGCGGATCCACTTCAGGTACTCGCGACGCATGAGCGAAACGATCTCGCGGTACATCAGGCGCCTCCGTGCTTCGAGGGTGCGGTGGCGGTCGGGCTCGCCGCCGCGGGCGGAACGGGCCCCTCGGCCGGCTCATCGGCGCCGGTCCCCTCCTCGCGGTACGCGTGACCGGTCAGCTCGAGGAACACCTCGTCCAGGCTCGGCTTATGGACGGCCAGCTGTTCGATCGAGATCCCCGCGCTTTGCGCGGCCAGTACGACCTTCGACACCAGGGCGTCCCCGCGGGCGCATTTCAACCGGTACCCTCCGTCCTCCCGGAGGACCGCCGTGATCCCCGGGATCGCGCGGACGACCGGCTCCAGGTCGCCGGCCCCGGGGGCGGTGCGGACCGACAGGGTGTCGCCGCCCATCCGATCCTTGAGCTCACCGGGCGATCCGGTCGCGATGATCTGGCCGTGGTCGATGATTGCGATCCGATCGCACAGCTGATCGGCCTCCTCCAGGTAATGGGTGGTCAGGAACACCGTGATCCCCTCCGTGTCGCGCAGGTCGCGGATGTACCGCCAGAAGCCGGCCCGCCCCTGCGGGTCGAGGCCGAGCGTCGGCTCGTCGAGGAAGACGATCTTCGGGTCGTGGATCAGCCCCGCCGCGAGCTCGAGCCGGCGCCGCATGCCCCCCGAGTAGGTACTGACGAGTCGGTCGGCGACCGCGGAAAGCTCCACCCGCCGCAGGACTTCCTCGATCCGCGGGGCGATCTCGGCGGGACTGAAGCCGTACAGGCCCGCCTCGAGAGTGAGGTTCTCGCGCCCCGTCAGCTCCGAATCCGCGGTGGAGGACTGGAAGACGAGCCCGATCCGTCGGCGGACCTCCGGGGCGGAAACGGTGGTGTCGAGACCCGCGACCGTCGCCCGGCCACTGGACGGCGCGAGGAGGGTCGTGAGGACCGAGATCGTCGTGGTCTTCCCCGCCCCGTTCGGACCGAGGAAGCCAAAGATCTCTCCCCGACGGACGCGGAACGTCACGCCGTCGACGGCGCGGGTCCCGGTCCCGCCCCGTTTCCCTGCCGGGTAGACGACCCGGAGGTCGTCGGCGCAGATCACGTCGGCGCTGTCGGTCGCGGTCGAGGACACGGAATCTCCGCGGACCGTGGGTCACGGGGGGATTTCAACCTTTGATATCCCGACCGTAACCAGAGGGACCGGCCCCGCGGTGCGCGTCGCTCGGTCGGCCCGCGGCCCTTCCCGCGGAGGTCTACCTCGGAGCGTTGGTCCGGGCTGCCGCCCGCACGAGAGCAACGGCCAGCTCGACGTCGGATTCGGAGGCGAGCTCGAGGGCGCCCCAGTGAGAGTTCGGTCCGTGCGTACGTACCCGATCGTCCCAGGTCCCCTCCGCCCGCCGTTGGAGGATCCACTCCTTCGTGAGCCGGATATCGATGCGGCGATCCCCGTGAAAGTGGGCGATCTCGGTCTCGCCGAGAAAGAACGGGTTCGCGTGGCCCCGACGGGACGGGCCCGGCGCGAGGCCCGCGATCTCCGACAGACGGCGTTCGACGAGTTCCCGGCGGCCCATCGGCCCCAGACCGGAGGTCGATACTTAACTCTCGAACGGGGTCGCCGGTCACTTCCCCCGTGGAGCCGGCGCAGACGGGCGCGCGGCAGGACTGCTTCGGGCAGAAGGAAGACCGGGCCGTCGGTCTATCCGGCGCTCAGCTTAGGGGCCCCGCCAAGCTGGGTGCGACCCCGGGCGATCAAGAACAGGCTGACGGCCCAGAGCACGACAGCCAGCGTCCCGACGTCGTAGATGCCGAGCGTGATCAGGATCAGGGCCGGTTCGAGCAGGAGGAGCGCCAGGCCGATCACGAACGACGCGTCGGCGATCGCCAGAAGCCGCGCCCGCGGGCCGGCCCCCCGTTCGAGCGCCTCCAGGAGGAGGTAGTAGTACGTGCCCGCCACCCCCAGGAAAAAGATGCTCACGACGACCGCGCCGAGCGTGACCTGGAACAGCGCCTGATCGATCCCTCCCGTGGAGAACCGGTCGTAGAGGAAGATCAGCAGGAAAGTGAGGATGGTGACGCCCATCCCGCCGAGATTGATCGTCGCTTGGCGGTTTTCGTTCGCGTACTCGAAGCGCAATTCGAACGGCAGATCGGAGGGGGGGCGATCGAGCATCGGGGTTCGCGAGGACCGGCGTCTTGCTTCGGAGCACTTCAATCTGGCGTTGGGTAAGGGGGAGGCGGGAGTTCCGCGCGGCCGCCGTCAGGCCTCT
>DATJZK010000095.1:0-9747 GCA_035499145.1 Thermoplasmata archaeon
TCGGCTCCGTCGATGGTCCCCCCAGCGCGCCCGCCGCCGCGATTCTCGGTAGAGTACATGGATCGGCAGGCCGACCCCACGACCGATTTCTATGCCTACGCCAACGGGACCTGGCAGCGGACGCACCCGATCCCGGCCGACCGCGTGATCTGGGGCGCCTTCGGTGAGCTCCGAGAACGGAACGTCGAGCTGCTCGGCCGCCTGCTCGAGGAGGCCCGCGCCGCGGCTCCCCACGCTCCGCCGGGGGCGTCCCGCCAGGTGGGGGTGTTCTACCAGTCCGCGATGGACACGGACCGTATCGAGAAGCTCGGACTCGGCCCCTTGCAGGAGACGCTTGGTCAGATCGACCGTGTCGCGGATCCGGTCGCGCTGACGGCGCTGCTCGGCGAGCTCCATCCTCTCGGGGTCGACGGATTGTTCGAGGCGTTCGCGATCCCCGACTGGAAACAGAGCGACCGCTATGCCCTGTACATGTTCCAGGGCGGGCTCTCCCTGCCCGACCGGGAGTACTACCGAGCGGAGCAGTTCGCCGAGGTCCGGCGAGAGTTCGGCGCACACGTCGCCCGAATGCTCCGTCTGGTAGGGGATTCCACGGAGACCGCGGCGGCCGCGAGCGCGACGATCGTAACCCTCGAGTCCGAGCTCGCCGACGCGAGCCGGAGCCGGACCGATCTACGGGACCGGGAGCGGAACTACCACCGAGTGGCCGCGTCCGACCTCCCCGGCCAGTTTCCCGGGTTGCCGCTCGACTCGTATCTGGCGGCCCGGGGCGTGCAGGGCGTCCCCCACGTCGTCGTCGGGCAGCCCGAGTTCTTTACCGCCGTCGGAGGTCTGCTCGCGCGGCGTCCGATCTCCGAATGGAAGGCGTACGTGCGCTGGCAGCTGCTGCACGCCGGCGCCCCCTACCTCTCCTCTGCCGTCGAGGCGGAGGATTTCGCCTTCTTCCACCGGACGCTCCTCGGCCAGCCGACGCCCGAACCGCGCTGGAAGAAGGCGGTGACGGTCGTCGACGAAGCGCTCGGAGAAGCCCTCGGGCAGCTGTTCGTGGCGGCGCATTTCCCCCCCGAGGCGAAGGCTCGGATGGACCGGATGGTTGGCCACCTTCGGGCCGTCTTCTTCGACCGGCTCCGGACGCTCGACTGGATGTCGCCCGAGACCCGGCGGCAGGCGGTCGCGAAGTTCGAGCGGTTCGTCGCCCGCATCGGCCATCCCGACACCTTCCGGGACTACTCGTCGATCCGTCTCGACCCCGGCGACTACCTCGGGAACGTCCAGCGCGCCGCGGCGTTCGACGCGCGGCGACGGTTCGCCCGCATCGGCGAGCGCGTCGACCCGGCCGAGTGGGGGATGACGCCGCCGACGGTGAACGCGTACTTCGACCCGACCCAGAACGAGATCTTCTTCCCGGCCGGGATCCTCCAGCCGCCGTTCTTCGACGCCACGCTCGACGACGCCGTCAACTACGGCGGGATCGGAGCGGTCATCGGCCACGAGATCACGCACGGCTACGACGACCAGGGACGCAAGTCGGACGCCGAAGGCAACCTCCGCGACTGGTGGACCGCCGCGGACGCGGCCGAGTTCACGGCCCGGGCCCGGGAGGTCGTCGCGCTCTACGCGGCGGTTGAGCCGCTCCCCGGGGTCCACGTCAACGGCGAGCTCACGCTCGGGGAGAACATCGCCGACCTCGGGGGGATCAGCCTCGCTTACGAGGCGCTCCAGCGCCGGCTGGCCGAGGCGCCGGACGGCCGCCGGCCGATCGACGGGTTCACCCCCGAGCAGCGGTTCTTCCTCTCGTGGGCGCAGGTCTGGCGCACCCAGTGCCGGGAGGAGGCGCTCCGCCAGCGGCTGACGGTCGACACCCACGCGCCCGGAAGCTGCCGTGCGGTGACCCCGCTGCGGGCGTTCCCGCCGTTCCATGCGGCGTTCCCCTCTTCGGGACCCGCTCCGGGCCCCCTGCCGCCCACGGTACGGATCTGGTAGCCTCCCCGGCAAGGTCGAACGTCCTACGCCACCCCCCCGCCGGATTCGAAGGGTTCAAGAAGGGGCGCCGAGCGTAGAGAACGGTACTCTGATGGTCGAGATCATCGAGAGCGCTCAGGAGGTCCCTACTGGCGGGCACGTGCTGAGCCTGCACTCGAGCCGGAAGGAGTCCGGCGAGAACGCCGTCGCCTTCCTCGCGGGCGCCCCGTCCCCCCGCTCCGCGCGCTACTTCGTCTCGGACGCGGAGACGGCGAAGGAGTACCGGGAGTCGCTCGCGGTCCGGGCCCCCGACCACGTCGGCTGCGTCGCGATCCTCCCCGAGGGCCAGGTCGCCGCCCAGGAGGGGCAGATTCGCCCGTCGTCGGCGGTCCGCGCCTTCCTCGCGGAGCACCCGGACGGCGTCACCGCCGCGGGGGAGACGATCACGCGCCACTGGTCGATCGAGACCGTGCCGGAGCACCTCGAGTACGAGCGGTGGTTCGACGAGCAGCCCCGGGACCAGTCCCGGTTCCTCTGCCCGTACGACCTGCGGGAGATCCCCCCGAAGATCGCCCCGGAGGTGCTCCGCACGCTCGGGGACCACCACTCGCACGTTGTGCTGTCGCGTTCCCGGGAACCGGCCGTCCGTCTGCTCCAGCTGTTCGTCTTCCCGACGGTCGGCGAGATCCCCGAAGCGCTCCAGAGCTCCCTCGCCTGGGCGGAGGCCGAACGCCTCGTCGAGCGGCGGGGCGCGCCGCCGGTCCTCGCGCTCACCGCGCTGGGCGAGCAGCTCGTCCGGGCGTGGAGCGTCACCGCGGTCGTCGACTGGTAGCGCCCCCGCGGGTCAACGCTCTTCTCCGAGTCTGGGCTCGGCCCCCGTGACGGCCCTCGCGGGCTCGGTCGATCATGAGCGAACGGTTCGATCTCGCGGTGGTCGGGGCCGGCATCGTCGGGCTCACCGCGGCCCGGGCGATCGGGGCGCGCCGGCCCGACTGGTCGATCGCGGTCGTCGAGAAGGAGTCCGGGGTCGGGGCGCACCAGACCGGACACAACAGCGGCGTCGTCCACTCCGGCGCCTACTACGTGCCGGGATCGCTGAAGGCCCGGCTCTGCCGGGAGGGGCGGGAGTCGCTCCTCCGCTACGCGGAGACGAACCGGATCGCCCACCGCCGCATCGGCAAGCTGATCGTGGCCCGCGGACCGCACGAACTCCCCGGCCTCGCGACGATCGAGTCCCGCGCCCGGGCCAACGGAGTGGGCGGGGTCCGAGCGCTCGACGGGAAGGCGCTGAAGGACCGACTTCCGGGGGTCTCGGGGGTTGCGGGCCTGGAGATCCCCACCGCCGAGATCATCGACTACCCGGCGGTCGCCGAGCGCCTTGCGGCCGAGCTCCGGGCGGCCGGTCACGCGATCCTCACCGATCGGCCGGTGGCGCGGGCCGACGCCGCGCCCGGCGGTTGGCGCTTCTGGGCCGGGGGGTCCCCACTCGAGGCTACTCGGGTAGTGAACTGCGCCGGGCTCGGGGCCGACCGGCTGGCCGAGGCGATGGGGACCCGCCCGTCGGTGCGCATCGTCCCGTTCCGGGGCGACTTCTATCGGCTCTCCGCGCGGATCGCCCGCGACGTCCCGTGTCTCGTCTATCCGGTGCCGGATCCTGACGTCCCGTTCCTCGGCGTCCACCTGACCCCGACGGTCCACGGCGAGCTGCTCGCCGGACCGAACGCCGCCCTGGCGCTGGCCCGCGAAGGGTACCGCCCGGGGGAGTGGGAGCTCCGCGAACTGTGGGGGATGGCCGGGTTCGCCGGGACGATCGGTCTCGCCCGTCGCTACGGTCGGCTCGCCGCCCGTGAGTGGCTCCGGTCCTGGAGCCCGGGGGAGTTCCTCTCCGCGATCCGCACGGTCTGGCCCGGGGTCGATCGAACCGACCTCGGCGCGCGGACGAGCGGAGTCCGGGCCCAGGCGGTCCGTCCGGACGGCACGATGGAGGACGACTTTGTCTTCGTCCGGGGCGAGCGGGCGCTCCACGTGCTCAACGCTCCGTCGCCCGCCGCCACCGCGGCGTTCGCGATCGCCGAGCGGATCGCCGACGAGCTTCTCGGATCGTCCCTGGTCGCGTCGGGCGAGGCGGGGTCGGACCGGCCGTCTCCCCTCTGACGGTCAGTAGCCGGAGACCCCGCCCCGCTCGATCTCGGCGGCGAGGTCGGTCCAGTTGCGGCGTCGCGCGAACCGGATCAGATGTCCGGGGTGGAAGTAGAGGTGGGCGAGCTCCGCCCGGTCGGGGGCGGGCACGAGGTCGCTCTCGAAACGGACCGCCGGAGCCCCCCCGTCGATCGTTTGGTTGCACCCGAAGCAGTACGTCCCCTTCGGTGCCGTGGCCATGTGCTTCGCGAGCATCGGTCGGTCGGAACCGGCCGGGGGAGATAATCGAACTTCCGCTCGACGGGCACGCCCCCTCAACGGGTCGGTCGGACCCGAGTTTCAGAATAACAATGGAATAAGTCGTCGGGTCCCGTAAGTAGCCAGAATCGCTCTCGGAACCGAGGGTGCGGTCGATGTCCCCGAGGTGGGCCGGCGCCGCCGGACCGGGGGGTTCCGTCACGGCGGTTGCGTCGGTCGTTCTGGTCGCGGTGTTCGTCGGAAGCGGCCTCGCCGCCGCGGGTCCCGCTACGGGAGCCCGCGCGGCGACCGAACCGATGCTCTCGTCGTCGTCCGTTCCGTCGGCTGCGAGCGGCCCCGCGGCCGCTGCAACTCCGGAGTACGGTTCGCCGCACCCGGGGATCCTGAACTCGTACGAGCTCGCGCCGGGCGGGGCGACCTCGGTCGACCCGGCGGTCGCGTACGACACCGTCAGCGAGGAGCCGATCGACAACGTCTACGAGACCCTCGTCAACTACGACGGAACCTCGACCGCGTCGTTCGTCCCGACCCTGGCGGTCTGCGTTCCCGGAACGGTGCAGTGCACCACGGACTTCGGCGCGAACCTCACGGGTTTCGTCGGCGGGGCCCCGGTCGACTGGACGTTCGTCATCGATGGCCAGGCGCGGTTCTACGACCCGGCGACCGGCGCGTCGTGGGGGGTCTATCCGACCGACGCGATGTTCTCGGTCGCGCGCGCCCTCGCCTTCTCGGACCTCCCGTATGTCGCCAAGACCCCCGGCTGGCTGCTCTCCCAAGCGCTCCTTCCGTTCGGGTCGGCGAGGTTCGACGGGGGCCTCCACGCTCCGTACAACACGACCCCCGACGCCATCCTCGGCTCGATGCGGGTGAACGATTCGACGCTCTGCCCGGCGTCGGCGATCGCGCACGAGCACGGATGCCTCACGTTCGTCGCGAACGGCAGCGGCACGGTCTGGCCGTACTTCCTGGCGCTTGTCGCCAACAACCTCGGGGGCAGCGTCGTTCCGTGCGGGTGGTTCAGCTACGAACGGGCTGGGATGCCGGGCTGGGGGAACCGCAACCGCTCGGTGATCGATGGGGGCGGACCGTGCCTCCTGCCCGACGGCGGGAACACGACCTCGTCCCCGGCGTGGACGTCGTATCTCGCATCGGTCGGGCCGTACGCCTGG
This sequence comes from Thermoplasmata archaeon, assembly GCA_035499145.1. Classification (GTDB taxonomy): domain Archaea; phylum Thermoplasmatota; class Thermoplasmata; order Lutacidiplasmatales; family UBA184; genus Lutacidiplasma. The sequence continues at coordinate 5,529 of DATJZK010000095.1, forward strand.
GACGCGTTCGAGAACGCTTCCGAGGGCTGGCCGGCGGTCGATCCGCAGGTGCAGTGGAGCATGGTCGGGAGCGGCCCGTACGACGGCGCCGTGATCCCGGGCACCACGTACCAGCTCCGGGCGAGCCCCGCCTACCGGCCGCCGTCGGGCTGCTCGGGCGCGGGGGGCGTGGCGACGTACGCCGGCTACTGCGATCCCGCGGTGGGAGCGTACCAGCCCACCGTCAACGTCTACTGGGAGTCGTCGCAGCCCCCGGGAGTCGGGGCGATCAACGCCCAGACGGCCGACCTACTGAACTACATCCCGAGCTGCGCGCCCCTGCCTTCCTGCTTCTTCCGTCACTCCTACAACCTCGAGGTCTTCTCGACCCTCGAGCAGCAGTTCTCGGGCCTCGGTCTGCTCTGGGATCGTACGGTCTACACGTCCGAGTTCCCGGCCGCCCCGATCCCGACGATACCCGCCGACTTCTTCACGGACGTGGGAGTGCGCGAGTTCTACGTCCACGCCTTCCCCTACACCACGGTCGAGCGCACCGTCGACACGGTCGACGGCGTTCCGCACGTCCAGATGGCGGGCGGCCCGATCCCGCTCGGGATGGGGAACTACTATCCGGTGAACGTCTCGTTCCCCGCGGGCGATCCGGACCCCTCCCCGGCGGACACCGGAGGGGCGGCGTGGTGGTGGGCCCAGGTGAACGATCCCGCCTCCGCGTACTACGATCCCGAGCTCGCGGCGTGCGCGGTGGCGACGCCGTGCACGTGGCCGATCGCGACCGTCGACGGGGCGCCCGACCTCGCGGCCGAGGCGCAGGACTGGATCGCCGAGGTCCGGTCGATCAGTTCCGGGGCCCTGCGGCCGTTCCAGCTCAATCTCACCTTCACGCAGTATCTCGACCTGATCGTCGTTCCGTCGAGCGGCAACCCGCTCCCGTCGGTCCTCGGCTTCGGCTGGGTCCCCGACTTCCCCGAGCCGACCGACTACCTGACGCCCGAGATCAGCCCCCACGGGCTGTACGCGACGATCGACTCGTTCGCGTCCCAGGTCGGCTACGGCGCGCAGTCCGCGGGCAACATCTCGGCGTGCGGGCACTACGGCGCCTCGTTCGCCGACCTGGTCTTCTGGGCGCACGCGGCGGCGAACCCCGGCGCCGGACGGCTGAGCTCGACCTGTCAGGGGATCGCCTACTCGGACGCGGTCGACGGGATCCGTGCGCCGGCCAATCTCACGAACCCCGCCGCCCAGGTGCTCGAGTACAACCTCGTCGAGCAGATCACGAACGGGCTCGGCATGTACGCGTGGCTCGGCCAGGACAACGCGTTCGAGGAGGCGGCGCCGTGGATCGACCTCGGCTCGCTCAACACCAACCCGATGATCGGGGGGAGCGAAGACCAGCTGTACTTCCAGATCGCCTACGCCCCGTACGAGCAGACCGTCACGTTCCGGGAGACGGGTCTTCCGCTCGGCAGCCACTTCTCGGTGAGCGCCGGGGCGCCGATCCAGCTCCACGACTCGAGCAACGTCACCGCGGGGGGTGCGACGGCCGAGTTCCTCGCGCCGAACGGCACGCTGACGTTTTCGATCAGCGCGCCGGCGGGGTACGGCGTCGCCCGCGTCACCGGCCCGGCCGGCACGACCTACGGCTCCGCCGTCATCGTCCGGTCCACCGTGATCACGCTGCACTTCGGAGCGCTCCAGCCGGTCGTTTTCTCGGAGACCCTCGATGCGACGTGGCCCGGGCTCGCCGCGGGCGTCGCGTGGACCGTGACGCTCACCCCGACCTCCGTCCGAGGCGCGCCGGGCGGGACCGCCTCGAACCTCTCGACCGGCACCGGCGCGTCGATCGCCTTCCTCGAGCCGGTCGGGGCGCATTTCCACTTCGCGGTCGGGAAGCCCAGCCTGTATCGGTTCGGCGGTGCGAAGCACGGAGCGCTCACCGTGCCGGACCACCCCCTCGTGAAGTCGGTGAAGTTCCGCCTCCTCACCGAGACGGTCGTCTTCCACGAGCGGGGCCTCGCGCCCGGGACCGCGTGGTCGGTGCGTCTCACGGGTCCCCTCCCGTTGTCGACCGTCACCGTCGTCAACTCCTCTCGCGGATCGGCCGAGGCCGCGCTTCCGAACGGGAGCTACTCGTTCTACGTTCCCGCCGTCGGGGTTGACAACCCGACCCCGTCGATCGGGACCGTCACGATCCTCGCCCCCGGCCATCTGTCGGTCCGGGTGGTGTTCGTGCCGGGGCCGGCCGGGCGGCCGGACCCCTCGGCCGCGCTTCCCCCGGCCGCCCTCCTTTCCCGATGCCCCCCCGCGGCCGTGCCCCTCCTCGGAGGGGCGCCGGACGAGGTGATCGTCTAGGCCCGCCGATCGACGCCGGCGACCGAGACGAGACACCGCGCCGGGCGTCCGGGCCGCGGGGGGCCGCCTTACCGGCGGCCGGGGGCGAGATAAATAGCCCGGGCCCGCTCCGCCCGGCATGACCGATTCCCGGGCCGACGGGCTTCCGTTCGAGCCGTACCGCACCAAGGTCGTCGAGCGGATCCCGAATCCGACCCGGGAGGAGCGGGAGCGGGCGCTCGAGCAGGCGCACTACAACCTGTTCAATCTCCGGTCGGACGACGTGCGGATCGACCTCCTCACCGACTCCGGCACCGGGGCGATGAGCGACCGCCAGTGGGCCGCGATGATGGTCGGCGACGAGACGTACGCGGGGAGCCGGAACTACGCCCATTTCGAGCGGGCCGTGCACGCCCTCACCGGATTCCCCCACATCCTCCCGACCCACCAGGGACGGGCGGCCGAGAACCTCCTGTTCTCGAACCTCTGCCGCCGCGGCTCGATCGTCCCGAGCAACATGCACTTCGACACGACCCAGGCGCACGTCGTCCACCAGGGGGCGACGCCCGTCAACCTCGCGATCGCCGAGGCGTACGACCCGGAAAGCCCGCACCCGTTCAAGGGGAACGTCGACCTCGCCGCCCTCGAGAAGCTTCTCGCCACCGAGGGGGCGGAGAACGTCCCGCTCGTGATGGTCACGATCACGAACAACACCGGGGGCGGGCAGCCGGTCTCCCTCGAGAACTTCCGCGAGGTCGCCCGCATCGCCGCGTCGCACCGGGTGCCGGTCTACCTCGACATGTGCCGATGGGCGGAGAACGCCTACCTCGTCCGGGAGCGCGAGCCGGGGCAGGGGTCGCGGTCGATCCGCGAGATCGGCCGGTCGTTCTTCGACCTCGCGGCGGGGGCGACGATGAGCGCGAAGAAGGACGGGCTCGTCAACATCGGCGGGTTCGTCGCGACGCGTGACGCGACGCTCGCCGAGCGGCTCACGGAGGGCCTGATCCTGTACGAGGGGTTCTCGACGTACGGAGGGCTGGCCCGGCGCGACCTCGAGGCGATCAGCGTCGGGCTCGAGGAGGGGAGCGACCTCGAGTACCTCGCCCACCGGATCGGCCAGGTCCGCTACCTCGCGCGGCTCCTCGACGCCCACGGAGTCCCCCTCCTCCGCCCGATCGGGGGCCACGGGGTCTACCTCGACGTCCGGCGGTTCCTGCCCCACCTCGGCGACGACGACCTTCCCGGCCAGGCGCTGGTCGTCGAGCTGTACCGCGAAGGGGGCGTGCGCGCGGTCGAGGTCGGCGCGCTGATGTTCGAGAAGACCGGGGCCGAGGCCGCCCGCGGGCTCGAGCTCGTCCGGCTGGCGATCCCCCGCCGCGTCTACTCCGCGAGCCACCTTGCCTACGTCGCCGACGTGGTCGGTCGTGTCTACGCCCGCCGGGCCGGGGTCCGGGGGCTCCGGATGACGTACCGTCCCGAGCACCTGCCGCACTTCACCGCGCGGTTCGCGCCGAAGTGACCCGGCCCGCCCTTGGACCACGCCGCGGCGTCCCCGCCGCGGTCAGCGCACGGAGCGTCGGCGACCTATCCAGGTCATCTCGGGGGGCGCCGTGCCGTCCTGCCAGAGGGCGGCGATCACCTCCCCGAGGTGGTGGGCCTCCTCGACGGTCGCCTGCAGGAACGCGTCGCCGACCGTGTAGCGTCCCGGCATCCAGAACACCGACGTGCGCCGGGCGAGGAACCGAGGCGTGGCGCCCCGCGCGGTCGCCTCCACGCCCGCCCAGACCCGCTTCGCGTACGCGTCGAACCCGCGCCAGTCCTTCGGGTGGCGCCGGTCGTCCGCGAACAGCGCTTTGAGCTCGGCGTCCGAGTTCCGCCCGTGCACGATGTA